>CAZXDV010000247.1:0-4320 GCA_964639535.1 uncultured Enterobacteriaceae bacterium | reverse complement strand
CGAGTAAGAGTAAAAGTCCTAGCCCGTCCAGCCGAGCCCCGCAGACACGCAGTTGATGGAGAGCAGTAAAGGAATCAGGTCATCCCGATCACCGGTTTTGCGAAAGCGTTGAACAAGTTTCACCTGTTCCATACCTGCCTGCTTGAGTATCTCGCCCCGTCTTTCAAGCTTTCTTGAAAATTTCGGAAAACGCACGGTGAGCCTGTCGTCACCGGATACCAGTAAAACCATCTCCTTTGACAGGTGGTACTCGCTTTCAATCATGCCAAACACGCGTCCACGCAAGGTTTCATCATCAAGCTCACCAGCATAAGCATTGGCAACATCAAGGTCGACAAAAGCAAGTGATTTTTCAGCTTCGTCGATAACAAGACGGAACAACCTTGATTCCTGGAACATCTGTTTTAGAAGCGACTCACCCTCTTCGCCCCGGACTTTTATAAACCCTTGAATCGCAGTTCCTATGCCGTACCAGGCCGGTGCATGATGACGATTCTGGGTCCACGCAAATACCCATGGTATTGCCCGCAAGTCGTCAAGGCTATTTGCACCGAAACGTTTTGCCGGGCGGGAGCCGATATTCATCTGCGCCAGTTCTTCAACCGGACTGGCAGCATTGTAATAATCCACCAGCCCCTCTGCTTCAGCAAGTTCCCGATAAGCCGTGAAGGCGATATTGGAAAGTGCTTCCATGGCCTGGTCAAATTCGACAATGGGCTTGAGCTCATCTTCACTCAGTGAACGCAGGGAGTGTTCAAAAACACTGGCTGCCAGTAGTTCCATTTGATACTGGGCGGTACCTTCGTTGGCAAACTTTGATGAAACAACTTCTCCCTGCTCGGTAATACGCATGCGCCCGTTAATTGAACCGGCGGGTTGTGCGGCAATGGCACGCCCTGTTGGCGCACCGCCACGACTCACCGAGCCGCCTCGACCGTGAAAAAAGGAAATTGAAAATCCACAGTCTTTTGCGACCCTTGTCAGCTCTACCTGGGCCTTGTTCAGCTCCCAGTTGGCCGTGAGAAAACCACCATCCTTGTTTGAATCCGAATAACCGATCATCACTTCCTGGCAGGATCCCTGGGCTTTGACAGAGCGTCTTACTACGGGCATTTTCAGCGTCTTGCGCATGATCCCCGGCGCGGCTCGCAAGTCCTCTATTGTCTCCAGCAAGGGCACAATGGCTAGTTGACATGACTCTGTCGCTTCAGCGTCGACAAAGTTACCGCTGTACTTGGCAAGCAGGTAAATCCCAAGAATATCCTGCACAGAGCGTGTCATACTCAGGATAAAACTTCCAATGGCCTCCCTGTCGTAGTCCTTCCTTACAGTGGCAACCAGCTTGAACAGGCCAAAGGTAGATCGCGCCTCCTCTCCCAGTCCCTCGAAGACGGGCAGTTCATCCAGGGGTCGAACCAGTTCGCCTGCTAACCATTCTTCCCATTCCCGCGATTCGATATCGGGTACTTCAGACCCTGGGTTTTGAATACACCAGATTTCCTGCAGGGCCTGGGTCGTGCGCGTAGAGTTTTCGCGAAGATCAAGTCTTACCGTACAAAAACGAAACGCTTCTACTTCCCGTCGCAGTGGCTTGATCAGTGCTTCGGATAACTCGTTACAGTTTGCATCTACCAGTGAATGTTCAAGCAGCAACAGGTCATCCACCAGCTCGTCTGCGCCCAGGTACATTGTTCCATCCGCTTGTTCCAGCGTATTTTCCAATTGCATCAGCACACAACTCAGGTACTGTCGAAATACTTCTCCCGGGTTCCTGCGAGCTATTTCATTGGCCTCCGTGTTGTTCTCAAGAAGCGTATTCAACCTGTCAAAAAATTTCTCGCCAAGTGTCACCGTGTTCGCCGAGATACTGCAACGCCGAATCACCTCGGGTAATTTTGAAATATAATGATGTAGTACAGCTTCCCGGTTACTCTTGAGCGTCTCTTCTGTCACTTCGTTGGTAACAAATGGATTGCCATCCCGATCACCACCAATCCAGGATCCAAAATTAAACAGGGGCGGAATACTGAAGCTTGATCCGGGATACTGTTGTTGCAAGGACCAGTCCAGTCTTTCCAGTGTTTCAGGAACACGTTCAAACAGGGCCTGCTGAAAAAAGTGCAGCCCCCAGGCCACTTCATTTTCAACCGAGGGTTTTTCCATTCTTAACTCACCCGTGAGCCACAGGAGATCGATTTCATTTCTAAGCTCACTGGTAAAGTGACTGCGCTCCCTCGCGGTCCAGCGCGTGGCCTCCAGGCGGTACAGCAGGACATAAATGCGGCGATGTATTTCCAGCACCGTGACACGTTTTGCCTCGGTAGGATGGGCAGTGATGGTTGGCCTGATAGCAGCACAATCCAGGAGCGCCTGTATGGAATCTGCCGAGACACCCTCGTGCTTCGCCTCGGCCAGAACGTGGGCAAAGGTACCCGGTACCTTTTCCAGTCCCAGGATATCCTCCGTTTGTCGTCTTCGACGCATGCCGGTGTTTTCCTCGGCAATATTGAGCAACTGGAACCAGATGCCCCAGGCCTGCAGGGTGTTTTCAACGTCTTCCGCGCTGCCTTCTGCCAGGCTCTTTTTCCCCTGTACAAAAGGAAGGATTGAAGGGCAGCGCTTCTCGATGACACTTTCAAGCTGTGTGGATAACAACTCAACAAGTTCTGCCGCATAGGCAGCAGCGAGCGAATCGAGATTCGAAATACCGGATTGTGGGCCTGGAACGGCAGACATATTTAAACCCTGCTCAGGCTACCCGGTCGCCGGGTTCTTCGCCCGCAAAAAATGCTTTCAGGTTGTCGATAACGCGCATGCCCATGGCCACGCGGGTTTCCATGGACGCACTTCCCAGGTGTGGCAGCAGCACCGCGTTGTCCAGGGCCAGGAAACCCTCCTGCACATTGGGCTCACCTTCGAACACGTCAAGACCAGCGCCGGCAATCGTACCGTTCTTTAATGCGGCAATCAGCGCGTCAGGATCGATGACGTCACCACGAGCGCTATTTATCAGGTAGGCCGACGACTTCATCATGCCGAGCCGTTCCTCGTTAATCAGGTGATAGGTTTCCTTACCGCCCGGGCAGTGCAGGGAAACAAAATCGGCCTCCTGCAGTACATCTTCAATACTATCCCGTGCTTCGGCCTGCAGCGAATCCACCACATCCTGCGGTGGTGGATAAGGATCCGTATAAATAATCTTCATACCAAAACCGTGATGCGCCTTGTGCGCCATGGCCCTGGCGATACGTCCCATGCCAATAAGACCAAGTGTCTTGCCCGTGACCTTTGTACCAATCATGTGGGTCGGACGCCAACCTGTCCATTCCTTGTGACGAACATGTCGTTCACCCTCACCAGCCCTGCGAGCAACCATCAGCATTAATGTCATGGCCAGATCAGCCGTGCAGTCCGTCAATACTTCCGGTGTATTGGTCACAACAAGGTCATTGGCTTTTGCCGCTTCTAAATCGATATGGTTAAAACCCACTCCGTAACTACCGATCACTTTTACAGTTTTGTCTGCAACATTTAATACTTCGGCATTAATACTGTCTGATACGGTTGGGCAGAGTGCATCGGCTGTTTTAAGAGCCTCATGCAATTCCTCCACGCTCATCTTGTGGTCATCTTCATTCAACGTGACATCAAACAATTCACGCATCTCGTTTTCAACCGCTTCCGGCCACTTCCTGGTTACGACTACTCTTGGTTTACTCATTGTTATTATCCTTCTGATTTACTGACTTCTAAACTAGCGATGATTGACGAATCCTGGTGAGCGAACCGTCAGCGGCAGGGATGCCGCTGACCGAGCATACATGGACGTACTTGCTGCGTGTTCGCGTTCCAGGTCGGCAATCATAGTCTCCGTGATGCATGGCATAATGGTGTTTACAACTTTGCCAACACATCTTTTACCGTGTTACCAAATTCAGATGGGTTCGGTACCACGGTGACACCACACTCCTGCAAAATTTCCACTTTCTCAGCAGCACTTTCACCAAATGCTGAAATAATAGCTCCGGCGTGCCCCATGCGTCTTCCCTTTGGAGCTGTTAATCCAGCAATATAGCCAATCACAGGTGTTTTCATGTTTTCTTTAAAATACATGGCCGCATCCGCCTCCTGTGGACCGCCAATCTCACCAATCATGACTACCGCATGTGTTTCGTCGTCTTCCTCGAAACGGGCCAGGTGGTCACGAAAAGAACTTCCGTTAATCGGGTCGCCACCAATACCGACACTGGTTGAAACACCAATGCCCATGGCTTTCATTTGCGATGCTGCCTCGTAGCCAAGAGTACCTGAACGACCGAT
>CAZXDV010000246.1:0-4361 GCA_964639535.1 uncultured Enterobacteriaceae bacterium | reverse complement strand
GCTGTCTTAATAGTTCGTCTCCGGCAGCATGTCCAAAGCTATCGTTAATAATCTTGAACTGATCAAGATCCATATAACAAAAGGAATGTATACTGCCAGTGGAATATGCGCTATCTATCAGGCGATTCAGGCGCTGCTCAAGTTCACGCCTGTTAATCAGGTTTGTCAGGCTGTCGTGACTGGCATTGTAATTCAGCTTTTCAGTCAGTAACTTCTGTTCAGTAATGTCTATGCCCTGGACAATGATATATGAGGGCTTCGAATCAGCATCCCGCACCAGGATACAATGAAGATCTACCCATATGTAATTGCCATTTTTGTGTCGAAGTCGCCGAACGACATGGTACCGCTCGATAATACCCCTTCTTAACTTCGATAGATCTACCCGGTTTCGATTGCGCTCAACAGGGTGTGATAATGAGTCGATATTCAGACCGATGGTGTCGCTAGTATCAAGACCCAGCATGTTGGCTCCGGCCTGGTTGAATTCTATGGCTGTGCCATCCAGCTCAACGAGCGCCATGCCTATGGGCGCATTACTAAAGGTTTGCTTGAACTGGATCCTGGATTGTTCAAGTTCCTGTGCGGTGAGCACGGTATCGGTAATATCCTGGGAGGTGCCAAAAGAGCGAACAACCCTGCCAGTGTGATCAGTCTCTACTTCTCCCTGCTGCCTGATATAGCGGACCTCCCCATTGTCCTTGATTATTCTGAACCTGATATCATGTGAGCGCGCCTCGTCGATTGAGTCATCTTCCTCCTTCATAACTCTTTCCCGATCTTCTGGATGAATATGCTGATAATAGGAAGCTTTTTTCATCTTGCTAACGATAGAATCACCATAGATAACAATGTATTGCGGAGAGCAATATGTCAGCGAATCCTCGAGTTCGTCCCACTCCCAGTGGCCTATATTCCCCAGTTTCTCGGAGCGCTCAAACTTCCGTCTCTCTTCCTGCAGGGTTAACTCGGCGAGTTTTTTCTCGGTAATGTCCTGCAGGGTGCCAAAGCTCCTGGTTATGTTGCCGTCCTTGTCCTTGAAAAAATCGCCAAGCTGGTGCACATATCGCGTTTCACCTGACTTATTGAAAACCCGGTATTCAATATCAAGGTGTTCACCATTTAAAACTGCTTCATTCTCCCGCTCTACCACGTATTGTCTGTCATCAGGATGCACATCTGATACATCATCGCCATGACTCTGGCTTTCAGCCATTATTTCTTCCACCGTAGAGCCGAAAATCCGGGCATATTCAGGAGAACAGTAGGTTAGCCTGTCTTCAATCTCATCCCATTGCCAATGTCCTACACCACCGAGCTTTTCGCTTCTTTCAAACATGTCCTGGCGTTTCTTCAATTCGAGCTCAGCCAGTTTTCTCTCGGTGATATCCTGCACCGTGCCAAAGGTGCGTATGACCTTGCCTTCGCTATTTTTTTCAACATCCGAGAGGCGATGAAGATATCGTATCTCTCCCTGCCGGTTAAATACCCGGTACTCAATGTCGATTCGAAGACCCCTGTCAGCGCTATCCAGGTCAGCCTGGTAGACCATGTCATAGTCATCAGGATGTATATCACGCATGTCGTTTTCATGGGATGAACTAAATTCAAGCGCCTCTTCAACAGTCATGCCAAAGATTGCGGCGTAATGTTCTGAACACCAGCTCAGCCTGTCCTCGATCTCATCCCACTCCCAGTGACCCACACCACCGAGTTCTTCCGAACGGCGAAACATCAGGTCATGTTTTTGCAGTTGCAGGTTTGATTGTTCTCTTTCTGTTATATCCTGCAGGATGCCAAATGAGCGCACGGGATTTCCCTCGGCATCCCACTCTACCTCGCCTACCTGGTAAACATATCGAATTTCACCGTCAGGTCTTACTATTCGATATTCAATATCACGCAGCTCATGCTGGCTGGTGAATTTTTCTTCAAATTGTTTAACCCGCTCTAGATCGTCCGGATGCACATTGTCAAAGGAGGCTTCGAGTGAGTGATTATGAGCTATGATCTCCTCGGCATTTTGCCCATGGATATTCGCATACTCTTCCGAGCAGGTAATCATCCGCTGTTCAGCTTCATTCCATTCCCAGTAGCCCAGCTTCCCAAGCTTCTGTGCCTGTCTAAACAGCGTGTCGATTCTCTTCTCGGCCAACTGGCCTGACTTGAGCTGTTCGATATCGCGAAGGTGGGCAATGCGATAGGCTCTGAATTGTTCATGTTGTCCAATCGAGTAAATATTAATACGCGCCCAGAATTCCTTTTCATTTTTTCTCAGGAGCTTGCATTCAAATTCGTAGGAGTTGCGCTTTCCAGCCAGTAATTCACTGCGTTCATTCTCTGCCGATGCGAAGTAGTCAGGATGGGTAATGCTTTGTGCATTCATGGATGTGAGTTCGCTAATGTCGTACCCGGTCAACTGTTTTGCCATGTCATTGGCAATAACAATACGGTTGGTGTCGTCGAGCAGTATCATAGCGACGGGGGATTTATCAAAAATGGCTTGTAGCAGCACAAGCTCCTGCTTGCCTGCAATCTCATCCGGCAGTTTTGACCCGGTTTGTGAATCCGGTTGCTGTTCGTGCTTCATATCAGATACGGTTTGCCTTCGTGGGCAATGTTTATTATTAAAATCCGTGTTTTGTACAGCACACCCCTGAGTTTAATAATGCAGCAATTTAGATGCCAAGAATATGGCCGAAAAAGATCCGAAAAATCAGGCAGATATAGAGGCCCGACTTTGAATGACAATTAAGCGTATCTAGATAGCGACAAATTGTAATAGCTGGAGACAAACAGCGACCACTTGATTGGGAAAAAACAGTCAGAATGGTTTAGTTGCACGACAATAAACCTGCAGCATCTCGCCCTTGTCGCAGACCACCACCATGGCCCGCCAGTTCTCCACGAAATAATCAGCGCCTTCCTTTCCAAGCAGCGCGGTGGCCTTTGAGTAGAGATCGTTCCGAAGAAGTTCATATTCTTCACGAGCTTTTTCACGATACCACCTGGAAGCATCGGTGATGGAAACATTAACGAAACCTGCTTCAACAAGAATTTCCTCGTGTAGTTTGGGTGTTTCCATGGCATAGGTCAGGCCTTCCATCTTGAACCAGTAATGCATGTCCTCGCTGTATTCTCCCTCGGATTTCATCCAGTCATAGCAGGAAAATATACCGCCAGGCCGGAGTATTCTTAAACATTCCCGGTACATATCCAGCTTGTTGGATACCTGGGTAAAGGCGCCGGAACTGACAATTGCGTCGAATGTGCCATCAGGAAAATCCAACGAACCTGGAGTCACGCACTTAAATTCGACCCTGTCCTGTAAACCAAGTTCTATGGCTCGCCTGTTGGAATGACTGACCAGCTGTGCTTCTATGTCTATGCCAGTTACTTTCGCGCCGTATTTCCTTGCGAGAACAAAGGCAGGGCCACCAAGACCACTACCAATATCAAGGACGTTTTTATCCCGCAATTCAAGATCTGCCACAAGCTTTTTAACGTTACCTTCTCCACCTGGGGACATGAAGTCTCGTCCCCAAATCAGTTCCAGCAGGGTGATCAGCGATTCGTGGTATTCTCCTTCATCACTCATTTGCAGGCGTTCCCTGGCTGGAAAGGGGTTTATCCGGTTCGATGAGTAGCCAGAGAAAAGCACCCAGCAATGCAAAAAAGCTACCCGTGGCAATTGCAAAACTCCAGCCCAGTACATCTGCGCTAAGGGGGACGAGTAATGCGCCGATAGTGCCGGAAATATTGGCGCCGGTATTCATGACCCCACTTGCTGCCCCTGCCTGGTCTCCGCCGATGGCAATACTGGTTCCCCAGAATGCACCTTCAGTAAGCTGGTTAAAAAGGAAACAAAGGATGAACAGGACCATGGCCAGGTGGGTGTTGGTGCTGTAGGCACCTGCAAGCAGGCAGGTGCCGGAGAGTATCATGCCAATCATAGGCAGCAGTCGAAACCCCCATCTCAAACCAAAGCGCCTGCATAGCCTGTCGCAAATCCAGCCACCAGCCGCTGCACCAATCGCCCCGAAAACCCATTGCGTGGAGGTAAGGTAACTTGCGTCCTGTACATCGAAGCCTCGAATGGTGACGAGGTAGTAGAAAAACCAGCTGAATACCTCGTAGAACACCATGTTCATACAAAGATAGCTTATGGTAAGTAAGAGTATATTGCGGTTTTTTAGCACCTCGTACCAGGGCAGCTGTTGTTCTTCGTCGTCATTATTATCGACCCCTGTTCCCCTGATGAGATTTAGTTCGTCATCATTTACCGCGGGATGCTCTGAAGGGTCATCGGTGCCATACCACCACCATAATAGTGCGACAATAAACGCCAGTGGAGAAAGCAC
>CAZXDV010000245.1:0-4369 GCA_964639535.1 uncultured Enterobacteriaceae bacterium | reverse complement strand
AGGTCATAGGCAACCACAAGTGGAGGAGAGGCCAGGAGTGCGTGCCTGGCATAGGCGTGAATACGCCCATCAAAATTACGATTACCCGAAAGCACAGCGGTAGCATAAACATCGCGATCGATAATTTCCTGCTGGATAAGCGGATCCAGGGCTCCGCTCATACCGTTACAGGTAGTGCAGGCATAAGCCACGATTCCAAACCCCAGTTTTTCCAGCTCGCCTAATAATCCGGCTTCTTCCAGGTAGAGCCTGGCAACTTTTGAACCCGGGGCAAAGGAAGATTTCACCCAGGGTTTACGAACCAGCCCCAGTTCATTGGCTTTCTTTGCAAGCAAACCCGCCGCTACAACATTGCGCGGGTTGGAAGTGTTTGTGCAACTGGTAATGGCAGCAATGATCACCGCCCCGTCAGGCAACTTCCCCTCTGCTTCCTCGGCCCTGGTCTTGTCCAGGTCGCCTGCTATGCCTCTCTCGGCAAGAGCGGAGGTTGGCAGGCGCCTGTGTGGGTTGGATGGTCCTGCCATGTTTCGCTCAACCGTGGAGAGGTCAAATTGCAGGACCCGCTCATATTCTGCTGCAGCCAGTTCACCGGCCCATAGTCCCGCAGCTTTCGCGTATGTCTCTACCAGTTTCACCTGCTCGGCATCGCGCCCTGTCAGCCTGAGATAGTCTATGGTTTGCTCATCAATGTAAAACATTGCAGCGGAGGCACCGTACTCCGGGGTCATGTTGGAAATCGTGGCTCGATCACCAATGGTTAGATTTTTTGCTCCCTCACCGTAAAACTCGACGTAGGAGGACACCACGCGTTCGCCACGCAAAAACTCCGTAATTGCAAGAACGATATCGGTCGCTGTTATCCCGGGCTTGCGTTCTCCAACGAGCTCAACCCCTACGATTTCAGGTAGACGCATCATGGATGGCCTCCCCAGCATTACCGTCTCTGCCTCAAGACCGCCCACACCGATCGCTATTACGCCAAGCGCATCCACGTGGGGTGTGTGACTATCGGTGCCAACACAGGTATCTGGAAAAGCGATGCCGTCTCTTACCTGGACCACCGGCGACATTTTTTCAAGGTTGATCTGGTGCATGATGCCGTTACCGGCCGGAATTACATCCACGTTTTTGAATGCAGTCTTGGTCCAGTCAATGAAATGAAAGCGATCTTCATTGCGACGTTCTTCAATAGCACGATTTTTTTCAAATGCATCCGGATCAAACCCGGGTGCTTCCACCGCGAGAGAATGATCAACAATAAGCTGAGTGGGTACCACCGGGTTCACATCGGCGGGGTCGCCACCCTTATCGGCGATGGCATCTCGCAAGCCCGCAAGATCTACCAGGGCTGTTTGACCGAGAATGTCGTGGCAAACCACGCGCGCGGGATACCAGGGAAAGTCCAGCTCCCGCTTGCGCTCGATGATTTGCCGAAGGCACGCGTCCAGTTGAGCAGGTTCGCAACGTCTTACCAGCTGTTCTGCCAGCACGCGGGAGGTGTAGGGCAGACCCTTGTAGGCATCAGCCTGGATCTCATTCACAGCTGCCCGGGTGTCAAAATAATCCAGGTCAGTGCCGGGAAGGGAAACGCGGTACTTGGAATTAATCTTCATAAAACTTCAAATTGTCGACATATTAGCGGGAAAAGAGAAAAACAGGCGGAATATTAACAAATTTCCCATATTATTGTCGACAATATAGGGGTTTTGAGATTCATCGCTGCTTAGCCTGGCGAGCGTGTAAGCGCCACGATGTGTGTAGACAGAGCCAACTCAAGCCTGCGAACAGGCAAAGCAATGGTTGCCACTGTCCCCTGGGGGCAAAGTAGCTTTTTCAACACTTTAGTTTTTGGCGCCGCTACCGATATGCAGGTAACTGGCAATTTAAAAGTAAATCACCTGCTATCCCTGGCCATCGAATGTGGGCGTACCCTTGGAAAATCAACTCGAGTTTACCGATCAGCACTTCAACAAGCTGAGAAGCCTTCTTCACCAGGAAGCTGGCATAGCCCTGGCGGATATCAAGAAAGAATTGATGTACGGCAGGTTATTCCGGCGAATCAGGAACCTGAACCTGTCTGGTTTTGATGATTACCTTTCCTTACTTGAACACAGGCCCGAGCAGGAGATGGGTGATTTTATCAATTCCATCACCACAAACCTCACCGGTTTTTTCCGTGAGGAACATCATTTCCACTACCTGCAAAACGAGGTACTGCCATGGATATACCAGCGTCATCGTGTCGACAAGCGCATCAGGATTTGGTCCGCGGGATGCTCCACGGGAGAAGAACCCTATAGCATTGCAATGGCGCTGCTCGAAAGCATCCCTGAACCACACAAGTGGGACATACAAATCCTTGCCACAGACATTGATTCGCAGGTTATCTCGACAGCGTCTATCGGTGCTTACGATACCGCTGCGATAGCCAGGCTCTCTCCCCAGCGCAGGCAGCGCTGGTTTGAACATGGGGGCCAGGAAAAAGCTGGGAAAATGACAATAAAAAGGCAAGCCAGGAACCTGGTTACATTCAAGCGTATGAACCTGGTGGATGACTGGCCAATGAAAACAGAATTCGACGCTATCTTTTGCAGGAACGTGGTGATCTACTTTGACAGTGAAACAAAGGGCAGGCTTTTTGCCCGTTTTGCAGAACATGCCTGCCCGGGTGGATTCCTGTTCATCGGTCACTCCGAGTCACTGTTTAATCTCAATGACAGTTTTGACCTGATTGGTAACACGGTATACCGAAAACCGGGCTCGGACCGGTGAAAGAGATTCTTATCGATTAATTCCTTGAACAAGAAAAAGAAAATGGAAAAGAACATAAAAGTATTGATTGTCGATGATTCCGTGCTCGCCAGGAAACTGATGAAGCGAATCATCGAAAAGGATGGCGACCTGGAAGTAGTGGGGACCGCGGAGGACGCATTTGTCGCCCTGGAGATGATTAACAGGTTAAATCCCGACGTACTGACCCTGGATGTTGAAATGCCCGGAATGAATGGCATCACTTTCCTGTCCAGGCTGATGAAATCCAATCCCCTGCCAGTGGTGATGGTCTCTTCCCTCACTGAAAAGAATGCGGATATTACGTTGCAGGCCATGGAACTTGGTGCAGTTGAATTTTTGACAAAGCCACGAGTCGATATTGCTGCAACGCTTGATGGATATTCCAGTGAATTGATTCGAAAAATCAAGATTGCCTCAAAAGCAAACATAGTGTCGAGACATGCGCAGGCAGGACTTCCGCCGGCAGCTACCAGCATCAAGAAAACTTCATTCCGTCGCTCTTTAACACTGCAGGACAACACGGGCGATGCAGATTATCCTGCTCCCTATGATCTAATCGCCATAGGTGCTTCGACGGGAGGCACTGAGGCAATTCGCGAAATTCTCCGCGTGATGCCCGCGACGGCACCAGCCATTGTCATAACCCAACACATCCCGGAAGGTTTTAGCGAAGTATTCGCCAGGCGTCTTGATTCGATCACAGAAATGAGTGTGTGCCAGGTGGAAGGGGAAGAACAAATTCGTGAAGGGAGGGTTTACATTGCACCCGGGAATCGTCACCTGTCAATTACCAGGAAAGGAAAAAGCCTGTTTTGCAGGTTGACCGCGGGTGAACCGGTTAACTATCACATACCATCGGTAGACGTCTTATTTCGTTCTGTCGCCAGGCATGTTGGCAAGAATGCCATCGGTGTGATGCTCACAGGAATGGGTGGTGATGGTGCAGATGCGCTGAGGGAAATGCGCCAGGCCGGTGCCCTGACAATCGCACAGGATAAGCAAAGCAGCGTGGTCTGGGGTATGCCGGGTGAAGCTGTTTCAAGGGGTGCAGTGGATATAGTCCTGCCCCTGGGTGAAATTTCTACAAAACTGCTTCGTGCCTCACGAAGACTGGCGGCATAAGTGCCTCGTAGGGAAATACGATCTTTTCCGACACGGTACCGCTACTTTAACTTGAAGCCATCGTACCCGCTGTTTGCCACCTCGCGGCATTTCTCATAATAATCGGGGCAGCCTATGTAGGGCATAAATACCCTTGGTTTCCCTGGGATGTTTGCCCCGAGATACCAGGAATTACAGCCCAGCAATAATGATGATTCGGCAAGTTCATTAACGTGGTTTACCCAGCCCTGTTCGGCACTGACTTCCGCCTCCATCGTGCCAAGCTGTTGTTCACGTAGGTAGACGATAGCGTCTCGAATATACTCAACGTGTTGCTCTATAGAAGGCATCATGTTGCTTAACACCGAGGGAGAACCAGGACCTGTGATCATGAACATATTTGGGAAGCCTGCGACTTGCAGTCCAAGATAATTAACAGGTCCCGCCTGCCATTTATCTTTCAGTGTTTGTCCCC
>CAZXDV010000244.1:0-4372 GCA_964639535.1 uncultured Enterobacteriaceae bacterium | reverse complement strand
GGATGGGCAATGCCCACTTGTTGATGAGATCGGTCACACCCTTGTAGGAGACCGAGTACAGGTGTTCTTCCAGTGCCCTGCCGTGTTTCTCCATGACCGGTAGCACGTAGGGTGGATCAAACTTGCGCAGCTGTTCCTGGAAACCAGAGGCCCAGTCAGCGAGGTTGACGGTGTTGATTCCTTCGACGGGCCCTGCACCCGGTTTATCCAGTACAGTTTCCACGGCCTGCTGAGCCTGCCCTGTCCCGACCACGGCGGCGACGGGGACATTCTCACCGGCACTTGAGACCTGTAGCAGGATATTTTCCTCCGCGACAAGGCGCGCCAGGATCCTGGCATCGTAGAGGTAATCACCGCGCAGTAGCAGCACTCGCGCATCGGCAGGAACATCTTCAAGTCGCTCGACCAGCGGTATACCGCCTGCTCGAACCAGCATCCTTTCGATACGCTCCCGGGAACCCAGGCCCCACAGTGGAACCTCGCCCTGGTTAACCATGTAAACGTAAACGGACATTGAATTGCTTATTAGTGCTTCCGCAAAGAAGAGATCGTGCTCAAAACTTATTCTTTGACTATACAGGGCGTATTATTAACGGAAATTATCAATATTGCATGTTAAGATTTTGTCCGGACTAACGATAATTACAAGATGAAGAATCAAATCAGATTTGGTGATTTTGTCCGGGAGGTTGTCGTTCATCAGCAGCAGGTCAGTTACAACGACCTGGTACCAAAGCTGGAGAAGAACGAGCACGGCGAGGAGGTCGCCCAGCAAACCGGCAAAATGAAGCTTCGGTCCGTGGATATGTACCGAATCCTGAAGCCCTATGTGAACGTTCGTCTTAACGAGCAGATCAAGGCCGTGGTTCCCCTCGCAGTTTACCTTGTGCTTTTCCAGATACTCATCTTGAAGCAGGGTGTGGCCGATGCCAGCATCATTACCGGTGGCATGGTCTCCGTCATCATCGGCCTGATGTTTTTCATGGAAGGCCTGAAAGTCGGGCTGATGCCATTTGGTGAAGCCATCGGTACAACATTACCAGCCAAGTCCAGGCTACCCGTTGTCATGCTCATCGCTTTCCTGCTGGGTATTGGCGTGACATTTGCCGAACCGGCCATCGGTGCATTAAAGGCGGCAGGGTCCATCGTGGATGTAAACCAGGCGCCCTACCTGTATGCCATGCTCAACATCTATTCTGAAACCATGGTGCTGATGGTAGGCGTGGGTGTCGGGCTTGCAGCCGTGCTGGGCACACTGCGTTTTCTTTTTGGCTGGAGTTTGAAACCACTGGTCTATCTCAGCCTTGTGCCAACCATTGGCCTGACCGTTTATTTCCAGGCACAGCCGGAGTTGTCCAAGATCCTCGGGCTGGCCTGGGACTGCGGTGCAGTGACCACGGGGCCCGTCACCGTACCGCTGGTATTGTCCCTTGGTATTGGTATCGCAGCCGCCGCGGGCAAGGGCAATTCTTCCCTGTCCGGTTTTGGTATTGTCATGCTGGCCTCCCTGTTTCCGATTATCGCCGTGATGTTGCTTGCTCTTTATGTATCAAGCGTGATCACGCCTGCCGAGATAATCGAGATTGCGGCGAGCACCGTTGATACTGCAGGGGTGCTGCCCTGGTATGAGCGCACACCGGGTCTTGAAGTGGTTCTCGGAGTTCGGGCGATTGTGCCGCTGGTCCTGTTCCTGCTGTTTGTCATGGTGGTGGTGCTGAGGGAAAAGATCCAGCACAAGGGAGACATTGCTTTTGGTATCACCCTGTGTGTGCTGGGAATGATCATCTTTAACGTTGGCCTGAGCTATGGGCTGGCCAAGCTTGGTGCCCAGTCAGGCTCACTGGTGCCATCCGCATTTACGCAGCTTAACGAAGTAATAGGCTCACCCCTTTATGCCTTTGGCGTGGGTCTTTTTGTCGCGCTGATCTTTGCCTGGTTCCTGGGCTTTGGCGCTACCCTGGCGGAGCCTGCACTGAACGCCCTTGGAATGACCGTGCAAAACCTGACCAACGGTGCTTTTCGAAAATCCATGTTGATGTATTCCGTATCACTGGGTGTGGGTACGGGTATTGCCCTTGGTGTGACAAAGATCGTGTTTGACCTGCCAATCGCTTACTTGCTGATACCCGGCTATGCCATCGCAGCCGTGCTGACGTACTTTTCCACCGAGGAATTCGTCAACATTGCCTGGGACAGTGCCGGGGTAACCACCGGGCCGGTGACGGTACCCCTGGTGCTGGCGATGGGCCTTGGTTTTGGTAATGCCGTTGGCGCTGTTGAAGGCTTTGGTATTTTGTCCATGGCGTCGATTGGCCCCATTATTTTTGTACTACTGACTGGCCTGTACATCCAGTGGCGCATCAAGCGTCGTCACGAGATTGAAGATGAAGTAATTTCCGAAGAAAACGAAACAGGATCACCCGCATGAGCAAGAAAGAAATTACAATTTTAACGGATGTCTCACTGATCACCTGCGTGGTGCAAAGAGGCAAGGCAGACGAGGTGATCAAGGCTGCGCAGGAGGTTGGCGCGCAGGGTGCGACGATCAACTATGCCAGGGGTACCGGTATGCGCGAACACCTCGGTGTCCTCGGTCTTGCGATTGACGTCGAAAAAGAAGCCATCAGCATTCTCGTGGCAAACGACCAGATTGACAGGATTTTTGAGAAAATGTTTATCGCCGGGCAGCTGGACACCCCAGGTATGGGGATCATCTACGTCACGCCACTGGAAAAAGCTGCCACTTATATTCCGCACGAAATTGTGGAGAAGCTGGCAAAACCCGTGCTTGGACCGGCCAGCTAAATGGACAAGCAATACAAGCTAATTTCCTGCATCCTGCCAAAGGGTGTCGCTCTCGGCGTGGAGCAAAGATTGAAAGAGGACCACGGTATTCTTTCCTGCAACATCAGCAGTGCCCGTGGCGTTGGAAAAATTACGCCCCTGGCCTACCGCGGTATTGCAGGGCAGTCAGAAAAAGAAATCCTCGCCGTTGAAGTGGAGGCGGAAAGGGCCGACGAGATATTTGAGTTTATCTATCACACGGCTGACATCAACCGGCCACACGGTGGTATCATGTATATACACAGCCTGGTACGTACCAGCGAGTTTACATTGCCGGACCTGCCGGAAGAGGAGAAAAGCCCTCTTTAACCTGCACCGCGGACTGGCCTGAAGCGGTACTGCTGTTCTCAAATGACCTGTTCACTTGACAGGATTTGCCTGCTTCACAGGATATTTAAGGAGGAGCCGCATGGTTGACGATCGTGAACCCATGTCCACAGACGAGATCCTCAACGAGGGGCGCGATCCCCTTGTCGAACGCCACCCTCGCAGAAAGTCTCCCATCCTGCTTATTGTTGTGATTGTTGCCGGCATCGTCGCTTTTAATTTTCTCAATCAGAAGGTTGATGACATTTCCGGCATCATCGCTGATTCCCCGCTGCCACCACTCATCAACAGTACACCGGCAAGCATTCACCAGGCAGTATCGAGCGCTAATGTTTCAGGCCTGAAAACACTGCTGGCAGAAGTAGATCGTGATGCGATCAACAAGGTTGAAAATGGCATGACACCGATTATGCTGGCAGCAGCCGGTGGTAGCGTGGAAATGATCGACCTGCTGTTTGTACACGGTGCCGATCCAAACAAGCGAGGTTCGGCAAAGCGCACCGCGCTCCAGTATGCCACTGACAAGAACCACGCGGCGGCAGCAGAGCGATTGTTGAATTACGGGGCGGATATCGATGCTTATGATAATGGTCAACTGACGCCACTTATCATGGCTGCAAACAGGGGATATACCGAGCTGGCGATCTTCCTGGTGGACAGGGGCGCCAATGTTAACTTGCAGCACGTGGAAGGCTGGACCGCGTTGATTGATGCGGTGGTAAAAAATGATCTGAAACTGGCCAGGGTTCTTTTAAAAGCCGGGGCTGACAAGGAGCTGAAAATGAAAAATGGAATGAAAGCGATTGACTATGCCCGGCAATATCAGCACAAGGAAATGGAGCGCCTGC
This sequence comes from uncultured Enterobacteriaceae bacterium, assembly GCA_964639535.1. Classification (GTDB taxonomy): domain Bacteria; phylum Pseudomonadota; class Gammaproteobacteria; order Eutrophobiales; family Eutrophobiaceae; genus WLWS01. Next base: position 353 of record CAZXDV010000244.1, on the reverse strand, counting down.
TTTCATCATCATCAATATCTCTCTAAATAAAAGTCACCATGAATCGCACTATTTTTTTTATTTGCCTGTTTTTCTTCTCAACGGTTTTCGCTGAAGACCTCGCGCAACTTGAATCCCGCGCCAGTGGCGGTGAGGCGGAGGCACAGCTTGATCTTGGGCTGAGATACCTCGGTGGTGATGGTGTCGAGCAGGATGATGGTAAGGCGGCATCCTGGATCGGCAAGGCGGCGGAGCAGGGGCTGCCGCGTGCCCAGTATGCCATCGGCACCATGCACATGGCCGGTGCAGGAGTAAGCTACGACCTCAAGGAAGCTATCAAGTGGATGCGCCTTGCATCAGACCAGGGTTACGCG
>CAZXDV010000243.1:0-4446 GCA_964639535.1 uncultured Enterobacteriaceae bacterium | reverse complement strand
CACGTCAATGCCGTCCGCAAAAGATCGTGCACCGCCGGCACCGGCAAAAGTCTCGGTAAGGATCCCAATGGCCTGCCTGCCATGCTGGTTTTGTCCAAACAGGAACACAGCGAAGTGATTGGCGTGCCATACCGCGGTGGCTTCTTTGCGGTATTTCTCGCTGGCATTAAGCATCTTGCCAATTGTTGTGCAGGCGGCATTGTTAACAGACTGGATAGCGCCTACTGTTGCCACTGACACGGGAGCGGGACGCTTGCAATTTACCACGCTGCCCTCGGGAGCGATCATCTCGATTGGTTTTATCACGCCCTCGTTCCAGGTAATGTCATAGCAAAGTAGTGGGAACAGGGGAGCGAATAAACCACCCAGTGAAGCCCACTTTGTACAGTTGATGGCGTACTGGCTTTGCGGGCTGGAGCCGGTGAAATCAAAGCTCAAGTGGTCATCCTTCTTGGTCATGGTCAGGACAACACGCATGATTTCGTCTTTTACGCTGAGGTACTGGCGCGATTGCCACTGTCCATCGGGCAGTTCCTTCAATCGCGCTCGCAACTGTTGTTCAGATTGCTCGATGAGCTGGTGACAGGCTTCATCTACCGTGTCCCTGCCATATTTTTCTACCAGGGCAATCATGCGATCCCGGGCCACGTTGTTGCAGGCAATCATGGAATTAATATCCAGTGCCACCATTTCCGGTGAGCGCACCATGTTGAGGAAGGTGTCAAAGACATCCCTGTTTATTTCACCAGCATCCACCAGTCGCATTCCGGGGGAACTGAAGCCCTCGGTGTAGATATTCTCGGCATCGGGACAAAACCCACCGGGATTGGTCGCACCAATATCGTAGACATGCACAAAACAAGCGCTCCAGGCCACCAGTTCTCCCTGGTAATGTATCGGGGCAACAAGGTACACGTCCGAGGTATGCAGTGCAGCGGTGTAGGGGTCATTCAAAAGAAACACGTCGCCTTCGTTTATCCTGCCTTCAAACCTGCGAATGATTGACTTGCAGGCTTCCGCTGCGCTGGTGAGGTGATGAAGAAAGCCCACACCACCCATTAGCAGGGAGCCGTCGGCACGGTAAAGAGAAACCATCAGGTCATGACCTTCGTTGGTGATGGCGCTACCTGAAACATTTTTCAGGGTGATTACAGCTTCGTCCACGACGCGGTAAAGCCTGTGCCTGATGATGGAAAAAGTGATTGGGTCGATCATGATGCGACACCTTCTATGCGAATATTCCTGTACCTGTCCATGGTGGCCTGTTGCCTGTCCTGCACCACGATGGTCGTAATTGGCGTATGTATGACGGCCGGGCCCGACAAGCTGTTGCCGGGGTTTATCTTTTCAAAGTCATAAATATCGGCATCGACGAAGCCCGCATTCCTGTCCGAGTAGACCTGCCGGACGGCCACCCGGGCCGAGGAGGCATCGCTGTGCTCCTCTTGTTCCTGTCCCAGCACGGGTCGATCAATGAGGCCGCTTGCGGTAAGCCTGAACTGGGTCATTTCAATACCCGCATCACGATAGGCAGAACCTTTTCCGTAACGGGCTTCGTAGAGGGCTTCAAAGTCCTGCACCAGCCGTTCAAGACCACTTTCATCAAGGGGCACAGGCGCCTGTACCGGCGTAATGATTTCATGCACCTGCAGGGCATAACGCATGCCAATTGACCACTTGTAAGTCACGCGCTCACCGCTGAACCCTTCTTTTTCAAGGGCCGCGGCTGCGTCCTTCATCATGGACTCGTAGAAGGTATTGATTTTCATGGCGTCCACGGGTAGCAGCAGTGTTTCCACGTGGGCGTACTCATGCACGATGTCCGCGGTAGCCAGTCCAAAAGCGCAGTTGACCGAGGCCGCATAGGGGACGATGACATGCTTTACGCCCAGTTCTTCTGCGAAGCAGCTGGCGAGCATGGGGCAGGAGCCACCAAAGGCATGTAGCACAAAGTCGCGCGGATCAAGACCCTGTTCCACGGTAATCTTGTGGATGAGGTCGTGGATCTGCGCATTGGCGACGCGGAAAATACCAAAAGCAGCTTCTTCCACAGACATGCCCATCGGCTCGGCAATCTTTTGCTTGAAGGCCTGTCTTGTCGCTTCTACATCCAGTGCCATGCTGCCACGAAGAAATCGTCCAGGGTCGATATAGCCGATAAGCAGCAGGACATCAGTCAACGTGGGTTCGCTTCCACCCAGGCCGTAACACACGGGGCCGGGTCTTGCCCCCGCGCTTCTTGGACCGACAAGGGGGACACCGGTACCTTCTTCGAGGCTGATCAGGCTGCCGCCGCCAGCGCCAATAGATACCACGTCGATCTTTGGCACGGTGTAATGATAGCGGTCGATAAGCGGTTCCCTGGCGTATTCAAGTTCTCCGTCCTGGATGATGCCGACCTTGAAGGTAGTACCTCCCATGTCGGCGGCGATGATGTTTGCGTCCTGCATGAGTTCGCCCAGGAATCGGCTGCCAATTACACCGGCAACAGGGCCACACTCGAGAATGTTGACGGCACGCAGGGCTGCCTCGCTTGAAGGTAAAAGGCCGCCGTAGCCCTGCATCACGAGAACCGGTCCTGCATAGCCGTGTTCCGCCAGCAGCGCCTGCAGCTCATCCAGGTAGTTCTTTACCACGTGACCGGCGTAGGCATTGATGACCGTGGTTGAGCTGCGCTCATATTCCCCGGGCACCGGTGCGATGTCGCTGGAAAGGGATACGTAGGTAGAAGGAGATACCTCCCTGATTATCTCGGCGATGCGCTGCTCGTGTGCCGGCTCATTGAAGGACCAGAGCAGGCAAACGGCAATAGCCTCGCAATGATGCTTCTCAAGCAGTTCAGTAACAGCCTCACGCACCGCCTCTTCATCCAGTGGCTGGATGACTTCGCCCTTGTAATCCACTCTTTCAGGGATCCCACGGGTTCTGTCCATGGGCACAAGGGGGGCGGGTTTATCAGTGGCGACCGGGTGTTTCAAACCTTCCTCGGTAAGACCGGACCAGCGACCATAGGCGCCGCGCGTGACTGTCAGCGTATCTTCAAATCCCCGGGTGGTAAGCAGCCCGGTTTGCGAGCCGCTGCGTTCAAGCAGGGTGTTGTCTACCACCGTGCAACCGTGCACAAACAGGCTGGTTTGCTGGAAAAGTCGAGAAATATCCATTTCCATTGATTCTGCGGCGGTTTTTATGGAGTCGATGACGCCCCTGGCAAAGTCAGGTGGCGTCGACAGGGCCTTGCCGATGACCATGTGCTGGCCATTTTCCACGATTACCGTGTCTGTACAGGTGCCGCCCACATCAGTTGAGATAACGTAAGTCATTTAGCAGCTGCTTCAGGGGCGGGTTAGCAGGTGTTTTACATGGCAAAACATAGTTGAAGGACTATGTGTCATAAAAACTACATCTCGTTGTAAATAGTAATAAAATGATTGCAAGCCCCCTGATTTGGGTATAAATTACCGGTTGAATTTATATTGAAACTCTAGCGTTCACAAGTTCTGGGGGGAACGTTGGAGAACTTTTTTTAAATCTTCCACCGTGGGGGTAATTATGTCTTACTCAGGTTTTCTTAAATCCTTGACGACGTTTCCTGTCAAAAAATCAGCCTTGGCCCTGTCCATCAGCATGTTTGCGGCTAGCAGTGGCACTGCGATGGCACAAAGCAGCCTGCTTGAAGAAGTTGTTGTGACTGCGCAGAAACGTGAACAGTCACTGCAGGATGTGGGTATTGCGGTTACCGCTTTTTCAGGTGACCAGCTTGACGCATTTGGTTTTACCAATAGCACGGAATTGACCGCTTTTACTCCCGGCGTGCATATCTCTGGTAACAACGGTGGTTCCACCCAGCAGTTCACTATTCGCGGTGCAACCCAGAACGACTTCTTTGACCTGGCCGAGGCCCCCAATGCTGTATATGTCGACGAAGCCTACCAGGCTTCCGGCCAGTCCCAGCTGTTTGCCAGCTTTGACGTTGAGCGTGTGGAAATCCTCAAAGGACCTCAGGGTACACTGTTTGGTCGTAACGCAACCGGCGGACTGGTGCACTACATCACCCGGAAACCGACGGAAGAAACTGAGGCTTACGCGGATGTGACCTACGGAAACTATGACCAGGTCAGGGCCGAAGGCGCTATCAGCGGTTCACTCACAGACAACATTCGGGCGCGAGTTTCTGGTTTTCATCGTAGTCACGACCCCATTCTTGAAAACATTTTCACCGATGCGGATTTGCCGGCAACTCCGGGATTCCTGGCGGGGCAGGGTCGCGGCCCGTTAAACGGTTCACTGTCTGGACAGGATGACTTATGGGATGACGACCAGTGGGCGGTGCGAGGGCAGTTTGAATTTGACATCAACGAAGACGCGATGTTTTCTCTGTCTGCACAGTTTGCGGAATCCACGCCGGCTTCTGGTCCTTATCAGAACGTTGCCACGGTGGCGGAAAGG
>CAZXDV010000242.1:0-4485 GCA_964639535.1 uncultured Enterobacteriaceae bacterium | reverse complement strand
CTGAAATTGTGAGAATAGTAGGCGTTAAACTTTTTAAGCTGGTTTTTTGATATCTGGATGGGTTCCTTGAAAATAACCCACCTGACACCCTCGGTACATGGTGGGGTGGTGAGTGAGCCGTCATAGTAATAGTGTGCCTTGTCTTCTGGTAGAAGGTTTTCGAGGTGAATCTCGGTATGAAGCTCCTGGCCAATATGGGGGATCTTGTCAAAGAAATGATGATCCTGGTCCTGCAGTGAAACATCCATGAGAAGCCCCAGCACCGCGAGCTCACCTCTCTTGTCCCGGTGAACCAGGTGCATTTCCGCCGGGTAATGGGCTCCATCAACCGTGTGTTCGCTATCTGCATGAAAGTGGAACTGCACCAGCTCATACTTATGTTCTTCTATGAACAGGTAGTTGGGTTCCTCCATGTCAAATTCAATGGTATGGGAGTTGTTTATGATTTTAGTCGGCGTGGGATGATAGTACACGCTTAGCTGGTGCTCTTTCGTCGTTGCAATGTCCGGGTGTATATCAAGCGGTGACTGATTTCGTCCTTTCTCACAGGTTCCAAAATGAGTGGACAGCTCAGCCCAGTGTTCGGGTGATTCCCGGCCATCATAGCTCCAGTGAACATTCTTGGGGTCGGAACAACTACTGCAAAATACAAGCAGGCAAAGGAGGGCTGAATATTTCATATTGATTCTCATCGTTCGGCAAATCCCATGGCATCGGGCCTTCCGGGTTATGCATAGTTTGTCGTAGATAAAGGTCCTGGGTAGCGAAGCTACTTCGCATAGTCAGGGTAACGACAGAATCAATGATTTCTTTAGGGCAAAAGGTGGGGGCGCGAAAACCGCGAAAGATCAATGACCACGAAAGGCAGCACAAAGGGTGCGAAACCCATCGGAAACGTCATAGGCGTCAATGTGAACTTCAATCAGCACGAGCTTGTCACCAGTACTGTCGGCGGCCTGTTCCAGTGCCATCTCCAGCTCTCCTTCTGTTCGAACCTCGATACCAACACCTCCGCCAAAGGTCTCGGGTAACTTGTGATAGCGCCAGCCGGGAATATCGTTGAAATCACCGTCATGTATAAATCGCTCGGCTGTGTAACCCTGGTTGTTAATCACAATGACGATGGGTGACATACCGTAACGAATCATGCTGGACAGTTCCTGCGCGGTCATCTGGAATGAGCCATCTCCTTCCACGGCAATCACGCGCTGCTTTCCCCCGGCGGCAAAACAAGCACCCAGGGCGGCCCCAAATCCCATGCCGATGGATGCCCAGTAGTTGGATGCAATAAATTCTGTTTTTTCCGGGAACTGTGTATGTGCCAGGTTAAAGGCACAGCTGGCATCGGCCAGGACAATGTCATTGGGACGAAAGAAGTCCGCAAGGCGGTCATAAAATCGTTGACTGGTTACAGCGGCATGGGGATCAACTTCATAATCCATGCCTGGTCTGTGCATGAATGACTGAACTGGCCTGTTCTCGTCACTCATTATGTTGGCCGGTAGCCCGCTCGCCAGTCCATCGACGACATCAACAATCGATATATTTTCAAAACTACCCTCTGACATTTCCAGCCGGTTATTCCAGGCGGTCACGGTCTGTTCTCCCGTTAGCTTCGCGGTGAAGCCGCCAAGATTGAGATCGGAAGGTACCGCTCCGAGGTAGATCACCGTATCCGCTTCTTCAATATAGTTCCTCACATCCTCCAGGCTTGCGGCGCCCTGGTAAGAGCCAAGACACTGGGGCAGGTGTTCAAGGAACTCTGCTTTTCCAATGAACATTGAGCCGGCGGCGATTCCTGTCTTTTCCAGCATCTCAACCAGCCTGTCCTGCAGCTGCCAGCGATGTATTTCATGTCCGGGCAGGATCACAGTGCGTGAACTTTGTGCGATTCTCTCAATGAGAACAGACAGGGCTTGCGCAGTTGCCTCGTCGTCAGCGCCAGTGACTCCCTCTCTCGCGCCTTGCGTAGGCGGGTTGATGTCCAGCAGCTGTATATCCCGCGGTATCTCCAGGAACACGGGCTTTTTCCGACTCATGCATATATCCAGCGCCCGGTCTATGTCCTCGATAACCGTGGAAGCATCATCCAGCAAAATGGCATGTTCACATACCTGTTCAAACACCTTGATAGAGGCATCATAGTTATTTGTCAGCATGTGATGCAGAACCGGGTTTGGACTTGCCCGGTATGCACTGGTTGGAGGCCCGCCCGAGATAAGCACGAGTGGCACGTCCTCGGCCTGGGCACCGGCGATGGCGTTAACCACGCTGAATGATCCGGGTCCATAGGTAACGACGGCCACCCCAATACCTTTCAGGCGCGCGTAACCATCAGCGGCGTATCCTGCATTTAACTCGTTACAGGTCGCGACATGCTTAACATCGCTGGCTGAGAGGCATTCAAAAAAGGGCAGGATGAAATCACCCGGTACACCAAAGGCATGATCGGCGCCCAGTGACTTCAAACGACGCAAAAGGTAATCCGCAACATTCATGGTTCAGCCTCGTAACAATTCGATAATTACTCTCATATAAGAGTAATTATCGAAAGTGCTGAAGTCAAGTATCGCCGGCCTGGGTGGAAAGGTTTAGCATGTCCTTTACGTGTAAACGCAGCTTTTTCATTGCCCTGTGAAAGGAACGCAATTCCGCCGCGGTGAGTATTTGCTCAATAGAGTCATCGGAGACGCTATCACGCTTGATGACCTGGTGATGGAGCCTCGTACCTGCTGCTGTCAGGGTAACATTGGTCCGCCGCTTGTCGCTGGAATCGACGGAGAGCTTTACCAGGCCTGCGTTTTTGAGCCTCGAAATAGCGCGCCCGGTTGTTGTCTTGTCGAGCCCAAACAGGTTGATAACATCTGCCGCACAAATGGAGCCATATATAAAAGCCAGTCGCAGAACCCGCCATTCGTTGACGGTCAATTGAGTACCATCAAGGGTATTTTTCATGGTATTGAGACTGATCAGGTTGGCCAGCGCAATAATTGAATAGGAAACATGAGAATCGTAGAACTCGTTTTCGAGTTCACGGATGTTTTTTTTTGCGTGAGCTTTCATGGAGTAATTAGGAACATAAGAAGTCTTTAAGTATAGAACTATTGTAATACATTCCCGGTAATTTGCTGGTAGTAGCGTTGGGCTTTTTCTGCCTGCTCCACGTCCCCACTATGTGTAAGCACTTTGGATCGATGTAATGCAAATCCTGCGCGGACAAAATCTTTTACCGCGTCTTCAATACCAGCCAGGTAGGGGTCTTGATCCGGTGGAGAACCCTTGAGTATCTCGTAAAAAAAATCCATCAGCTCCATTCCCCTGAACCAGGACAATTCGCCAGCCTTCACTTTACGATTAGTCTGGGGAGCGAGAAATTCAATCACAGGGCGGTCGTCCGTATTGACGGGAATTCTTTCGAATTCAGATCTTATACTGGATAGGTCACCACAATAGTAAAGCAGGAACCCGCCAAGTAGCTTGTTTCGTGTTTCTATAGGTATTTCTGCAGTATCAGCGCCCAACAACCGGGGTGCCAAACTGATAGGGTCCATGACATGTTTCTTCTTATTGGCTACGAGGGCCACCACAGGATACTTCGATGAAAAGTCTCCGCGCCATAATGCAACTCCTGGAAACACCTCCATCAAGGTTTTACTTATTATCAGGAATTCTTTACTTGATAACTGGTAAAGCGGTAGCCACTGAGCAAACAATCCTTCATCATTGAGACTGTTTGCGACATTCTGGAAGTGCTCTCGAGAATACACGTTACTCGTACCAGCTTTCCATGGAATGAATAGGTCACCAATAATAACGTCATACTTGTTCGATGTAGCAGCAAGCACGGTACGGCCGTCTTCATATAGAATTTGTACGCGCTGGTCGGAAAAAAGACCATTAGTAAAATCTTCAAAGTAGGTTTTAGATGCAAGAACCACTTCCGGAATTATCTCAGCAATCGTGACACTTTCTACAGGGTGAACCAGGGCTCGTCCGGCAGTGATCCCGGTACCCATTCCGAGGTAAAAAACTGACTTTGGATTCGGGTGTATATAGATCGGAATGTCGGTTTGCATCGCTTCAAATCGCGCGGCAGCGGTACCACCCAAAGCGTAGTGATTGTTGACTTTTATTTTTCGTCCCAGGGGTTGTTCAACCACTGCGACGGTTGCTGCGCTGCTTTCCCAGGTTTGCAGCAATTTTTCCTTCTTCGTTTTTTCATTAATTCTTACTGTGTCGAGATCAAAACTGCTAACAAGAAAAACCACGGAAAGGAGTCCAAGCCCGTGAATTAGCATGTGGCCTTTACCGGCTGCTTCTTTGTTCAGGAAAAAGTTGGCAAAGGCGGCCAGGAAATAGACCCCACCCATAAGCCAGATTGCAGCCCACAGGCCAACTGTTTCCAGCAGGATAAACCCGGCAGTGATGGACCCCAGGATGGCACCAACAGTATTGATTCCCACTAATCGTCCTACAATCTTGCCT
>CAZXDV010000241.1:0-4485 GCA_964639535.1 uncultured Enterobacteriaceae bacterium | reverse complement strand
CCGTCACCGACGAATTGGGATGCCAGGACACTGCCCAGGTCATCATCAATTATGGAATACCCGACCGACTCGTGGAGCACGGCGGGCAGGATGACATGTTGAGAGATGCCGGCCTTACAGCGGAAGATTTCCTGGCCTTTATCGAAGCGCACCTGGCGAAAAACAGCCAGCTTGAAACAGCCCGCTCAGCCTGAGTACCAGCTTCTTTAGAAAGAACTTCCGATCTGCGCCATCAGGCGTTGCAGCACATCCTTCGGCGTAATATCCGGTCGCGGCAATCCCTCGATAGTACCGGCACTGATTTTCAGGTGTGCAAATCGAGGCCCATTTGAATTTGCCCCGTTCACCAGTTCGTCGATCATATTTATGTCGTTACCGCTGTAACTGCGTCCATAGGCACAGGCGGCGGCGATATCCGCAAATTCCACGTGATTCGAAACGGTGGCCTGGGCGCCGGTGGAATCATGCACTTCGTTATCGAGCAATATATGCAGCAGGTTCGAAGACGCATATGTACCCAGGGTTGCCAGGTTCCCCATGCGCATGAGTGCCGCACCATCACCGTCAATGACGAAGACATCCAGGTCCGGTCGGCCGATGGACAGCCCGAGGCCGAGTGAGCTTGCACAGCCCATTGAACCCACCATGTACAGTTGATTTGGCCTGTCTTCTTCGGCAAACAGTTCCCGTCCGCAGTATCCCGTGGTGGCAATCACCACGCTTGATTCCACCGGGCTATTTTCGATGATGCGTCGAAGTGCCTGCTGCCGTGTTGGCAAGGTGTCAATTTTTTCCGCCATCACATTTCGCTGGCAAGGGCGTTCCTTGATTTCGGGAAGCGGGTTTCTTTGCAGCTCGTGTTTTGCCACCGTGCCTTTCTTCATGATCAGGGCGTAGGGCCGCTGCTCCTTTTCCATGTAGTCACAGGCCCTTTTCAGCACAGCGGGAATATCACTTTCCTTGTCGGGAAAATACTCCCAGGGCGTATCCATGACTTCAAAAAGGTCAGGCGTGATTTTTCCCATGAGCTCATGCTGGGGTTCATCGGACAAGCCTGGTGCGCCCCGGTGTGTCGTAATAAGCAGCACCGGGATTCGAAACACCCAGTTAAGGGAAGTCAGGGGGCTAACTGCATTGCCGAGGCCGGAGTTCTGCATCATTGCCACGGCCGGTTTTCCCGCGATGGCGAGACCGGCGGCGGTGGCTAGCGCATCACCCTCATTGGCCGAGGAAATATAGGCCAGGGAATCATCGTTGATGACGTAATTGATAAACGGGGTGAGAAATGAGCAGGGTACCCCGGTGTAATGTTCAAAGCCCGCATCCCGTGCGAGGTTAATAAAACTTTTCGCTTCTATCATTCGGCTTTTCTACTGGCCATGGGTAAAGTCACTCGCACGACCGATGTCGTCAAGAGAATTCACATCGAGCCAATGACCATTGATGTAATGCACATGAACTTCCCTTTCCTGTTCCACCAGGTAGTTGACCAGGTCCGGCATAGTCATCTTTAAAAAATCATCTTTTTGCTGTAACTCGTCCAGGGCCTGTTCAAGCCATTGCCTGCCTTTTTCATTGACCTTGAGCATTCCCGTCCACCTGCCGCTGGGTTCACCGCGCCCCGCATCCGGCTGTTCTGACATGTGAGTGACCAGTACCTTCTGTTTAAAAAGAGCACGGTCGTCTTCAAGGTTGCAGTAGGTATAATCCGGCGCGCCGCTCATTCTTGAGCTTGCCGGCATGGAATCGACAACGATGACCATGTCGGCCCGGCTATCCAGCAGGTCACTGAGAATATAACTTCGGAATAGCACGTCGCCATATATAATGAGCATGTTATCGTTGAAGTCGTCCCGTGCGCAGGCGAGAGAAGCCAGTTCCGAGGTTGTTTCAAATGCTTCATTAATTCGCAGCTTGATACCCGGCATGTCAATTGCTTCTGCCTTGTAACCACCCACAACGGTAATATTGCTTATTGACTGTTTTTTGAACTTATCAACCAGCCTTCTTAAAAGTGTTTTTCCGCCGATGGGTATCATGACCTTGGGCCGATCTTCGGTGACTTCGTCAAGCCCGTTTCCCCTGCTGGCTGCCAGCACAATGGCATGGTTTTCTTCGCGTCGTTTCAGGTACCGGGAGCTTGCCAGGGATAACTCCTCCGCGCCCTGCAGTTCGAAAATGTGATTTACCGAGGCTACCTGGTCCTCAACATTGGCCAGCGACTCCTGCTCAAAAATCTGCCTGCTAACGTTTTCCATGTTGATCGCGGCTGCCCGGATCATGTGATTGGCCCAGATCACAAGGTCGATACCGGCCTTGCGAAAAACCTCGGTAGGCGTGCTGTAATATTTTGTCGGTACGATAACCAGCGGACTGCGGGAATCCCATTCCCTGGCAAATTCCAGCACCTCGTCGGCCTGGGACAGCTTGCTGTGAATGAGGATCGCATCCGCGCCGGCGAGGCGGTAGGCTTCAGCACGCTTCAGCGCTTCGCTCATGTCCCAACCTGCAATCAAGGCTTCGACTCGAGCAACAATACAAAAGTCATCGTCTGACTGGCTGTCCTTGCCCGCCTTAATTTTTCCACAGAACTCGTCGATATCGGCGAGGGGTTGTCTCTCACCATCAATAAAGCTGTTGGTCTTGGGGAAATGCTTGTCTTCAATACACACGCCGGCAATGTCCCTCTGCTCGAGCTTGTGCACCAGGCGGCGCATATTATTGAAGTTGCCATAACCGGTGTCGCCGTCCAGCAGGATTGGAATGGTCGTCACGTCTGACATGAATTCCAGTATTTCTGTCACCTGGGTCCAGCTGGCTTCGTTACTGTCGCGTACTCCGAATTGTGCGGAGATTGCCAGGCCACTGCCCCAGATACCGGCAAAGCCGGCCTCTTCAACTATGCGGGCTGACAGGCCATTGTGTGCTTCGAGTATAAATTCCAGTTGGTCAGAGTTCAGCAGCTCACGCAGCTGCAGGCACTTTGATTTTGTTTTGTCTGATTTTCGGTTCACTGCAGTATTTATGCCTGTATAGCAGGTAGTATTTCATTTGTAGCGCGACCGACGTCCTCGGGAAAATCAATTTCTATCCAGGCCAGCCCGGTAATATCCTCAAAGCCAAAGTCGGCGGGCTTGGAAAGTAGCAAATCGCGCAATATCTCTTCGTAAGGCTCATCGGTTCGGCCTTCATCAATATAAATTTTACATCGTGCGGCCACCGCTTTTCCAATATCAGCACTGAATTTGAAAAAGCCCACGGATTCGCCCTGGTAGTCGTACTTTAATTCTGAATCAAGCTGTTTCCTGAACTCGACCATCTCGTTTTCACGAACACATATTTTCACAGGTTCATCACCGGGGACAAAATCACGGTCCAGCAAATAACAGTTGTCGTGACTTGAGTGGGAAAGCCGAGCGAGGATGTCAGGGTGATAAAGCACATCAGCGTCCATTAACAACATCTCCTCGCCGGCACAAAGTACATCGGCAGCACAATACAGGCTGACAACACTGCCTTGCCTGAACTGCTCATTGTGGGCAACTGTGATCCTTGCTGCTCCCCGGCTGGCATCCAGCTCGGCCTCTATCTCTTCTCTTTGAAAACCGGTAACCACAAGGATCTCGTCGATGCCGAGGCTGTTGAGATTATCAATATGACGTTGAAGCAGGCTGCGACCCTCAAAGTTTAAAAGGCTCTTGGGTCTACCCCCGGAGATTTCACCGAGGCGGGCACCGACGCCGGCGGCAAGAATAATCGCTTTCATTTATTTCAAGTATGCTGGTTCGTTGTTCAGGGCGGGCGATAGTATAGCCGAAGGTATCCACGACCACCTGACAAATACTCCTGCCATGGCAAAACCTGTGCGAGTTTTATTTTTAGCGGCCTGCGCTGGCAGGGGTATGACTATCATGTGCTCAGAGTTTCAAGTAGTATAAGCTATAAATAGTTGATTTATACGCACATTCGTTTGCCAGTGACCAGGCGGCAAGGATAGAAAAGGTGTCAGATTCCATTCCCGAGAAAATTGGAAAGTACGAGATCCAGAAGATGATCGGCCGAGGAAGCATGGGCGTCGTCTACCAGAGCTACGATCCGTTTATCGAAAAGGATGTTGCCATCAAGCTGGCACTGTCAGAATCGCTAAAAGATCGCGAATCCGGCGAACAGTATCGCAAGATGTTTTTCAACGAGGCCCATACGGCGGGCCTGTTAAAACATCCGAACATTGTAGAAATTATTGACGCCGGTGCCGAAGACGATCACTGCTATATTGTCATGGAGCTGGTGGCGCAGGGGGAGACACTGAAATCCTACTGTAGTCCGGATAACTTGCTACCAGTCGAGCAGGTTATCGAGATCATCTTCAAGTGTGCCAAGGCTCTCGATTACGCTCACCGCCAGTGTGTAGTCCACCGCTACATTAATCCAACCAATATACTTATTACCTTCGGCAGCTACGTGACGATCGCCGACGTCGTGGTT
>CAZXDV010000240.1:0-4494 GCA_964639535.1 uncultured Enterobacteriaceae bacterium | reverse complement strand
TTTACCGGGTGCGATTGCCTGTCAACGTCTGTCATGCGTGCCACCGCTTGCGAACCGAATTCGCAGTCCGCTCGCAGCAGCGCGTTTGACGTACAAAACAGCCGTGGAAGAGAGTCCGATTCTCGACCACGTTTGTCTCAATACCGTACAAGTCGGTAAAAGCAAGACTCGCCTAGAACTAGACGTGTTTTGTATCCCGACAGTTTTCGTGTTAGTTCTTGTCGCATGGACAGCAACTACCCGGATGAACGCATGGTGTTTGTCGACTTGGAAACGGCGGGACTTGATCCTTGGCGACCGATCATTCAGATCGCCGCGATTGCCGTTGATTGCAACTTGCGAGAACTGGAGCGTTTTGAGGCAAAGCTCAAATTCAACAGCAAATTCGCTGACGCAAAGTCACTTCGCAAGGCAAGCTATTCGCGGGACATTTGGGAACAAGAAGCTCAGCCGTCAATTCAAGTGATGAAGCAATTCTCAGAATTACTGCGACGTCACGCGACTGTCGATCAGATTTCATCGAAAGGCGTGCCATTTTCCGTTGCTCAGCTTGTGGCACACAATGGAGCATTTGACGGAGCTTTCCTACGTGCGTGGTACGACCGCTTCGACGAGTTCCTTCCAGCGTCCCCACGAGTATTTTGCACGTTGCAACGGGCACTCTGGCTGTTTCAAGAAGACAAATCACTAACCCCGCCACCGGACTTTACGCTGCGGACACTGTGCCACTACTTCGGCGTATCTCTCAAGGCGAGTGAAGCCCATGAAGCATTGAACGACGTTCGAGCAACCGTCGATTTGTATCGAGCCATATCGGAACATCGCCAGAACGTGCGGCAGCTATTGGTTGCCTGTGGATAACCTTGCAAGTTGCACATGCCTGCACGTGTCTGCTGCGTCACCAATTCAAAGCCGAATACGTGTCGCTTGCGTCACCTTAATTCCAAGATGCGTGTCGCTCGCGTCACCTTCACCGAGACGTTCGGACCAACAACTCCGCAGGATCGTTGAATATCTCGCAGCGATGGTCGTTGCGCCAAAGTACTGAGTACAAAGATCACTTGAAAGCAAATCGACTTGCTTTTGGAAGGGATTCATTTTTCAGTGTCACTGCCGGAGATTCCACCGAGCACTTCCGTAACGATTTCGCCAACAGGAGTTGGTGAGGCAGCTTGCCCTTGCCGCTTTTCACGGTTTTCCGAATGCCTAAGTTCCTGCCACCAATCCGGCGGTGTGCGTTTTCCCTGAGCCGCCAGTTGCACGTTGTCCACAAAGTAGGCTTGTGGGCTTCTGCGAAAGAACTTCTTCCCCTTGCGTTCCATTGCGGCCAGAGTGATGTCCGCCCATTCCTGCACCAACACCGGGTCAAAGTCGCGAATGAATCGGCGGATGGACGGCTCTTCGAGACCAATCGCCGCCAAGGGTTCATACAGCGGCGATGAAGACAGATCCTTCGAGAGTCGAAATTCCGCTCTTGTCGCGAAATATACACCTCGCTCGACGGTCACGGTATACCGGCCGCCACGCTTTCCAGTGATGAACTGGTTTGAAGGCTTGATGATTCCGGAATCCACCAGACGGGCCAGCGTTTTCTTGCATTTCTGCCGAAGCGTTTTGGTGGGCAGTGATTCACTAAACCCGAGGACATGCACTGCGAGGTGGCGCAACTCAAATCTGGCAACTGTTAGCCGTTTCGAGAACATCTTTTGCAGGAGCAGGAACAAGCGACGCGATGCACAGTCCAACGAACGATAGACATCCAAGTCGAACCGGAACTGTTGACTGCCTGCCATGCAGAACTCAAAGAAAATTGGGTCCCACGCGATTCTCCACGCCCGCGACGAACGAGCGTCAACTGGCAGGCTGTAGCTGAGGAATCCGAACCCAACCTTTCGGTGTTCACCACGAACCGGATCATAGAAAGCATCATTGCTGTAGCTGACCGTTGATAGCCGTTCCAGCGATTCCGCGAACTTCGTGTACTGTCGGCCACCTCGCTTGCTGTGCTGATCGATGCACCCGAGTTGCCGGAGACAGTAGTGCGGAGTGGCAAATAGTTCTGCCGTTGGCTTTCGCTGGCAGCAGGTGAGGCCCAACAGCCCCCACAGATAGAACTCATCACTCGCGGACAGGCCAAGCGGGGCAGCCACACGAACATGAGCCTTCCGCTGATGGCGATTACGATCGGTGTAGAAATACTCATTAAAATGGACAAGATTGTCAGAAAGCGACGTTCTTGAATCGAGTGGGCATAGGGCGTGTTCAACGATCGACAGTTCGCCCATGCCGACTGGAACACTCTTGGTTTGCTTTCTTCGTTTCGGGCTGCCCATGCTTACTTTAAGTGGATTGAATCTGTCTCAAAGTAGGTGAGGGGAGTCAGCGGCGCAAGTAGAAATCGACTTCACATACGCTCATCAATAATCAGCGGATTTGATGCGTGTACGCCGCGTCACTCGATTACGCCCATGCGGTTCGTTTCGTCGACGACGGCACTCTGGAATCGGCGTACAGCAGCAAGAGGCGAGGGGGCAATTGCAAACGAACAACCTTCAAGCCCATGCACGCTCGATTGTTCATGCATCTCAGGGGTTTACGCAAAATTGCAAATTGCAATCGCGTTGAAGCGATAATCGTCGAGGACTCTTCGGTCGATTCGACCGATAGATTGCTCATGCGAAAGTTCTTGACGACCTTCAAGGACCCGTGTCAGCATTCCGTGAGAGATTTCGGACACTTGCCCGGAATTGCAAATTGCAATTTTCACGGAGGAACATGGCAACGACGTTTTGCCTCATCAATCAGAAAGGCGGTTGCGGCAAAAGTTCGACCTGCTTTCATCTTGCGGGAGCGTTCGCCGAACTCGGCATGAATGTGCTGCTGCTGGACATGGACCCGCAAGGTTCACTCAGCCAAGGCTTTCTCGGTTCCGAATTCGTGGAGTCGCTGAACAGCAAGCAAACAATGGCCATGTTGTTTGATGAAGGCAGCTTCTTCGATTCCCGCGATGGCCTGCTTCACCCCACGCAATTCGACGGAATCACGATCTGTCCTGCGAACCAGACGCTTGCACCATTCAACGCTCCTGAACCGGAGAAGACTGGTATGTTGCAGTTCGCAATCCGGGAATTTCTTGAGGAACAATCAGACTTCGATGTCGTGCTCATTGATTGTCCACCAAACCTCTATCGCTGTAGCTGGACTTCGATGGTTGCCGCCGACTACGTGCTGATTCCAGTACCGCCAGAAGACTTCGGCACACAGGGCCTTCGTGCCGTGCATCAGTGTGTTCAGCAGGCACGACAACTGAATCCCAACCTTCGCCGATTGGGACACCTGATAACTCGCTGCGACAATCGCTTGCTGGTTCACCGCATGTATGAGCAAAAGCTGCGAGAAATGTACCAAGAGAT
Source organism: uncultured Enterobacteriaceae bacterium (assembly GCA_964639535.1). Classification (GTDB taxonomy): domain Bacteria; phylum Pseudomonadota; class Gammaproteobacteria; order Eutrophobiales; family Eutrophobiaceae; genus WLWS01. Next base: position 1,081 of record CAZXDV010000240.1, on the reverse strand, counting down.
GGTCATGGAGACCGTGATCTCGGAAGCGTCGGCATTCAAGGTCGCTCTGACACGTCGACGTCCAGTGCAGTTTCATGAACCACACTCGAAGGCCGCAAAATTGACTCTTTCTCTGGCTCGTGAGATTCTTGACCGAATCAGTATGGATGAACGCAAACGTAGGGTCGCGTAGCACATGGCAAGCACAAGGAATGCACTTGAAGAAGTAAGTCTGAATGTGGATGAATCAATGGGGCGGCGACGCAGCACGCGAGCCACACAACTGAGTCCGGTTTCATCGGCGAAAGATGTTGGACGCAGGCCGCTTCGCACATTTGGTGCCGTCGAAGTCAACCGCATCATTGCTGATCCGCAACAGCCAAGAACCGAGTTCGATGATGACGATATAGAACGCCTTGCGGGAAGCATCCGCGCTCATGGTCAACTTCATCCGATTCGCGTTCGTTGGGATGAGGCAGTGGAGAAGTGGATCATCGTCATCGGAGAACGACGCTGGCGTGCAACCATTGCCGCCGGACTTCCCTCAATCGACTGCTACTTTGTCGATGGAGAAGTAACCGAAGGCGAATTGCGAGAGCAGCAACTTGTGGAGAATCTACTCCGGTCCGACCTGAAGCCGATGGAGGAAGCGAAAGCCATCCAATCCCTGATGGAATTGAACGACTGGAATGGCAAGCAGGTCGCCAAAGCCCTTCGCGTGACCACGTCACGAATTAGCCGGTCGCTCGCTTTGCTCGACCTTCCTCCTGAGATTCAGCAGCAAGTCGATGCCGGCACTTTGCCAAAATCCTCTGCCTACGAAATCAGCAAACTCGGCAACTCTGAACAGCAAACCAAATTGGCGACCCAAGCAGCTTCCGGCGAACTTTCACACTCACAAACGGTCAAGCAGATCAAACAGAGAAGAGGTAAAAAGGCCACTAAGCCAAGAAGCGGAATTCATCAGATTTTTCTCTCAGAACGCGGCCTGAAAGTGACTGTTTCGGCTGCAAACAAGGTCAACTACCACGAAGTGGAGCTTGCAATCACCGAAGCACTCGAAGAGGTGCGACACAGAATCCGCAACAACATAAAACTCCTG
>CAZXDV010000239.1:0-4505 GCA_964639535.1 uncultured Enterobacteriaceae bacterium | reverse complement strand
AGCAGTCTCGCACTTCGGTGCAGGCAGACATTGGCAAACACCTTTATCGTCCCGTTGTCCTGTCGAATTGCCACAAGGGGCTGGTCCAGTAAGTCAAAGGCCAGGTAATCACCGGGTTCCGGGATCTCTGCAGTCCTGCCAATGCAGATCCATTCTTTTTTAAATATCTCCTGCACTTCAAGCTGCAGGAAATCTTCACAGTGGTAGATCTCTGGTGGCATGGTGCGAGCTGATTCGAATTTTGCGCTCGCGGCGAAGGACAGCTTGTCGAGTAACACGCTCATGTTCGAACTGGCGTCACTACTTTTTCACATGCTGTTCCAGTTTTTCCAGCCACCATTGGTTAAATTCCCATATGCATTTTTCATAGGGATTGGAAAGGCGGCCCTGCTCGTAAAACGGACTACGTATTCCCTTTTGACACAGGTCAAAGACCGGCATGTCGTCTGACTCGTGAACAATTTTCGTAGCCCACTCCGTTCGCGCCTCGATGGCCGCTTTCATGGACGGGTCTTCCACAGTGCTACGCGGCATCAGGTCATTCAACCACAGGTCATGACTCTCCGCCGACGTAGGCATAAGACGGTAATAGGCAACCTGGTCCGGACCCACTCCAAGCAGAAGGCTTGGCCAGACAAACACCACGAGGGGTTCCATACGCTCGTCTTCGGTCAGGCCCTCGATAAACGGCAGGGCATCTCCACCGTCAATATTTGTTGCAGCGCTGGCCTGGGCCGGGCCGAATCCCAGTATGGAGTAAAGACCGGAGCTCTCTATAGGATGGGAATTTGCCGCAGGAAAGGTTGGCTGGAATGTATCAATGTGGGCACCCAGGTGGTGGTATGCCTCGAGGAAGGACTCAGCGTTGATTTTCCAGTTCTGCCCCTGGTTGTAATAGACCGGCTCATGACCCGGCACAAGGTCTGCCATGTTCCAGTTGGCCAGGATCTGTCCAAGCCCCTCCAGCTGCGGTGCGAGTGGTTCAGCATTTCCACTGACATTCACAAAAATAAAGCCTTCCCAGATTTCCATGGGAATTTGCGACAGCCGACAGCTTGATTTGTCAAAGTTACTTGACTTCTCCATCAGTGGAGCCGCCTTGAGACTTCCATCAAGGTTATAGGACCAGGCATGGAACGGGCACACAAACACCGAAGCATTACCACGTCCCTCGGCAAGCAGGGTTCCCTTGTGCTGGCAGACACGTGACATAACATGAAAATCATCGTTTCTGCCCCGCGTCACCACCAATGGATAATCAAACACATCAACACAGATATAATCACCGGCATTGGGGAGTTCACTGACATGGGCAAGGTTGACCCAGTTATCCAGGAACAGGTGTTTCGATTCCTCCCGGTAAATGTGGTCGGATACGTAGGCCGCGCGGGGGAAGTTGAAAGCTTCTTCAAGGGGAAGCTTCATCCTGGCCACCTGATCTTCAGTAAGGTAAGTGTCGTCGATGGTATTCATAGGCTTTGGGCACCTGCAGCTTTCCACATTATTATCAATCCAAGGGGCAGGGATAACAAGCCAATCAGTAGCACAGGGATATAGCCGTCACTGCTTAAAAGCAGGGAGGCGAATGCTGGCCCTGCCGCCAGTGATCCGGGGAAGACCACGGAAAGGCCGACAAGGAGACGACCATCCCTGTCAATATTGGCAATGACCGCTGTGATATAGGGCAGGCAAAAATACCAGGCAGCATTGAAGAGGCAGGCAGCGAGGGTAAAACTGGACAGTGAAGAAGTTTCCCACAACAGGCTGATGCCGACTGCGGAGCACAGCATGCTCATTGTAATAGGAACACGACGCCCATGCCTGTCAGACAGCCAGGTCGCGCTTACGGCGCTCACGATAGCGGCGATTAATGACAGGGACAGCACGCTGCCTATGGACGTGGCCTGGAATCCGGCTTCGATACCAATGCGCTCAATAAAGGCCCACACGGCGGCCTGGCCACTGTAGTAGATAAATATTCCAACAAGTCCACTTATACCAAGCAACACCATGGACAACTGGCTTGAATCGCCATCAACTTCCCTGCCATGTCGCGGAAAACGTTTAACAAGGAAAAGTACCGGGAGCGCGATGACGACGATACAAAGGTATATCGCAGCAATGCCGAGTTCAGCGATAAAAAAGGGCAAGAGAAAAAGCCCCGTAGCACCGACTACAAGTTGCGCAACTGTCCAGAATCCATAGTTACGATCAATGTTACTGGTCAGGCCGATGGAGACCATGGTCATGTTCATGATTAGCCCGGAACCAAGACCGGCAAGAAATCTTACTTTCATCAGGTCAGCGTAACCGTGAGTCCAGGTCGAAAGGATATTGGCCAGAACAACAATTACGATGCCGGAAAGAAGAATATGCTGCCAGCAAACCCGGGTAAGGATCGCAAACACGATAAATGAGCTCAGGGTTACCCCGGCCATTTCAAGTGAAAACAGGAAACCTGCCTGGGCGTCGGTCAGGTTTTCCAGCAAGACATAATTTCCGATGAGGAGCGGGCCAAAGGACAGGTTGGCAATACCCGCCGCAGATGCATAGGCAAAAGCGAACAGGGAGAGAGGCTGATCAAATTTTGAAGTATCTTTCAATACCAGGTCCCACCTTTCACCCATGGACTGAATCCTGCCCAAGTATAGGGTTTGCAGGGATTTGTATCCAATTGAAATTTATATATATTCAGTATGCCGACGATGCTTGTTGATTATTCATAGCTTGCTACAATTATTTACCTATCTGTGAAGCAGGAGAGAAAGCCGATGCCAAGAGGTAAAAGTGCAGTTCAAAAAGCCTATACGCCAAACCCCGTAGTGACTGAACTTTGGCCGGAGACATCAGGGAACGAGATAAATGGTCTCGGTGAAGCTGACAGCGGGCGTCCACGACCGGTATTCTGGCGCCTTGATGATTCCATAAAGCACACAAAGGCGCTGCAGTATTTTTATAACCGCGACAAGGATAATCCACGCATTGCAGAGTCTAGAAAGTACCGCGAAAGAACAGCTTCAATTCCGGTCAATGATGTCGCCCCTGAGAAGGTAGAGAAAAGCGCTGGCGACTGGACCGGGGAAATCAAGAAGTTTGCCCTTGAAACCGGTGCGGATGATGTCGGTATTTGCGAATATCGTGAAGAATGGACCTTTGAAGACAGGGATATTCCGCAGGGGAAATATGCCGTAGTGATGGCTTTTGCCCATGACTATCCGGAGTTAAACACGGCACCGGATGAAAGAGCCTACATCGAGGTAATGCGGCAATACAGCCGGGCAGGGGATACCTCCAAGCACGTTGCTAACTGGATTCGGGACAAGGGGCACTTTGCCGCGGCGAAAACCGGTCCCAATACCGAGGACGTCCTGATGATTCCCGCAGCAATCGCCGCGGGTCTCGGCGAGCTGGGCAAGCATGGTTCAATGATTCATCGAAAGCTTGGCGCAAATTTCAGGTTATCCATGGTGTTAACGGATGTGCCGCTGTTAACTGACTCTCCTGACGTATTTGGCGGTGATGATTTTTGTATGCGCTGCCAGGTTTGCTCATCGGCCTGTCCACCGGAAGCAATTTCAAGGGAAAAAGTGATGGTCAGGGGTAAGATGAAATGGTACGTGGACTTTGACAAGTGTCTGCCCTATTTCATGGACAACAAGACCTGTGGTATTTGCCTCGCAGTATGTCCATGGTCACGTCCGGGTGTGGCCGACAACCTGGTTGTAAAAATGGCGCGCAAGCGGGAGGAAGCGGCCGGCAAATAGTGGAGACTGTGTATGACTACTTTCTCAAGCGTTCCTGCTGATGACGGGTTATTCCGGCTTTCGCGCCCTGACGAGAATACGATCCGTGTAATAACGCAAATCGTCGGCATAAATTGACTTTGAGTGGTCGTCCTCGGGGTTGGCCAGCAAGTCCGAGATTTCTTCCACCTTGAAGCCGGCCTTTCTTAACATGTTATAAACAATATCGCTTTCGAGGCGATGCAGTTCCGCGTTGTCATTGCCGGCAACCCCGACATGCTCAGCAATGGCAAGTACACCACCGGGCTTGAGGGCCTTCTTCAGGGCCTTCAAGCGTTCCAGGGTAGGATCTTCGCCGCCCTTGTTGTAAACATCGTGCATGTTATAGCCCCAGAACACCATGTCCATTGAACCGTCAAATGGCATATCGGCTGCATCTACCAGCATATAACGAACGTTCGCCAGCCTTCCATCTTGCAGCCTGTCTCGCATTGCGTGGTGATGAGCACCGTTAATGAGGTCAAGTATGTAATGAGAATTTTGTGCGTAAACCAGCCCCCCGGGGCCAACGGCTGCCGAGAGAATTTCAGCGTTATAACCAGAGCCCGTTGTTGCATCAAGCACCGTCATGCCTTCAGAAACACCGAAAAATGCCATGGTCTCCACCGGTTTTCTGCCCGGGTCCTTGATGGAGTCATACTCGCCGCGTCCTTTTGCAGCAAGCTGCTGTTGAATACGCTCGGCCATCGCAGCATCAGCTTG
>CAZXDV010000238.1:0-4530 GCA_964639535.1 uncultured Enterobacteriaceae bacterium | reverse complement strand
AACGCCGACGGCGGCTCCCTTTACACGCACACCGAGGACAAGCGACTCAAGTTTGAAATCATGATCACCACGTCACTGGGTGTGCACAAGGGTGGCACCAGTGAAGAGGAAATCGAATTTTACCCAATATCCCTCTACGGTGCGGACGGAAAGCCCAATAACAAGATGGTTGCAGCCTGGGCCGCGATCAGCGGTGAGACGATAAACATCGAGGACGCGTATACCAGCGAACAATTTGATTTTTCCGGCACGCGTAATTTTGATCAAAAGACCGGTTACCGCTCCAAGTCATTTCTCACGGTTCCCATGACCAACCATGAGAACGAATTAATAGGTGTATTGCAGCTTATTAATGCAAGGGACAAGGAGAGTGGTGAGGTGATTCCTTTTTCGGACTTTGATCAACAGGTCGTCGAGTCTCTCAGCTCACAGGCTGCTGTAACCATTACCAACCGCAGCCTCATTGATGCACAGAAGAAACTTTTTGACGCACTCATCCAGCTAATAGCGAATGCCATCGACGAGAAGTCACCCTATACCGCGGGTCACTGCAGGCGTGTTCCACTCCTGACAAACATGCTGGCAGATGCGGCCTGTGACATTGACAGGGGCCCGCTCAAGGATTTTCACATGACGGACGTGGAAAAATACGAACTGGAAGTGGCGGCCTGGCTGCATGATTGCGGCAAGATCACCACGCCGGAATACGTGGTGGACAAGGGCACCAAGCTGGAAACGATTTTTGACCGCATTCACATGGTGGACACGCGTTTTGATGTGCTCAGGCGGGATGCAAAGATCGAGGCAATGCTGCGCCAGCTTGATAATGGCGAAGAAATTCTTAAAGCCGTGGAAAACGATGCCGTGTACCAGCAGAGATTGCGCTGGATCGAGGACAGCCGCGAATTTATCGGCACCTGCAATATCGGTGGAGAAACCATCAGTGACGAACACATACGTCGAATCGAAGAAATAGCCGGGGAAAAGTGGTCAAAAGGCCATGAGGGTGAGACGCCCCTGTTAACTGAAGAAGAAACGCAAAACCTGAAGATCGGGCGTGGCACTCTGTCAGTAAGGGAGCGGGAAATCATTAACAACCACGTGACCGTCACCATCAAGATGCTGGAGTCCCTGCCGTATCCAAAGCACCTGCGACGTGTGCCGGAATATGCTGGTGGGCACCATGAAAAAATTGACGGCACCGGTTATCCAAATCGCCTGAGGGGTGAGGACATGTCCCTGCAGGCCCGAATGGTTGCCGTTGCCGACGTGTTTGAAGCCCTGACCGCCAGCGACCGGCCATATAAAAAAGCCATGCCCTTATCACAGTCCCTGCGGATCCTTGGGCAGATGAAGCTGGATGGGCACATCGATCCGGACTTGTTTGATATTTTTATCCATGACCGCATCTACCTGAAATATGCTGAAGAACATCTTTCTGAACAGCAAATTGATGAAGTAGACCTTCAGAATATTCCCGGCTACCAGCCACTCAATTAATCGAGCACTCTGCCTTGAGTGCGATGGAAAATCTCAACACCCTGCACCAGGTTGTCGACTGGGTCGAGCAGCAGCTTGCACACGCTGAGCTTCACTACGGACACGGTACGGACAATGCCCGGGACGAGGCAGCCTGGCTGGTACTTGGCGCTCTAGGGCTTTCTTTCAATACGGCTGAAAGTAATTTACCCGCTTCGCTTTCCCCGCAACAAAAACAGCAAATCAGTAATATCCTGCGGCAGCGTATCGAATCGCGTATTCCACTGGCCTACCTGCTCAGGCAGGCCTGGTTCTGTGGCATGGAGTTTTATGTTGATGAACGCGTGCTGATACCGCGTTCACCGGTGGCAGAACTTATCGATGAGTGTTTTGCCCCATGGGTGTCACCAGGCGAAGTTAATTGCATCCTCGACATCGGCACAGGCAGTGGCTGTATTGCCATCGCCGCTGCAATGGCCTTTCCCTCGGCGCAGGTGGACGCCGTGGATATTAGCGAAGACGCCCTGGCCGTGGCGAATATCAATGTCGAGCACTATGGTCTTCAGCAGCGACTAAAACTTCACCAGTCAAACCTGTTTGAAGAACTGCCGCCCGCTAAATACGATATTATTATTGCCAACCCGCCCTACGTGGATGCTGAGGACATGGCGGCACTGCCGGCTGAATATGGACAGGAGCCGCGCCGGGCACTGGAGGCCGGTGAGGATGGTCTCGATCTTGTTCGTATCATTATTGAACAATCTCGAACTTACCTTGCCGAAACAGGAATACTGGTCGTGGAAGTCGGCAATAGCCAGCCGGCCCTGGAGCGCGCCTTTCCAGCTCTTTCTTTCCTGTGGCTGGATTTCTCCCACGGGGGACACGGTGTTTTCCTCTTGACGGCGGCGCAGCTTGATGGGCTATAGTGCCTGAATACAGGAAACACGCATTGAACAACGAACTCGACAAGGAACTGCAGGAACACCAGGTAGCGGGTAACGGCCTGCTGCATCGCCGCCTTTTACTGAAGTCCGGTATTGGTCTTGCCATGGCGGGTGTTGCTACCGGGGCGAGCACCACGGAGAAGCTGGCGGACTCGGCCAATGCAGACCCGGCAAATCCACCCTGGATGCGAGAACCGGGAAGGCCTTTTTCCCACTACGGCAGTCCATCGCCCTACGAAGACGAGGTGGTTCGCTATCCTGCTGCAAATAGCCAGGTGGACGGTAACGGTTCTTCCTGGACCCCGCTGCACGAGATGGAAGGCACCATTACGCCCAATGGCCTGCATTTTGAAAGACACCACAACGGCGTGCCCATGATTGACCCGGCCCAGCACAGGCTGCTGGTACATGGAAACGTAGCGAAGCCCAGTTTTTTCTCCATTGAATCACTATTACGCTACCCGATGGAATCAAGGATCTGTTTTCTTGAGTGTGGCGGTAACAGCAACGCCGGCTTTAACAAGCGCCCTATCGGTGCAAGCGCGGGTTACTTTCACGGACTGGTTTCCTGTGCCGAGTGGACCGGTGTGCCGCTTTCCGTGGTACTGCAGGAAGTGGGTGTCGATCCAGCTGCAAAGTGGCTTATTGCCGAAGGTGCGGATGCCTTTGCCATGAACATCAGTGTTCCAATGGAAAAGGCCATGGATGATGCGATGCTGGCGCTTTACCAGAACGGTGAACGCCTGCGCCCGGAGAATGGTTACCCCCTGCGTTTGCTGCTACCGGGTTTTGAAGGTGTGATGAATGTTAAGTGGCTCAGGCGTCTTACCGCCACGGACTCGCCGGTCATGGCAAGGAACGAAACTGCACGTTATACAGAGCTGTTACCCTCGGGCAAGGCGGAGATGTTTACCATGACGATGGAAGCCAAGTCCCTTATTACTTCTCCTTCTTCCGGCATGCGCATGCAACAACCCGGTCTTTACCAGGTCAGCGGACTGGCCTGGAGCGGCAATGGCAAGGTCAGCAAGGTAGAAGTGAGTGCAGATGGAGGCGAAAGCTGGGCTGAAGCTGCATTACAGGAGCCGGTGCTGGATCGCAGTTTTACTCGTTTTCGCATGCCCTGGCACTGGGACGGTCGGGACAGCGTGCTCAAGAGCCGTGTCACCGACGAAACCGGCTATCGGCAACCGGAAAGAAAAGAGCTGATAGAAAACAAGGGCCGGCACGGATTCTTTCACTACAACGCCATCGTCTCGTGGAAAGTGGAAAGTGGTGGCGATGTCATACATGTATACGATGAAGAAGATAATCTCGACGATCTCGGTCTTGATGCTGACTGGGATTAGCCCGGTAATTTCAGAACCGGTGAAAGGTCCGGGGCTGGGTGAGCCTGCCTCTACCGAGGACATTCGCAGCTGGGAAATTTCCGTGATGCCGGATGGACGCGGCTTGCCGCCGGGTGAGGGGGATGCTATTCGAGGTGAGAAAGTGTACGCGGCTAAATGCCTGTCCTGCCACGGCCCGAGGGGAGAAGGAGCCAGTGCGGATCAGCTGGCCTTTGCGGAAATGGGCCTGACCGATGAGTGGCCTGAAAAAACCGTGGGTACCTACTGGCCCTACGCTACCACGCTGTTTGATTTCAACCGGCGCTCCATGCCGACCCAGGCACCCGGTTCACTTAGCGACGATGAAACCTATGCCGTTACTGCCTACATACTTTATTTAAATGGCATTATTGGTGAAGACGAGGTGTTAAATGCCAAGAACCTGGCGAAGATTCGTATGCCCAACCGGGATGGATTCATTGATATTTACTCCAAGCGCAAGAGGGAGAATCGCTGATTAAAGTTCGACTGGCACCTGCATGGTCAAACCGCGGACACGCTACAAGTACGGTCGCTACGGACTCCTGTCCTCTCGCGACACTAATACGTCCTTGTATGTCGTCCACGTAGGCTCGTCGAAGGCCTTCGACGGTCTGCTTATCTGTACCAGGCATGTGTTCACCAAGACATTTTTTGCTTTGAATTAAATTTGTCCCCTATTTATAGCTGGCTTTAGACGCTAGAATACGCGCCCATGTCAGGTAACTCATTTGGAAAGT
>CAZXDV010000237.1:2633-4563 GCA_964639535.1 uncultured Enterobacteriaceae bacterium | reverse complement strand
CTACGAGCGCCTGGCTCCTCACGTAACGGCATTGCCTTTTAAAACCACGGTAAACCTGAACACCGCGAGCAGCGCGGTGCTGGCAGCGATGGTGACAGCCTGGGGTCCGGCGCAACAATCTCTTGGCCGGGCACAACGCTGGTCACAGCGAGCGCTGTTGCAACCAGCCACAAAAATGGAAGATTTTATCAAGCATGCACTGAACGATAGCGGTGCCCAGGTTCCAGCGATCCTTGATATCAGTAGTGCTTATTTCATGGCGCACATCAGGATCAGCAAGGATGATAGAGAGCACCGCACCGCGGTGCTGTTCTACCGGGAGCAGGGACGAAGTGACATTATCTGGCATGCCAGGGAGTTAAATTGATGTTATCGGCATCCAGGGATTACTGGTGGGTATACCTGATGCAGGGCAGCGTCGCCTGGGCTCAATGTAAGAGCGGTGACGCGAACCCACAGGTAAGCGTAGGCGAGAGCCCGGCCGATATACCGGTGCCACCCGGGGCCAGGGTTTTGCTTTGCGTTCCAGGAGAGCATGTTCGCATTCACAGGTTGCAGTTACCGGCCCGAAACAGGCGCCAGTTCATGGCCGCCTTACCCTACGCACTGGAAGAAAAACTGCTTCGTGATCCATCAGAATATCACTTTGTTCCCCTGGGCCGGGCTGATGCCTCGGGCAACATCAGCATCGCGGTTACCGAGCATTCCCGCATGCGGGAATGGCTGGAAATCGCAGGCGCAAACGATTGGCGGGTGGAAGCGCTGGTTCCTGATTACCTCATGCTTCGTGAACAGGGAGCGCATTGCTGGTTGCTGGACGTTTCTGATTTTCCGGCGCTACTGGCCAGCGCTGATGGCGGTGCTACGCTTGCATACGGAAGCGGTTCAGGTGAACTGCCCGGTTTGCTGTCACTGGCCATGGAAAGCGTTTCCACCTCACCCGCTAAAATTCGGATTCGCATCGCAAACGAGGCCCAGGGCGAAAGCCTGCGAGCGTGGCAGGAGCAGCTTGAGTCGAGACAGGTGCAAAGCGAGTTTTTTAGCGACGGTCGAACGCGGCACTCCTGGCTGGTAGAGCAGGGCTGGCCGAGGGCGGAATGTAACCTGCTTGTTGGTGACTATGCACCTGTTCACAAGCTACCAGTGTCTGGCAGGAGCTTATTACCCACGACGGTTATCTCGCTTGTGTTGCTGGCGCTGGTAGTGGTTTACACAATTCTGGAGTATTCCAATACCCTGGATCGCTATACCACCCTGCAGTTGGCCATGCGCCAGGTGTATCTCGAGGCCTTCCCGGGGGCAAGGAACATTGTCGATCCGCGCTACCAGATGGAGCAGAAAATTACTGAGCTGGAATCAATGCAGGATGCGGACGTTGCAGGCCTGGAGTTTGTCTCCTGGTTGGAAAGCTTCTCCTCGATCGTGGTCGCAGAACCTTCATACAGTATCAAGAGCATTAATTACGAGGACGAAAAAGTCGTGTTGGATGTCAACGTGCCGGATTATGACTCGCTAGAGCGCCTGCGGCAAAAGCTGTCTCGACATGCCAAGGCCAGCCTGGAGAAAGGCGAACTGCAGGGCGAGATAGTTTCAGGGCGCCTGGTCGTGGAGGTCAAGCAATGAATCCCTGGACCTGGTGGAATGGGCGCCAGCCAAGGGAGAAGCTGGTGCTGGCCCTGGGAGTTGCCGCGGTGTTGTTAACCGGGCTTTTCCTGTTACTGGAACCCCTTTACGAAGAACACCAGTACCGTAGTGCCGAGATTCCCAGGCTTGAAGATGACCTATCCTGGATGCAGGTACAAGTGGTTGGCCTGGCAGGCAGGAAACCTGGATCAATGCAAGGCAACCTGCCTGTTGTTAGCGTTGTAAAAGTAGAAAAGCTCATCAAGCTAAGCAAGCTGTCGTCTTACCTCAGTGCCATGAAACCTGT
>CAZXDV010000237.1:0-2623 GCA_964639535.1 uncultured Enterobacteriaceae bacterium | reverse complement strand
AACAATGGGGGAGTAAGCCTGAGTTTTGATAGGGTCCCCTATACGCAATTCATCGATTTTATTTACTCGGCCAGGTCCGAATTTGGTCCAGTGATAAGCAGGTTGAGTATGCAACCCCTGCAGGAAGAGGTAGGAATGATCCTGGTCAAAATGGAATTAGCAGGCGCAAGCCAGGGTTAGTACTGGGCATATATTGCTGGAATCTCTTCCTGGCAAAAAGAGGGCTGTAATACCAAAGAAATAATTATCATTAACGAGTCATAAACGACCTTTATATGTACAAAAGATTAATGATTGGGTCATTCAGTCTTAACAGTAGCGTCACATTTCTAAACAACAATAACCCGAACTTGAAGTAACAGGTCACGGTGCAAAATCGTGTCCTTGATAAGCAACGCTGCGTTGCAAATTAAGACCATCGGGTAGTGATATTGCAGATATTTCCCTGGTGCGTTCGTCTATTAAAAAACAGGGTATCAGGGTGTTTATGAAAATCTCAACCAAGTTTAAAAGCTTTTGCCACGTTCTTTTTCTCCTCTGTTTAGCTTTGCCAGTTGCCGCACAGGAAGCGGGGCAGGGTGTTATTGAGGGCACAGTTACTTCAGATGCGACAGGAAACCCGGTTGCTGATGTTTGGGTGGGAACCAGCGGTGGCGAAGCCGCAACCACCACAGACTCGGAAGGCAATTATCGTCTAGTGGTCCCGGCAGGCACCTACGAGGTAGAGCTGCAAAAAGGCGGCTTTGAGGATGCCAGGATTGAAAGTGTGAGTGTTGCCGATGGTGGCACAACGAACCAGGACACCATCCTCAAGTCTTCCGCAAATATAGTTTCTTCCGGGCTGAAAGTGATTGAAGAACTGGTGGTTATGGGACGCGCAGTGCTTGAAGGTTCAGTTGCTTCATCACTGGGTCAACAACAGGAAAATAAATCTGTCATCGAAGTGATTGGTTCAGAAGAATTCAGCCGCCTTGGTGATGCCACTGCTGCTGACACGTTGCAGCGAATGACAGGATTGAATGTTCAGGAAGGCAAGTTCGTGGTTATTCGAGGCCAGCCCCTGCGCTACACGTCAACCCTGTTTAACGGCTCGCAGATGCCCAGCCTCGATCCGATTCAGAACGTTACGCCCCTTGATCTCTTTCCTTCCGGGGTGCTGTCCAATATCGCAGTACAAAAAGCATACTCTGCAGACAGGCCCGGGTCTTTTGGTTCAGGACAGATTCAGCTCAGCACCACCGGCATGGTTGCCGAGGATTTCTTCGAAGTCAGTATCGGCAGTGGCGTCAATTTTCAGACCATCGACGACAACGAGGCGCTGGAGTTCAATACCGGTGATGACATTTTTGGTGATGTTGACGACATACTGGATCTGCCAAGTGGTGTCGCAGCTGCCCAGGACTCAGGCAATCTGATTGCGCTTCTATCCAACGACGAACGTATATCACTGATCCAGAGTTTCTCGGATGAGCTGGCGCCAAACTTTCTTAGTGACGTAGGGCCTGATGTGAGCGCATCGGTTACCGGCGGCAAGCGGGTTGACACATCCGCTGGTAGCTACGGTGTCAGCATGTCTTTCGGCTATGGACAACAGGTTCGTCGAGAACTTGAAAATCGCAGGCTGCTGGGACCGGGTCTTGGCGAGGTCTTCATCGCTCGAGATGATTCTGTCATTGACCGGACCGAGTTGCTGACCAACATGGGTGGACTATTGGCGCTAGCGGGTGAGTGGGATAACCACGAGTTAAAAAGTAATACCTTCTGGGTCAGGGACACGGTAGAGCAGGTTGAAATGAACGAAGGTTTGTTTCGTCCCAGTGATGAAGAATTCCTGCGCAAATTCTTGCTGGCCTTTGAGCAGCGTGAACTTTTTATCCAGCAGTTTAACGGCGCACACAACTTTGAAAACTATGACTTCAACTGGCGCGTGATGAAATCTAATGCAACACGTGACTTACCTGATCGTCGAGAGTACCAGTTGGAAAACACCCAGCAATTCAGTTTCGAACAGCAGACCATTGATGGCAGTGGTAACTGGTTTGTCGCCAATGTGCCTCTCGACCGTCGCTGGAACGCGGTGGAAGAGGATACCTTTGCCATTGGCGCGGATTTGAATATCCACTTGTCTGATATTTTCTTTCCCGACTGGAAGTTGCAGGTCAACCTGCAGGGCGGTGTGGACAGGGAAATTCGCGACAGGACATCAGATACACGACTGTTCCAGTTCGTGGCGAACCCGGCTGACGGTAATCGCTTTCGACCGGTGGAGGACCTGTTTTCAGACGCCAGGGTAGCAAACGGCGAAGTTAGCTTTTCTGAATCAGGCGGTGCTGACGATTACACGGCGGACATCGAGATCGAAGGTAGCTATGTGCAAATGGATTTCGAAATGCCGGAGCTGTTTCGTCTCGTAGCAGGCATTCGATTTGAACAGGCAGAGTTTAATATCCAGACATTCCAGTTTGCCGGAGCTCTCGGCGCGGTACCTGTTGATTCAGGTTTTATACGTCGCGACGAGTTGCCCTCGCTGCTCGGCAGCTGGTTTATCTCTGAGAACATGCAGGTGCGCGGTGGTATCGCCCGATCGCTGGCCTACCCGACACCCGTAGAACTCTCAGACACA
>CAZXDV010000236.1:0-4597 GCA_964639535.1 uncultured Enterobacteriaceae bacterium | reverse complement strand
TGGAACAGGGTGTCACCGTCGCCCATGTTAACTATTCCCTCTGTCCCGGGGTCAGCATCACCGAGATTACTCGCCAGTGCCGCGCCGCGGTGGCGTGGCTGCATCAGCATGCGACCGAGTACAATGGAGACGGGGGCAGGATTTTCGTCTCCGGCCATTCTGCGGGAGGGCATCTTACTGCCATGGTTTGCTCAACAAACTGGGTGGATGACTATGGACTACCGGCGGACTTTGTCAGGGGCGGTATTCCCATTTCCGGCATATTTGACCTGAGACCGATCCGCTATTCCTACCTGCAGCCGGTACTCATGATCGACGATGAAACCACCAGGCGCAGCAGCCCCCATGTCAACCTGCCAACCCAGGCCCCGCCTATGCTGATCTCGGTGGGCGAGAAAGAATCAGCGGAATTTCGACGCCAGTCCACAGACTACCAGGCGCAGTTGGCGCAATCAGGTTTTCAATCTACCGTGCAGGTTGAAAGCGATGATGACCATTTCTCCATCCTTTACACGTTTATCAATGAAAGCAGCCCGCTTTTTATCAACTCCATGAAATTGATCGAGTCCACGCCTGGCTAATCGGCACTTTCAACAATTTCATAGTCGTGGGTGATCTTCGCTGTCTTTCCCAGCATGATTGAGGCAGAGCAGTACTTTTCCGCTGACAGGTCGATGGCTCTTGCCACCTGCTTCTCCGACAGGCCCTTCCCCGTTACGGTGAAGTGGATATGGATGTCGGTAAACACCCTCGGATGCTCTTCTGCCCGGCTGGCGCTGATATCCATACTGCAATCCTGCACCTCCTGCCTGGCCTTTTTCAGGATGGAAATCACGTCGTAGGCGGTACAGCCACCCATTCCCAGCAGCAGGGTTTCCATGGGCCGTGGGCCCAGGTTGCGACCTCCACCCTCGGCGGCGCCATCCATGACAAGCTTGTGCCCATCGCCGGTTTCCCCGATAAAAGCTACCCCTCCGGCCCACTGAATTTTCGTCTGCATACCGCCCTCAACTGGTTGAAATACCCAAAGAAGGGTAACATAGTCACTAAATTACAAATATAATAGCTGTGCGAGACGTCCAATAACTGTTGGGCGAAGGGAGGAAAATCAAATGTCGGAACCTGTATTCCAGGGACGAGATGCTGTTATCAGCAAATTCCTGGATCACTGCCACCAGAAAACGTACCCGGCCAAGCACCTGATCATCAAGGAAGGTGACCTGTCGCGGGACCTTTTTTACATCATTTCGGGCTCGGTCACGGTGATGATCGAAGATCATAAAGGCCATGAAATTGTACTGGCCTACCTGAATCCCGGTGATTTCTTCGGTGAAATCGGCCTGTTTGATTCCGAGCACAAGCGCAGCGCCTTTGTTCGCGCGAAGTCCAAGTGCGAAATCGCCCATATCAGCTACGAGCGCCTGAAGACCCTCAACGACCTGCTGCCGGGCCTGCTCTACGCCATTGCGTCGCAGCTGGCCATGCGCCTGCGTAAGACCAGTCGCAAGGTGAGCGACCTGGCCTTTACCGACGTCAAGGGCCGCGTGGCGAGAACGCTGCTGGACCTTTGCAAGGAACCGGACGCGATCACCCACCCCGACGGCATGATGGTGAAGGTGACGCGCCAGGAACTGGGCCGAATCGTGGGCTGCTCAAGGGAGATGGTCGGGCGTGTGCTGAAGGATCTCGAGGAAGATCACCTGATCTCCGTGTCAGGCAAGTCCATGGTGGTTTTCGGTACCCGTTGACTGAAGGCGCTGAAGGAAATAGTAGAAGGTATCCGGTAATCCAATCTTGACATTCCGCGGCGGAGTATCGAAAATCCGCCTCCCCGCAATATTCACAATGGCTATGTAGCTCAGCTGGTTAGAGCGCGGCATTCATAATGCTGAGGTCGGTGGTTCAAGTCCACCCATAGCCACCAGTTATTTCTTCACTACTATTATTGTTTTCAATTCCCTGCTCGTATTGGCGAACCACCGAGGATTATATGAGGTCGATGGCTGTTGAATACCTTCCATGGTATTCACCCTGCGGGCGCACTTCGTGCGACCAATTTTGCTCCAGGCAAAATTGTCAAGTCCACCCATAGCCACCAGTTATTTCTTCACTACTATTATTGTTTTCGATTCCCTGCTCGTATTGGGGAACCACCGACGATTATATGAGGTCGATGGCTGTTGAATACCTTCCATGGTATTCACCCTGCGTGTGCTGCGCGTCGTCTTCGATTGCCCGGGCTGTTGTTCCTCGCGCCAGTACCGCTTTTTGCATAACTGCTCTTTTTGTTCTTTTTGCTGGAGGCCTGTCGTTTTCCCTTGCTGCTATTCTTTCGACGCGGGTTGGCACGTGCCCCGGGTTGCCGCGATTTAGTGGAGACGGAGTCCGGTACAACATGGCCTGGCTCAAAACTTTCGATCTCTTCACGCTCGATCTTGCGTTTGATTAGACGCTCAATATCCTGCAGTTGTTTAGTTTCATCAGCGCTGACCAGTGAAATCGCTGCCCCTTTCGCACCCGCACGACCAGTGCGACCAATGCGGTGCACATAATCTTCCGGAACATTTGGCAGGTCAAAGTTAACTACATGCGAAAGCTGATCTATGTCTATCCCCCTGGCAGCGATGTCGGTTGCCACCAGCACCTGGATTTCATTGCGCTTAAATTGTCCCAGTGCCCTGGCGCGCTGCGACTGGCTTTTGTCGCCATGTATCGCTAAAGCCTGGATATTATCGCGCGACAGCCGCTTTACCAGTTTATCCACACCGTGCCTGGTACGACTAAAGACCAACACCTGGTACAAGTTTTCGCTTCGAATGAGGTGACTGAGTAGCTCTGCCTTACGCGCCTTGTCTACCGGGTGCACCTTCTGGGAAATAATTTCTACCGTGGAATTACGTGGCGCAACATCAATTTCAACTGGATTATTTATAATGCCCTTTGCAAGTTGACGTACTTCCTTTGAGAAGGTGGCGGAAAACATCAGGTTCTGTCTTCGCTTCGGTAGCAGTGCCATGATCCTTTTGATGTCGTGAATAAAACCCATGTCCAGCATGCGATCGGCCTCATCCAGCACCAGTATTTCAAGGTCATCGAAACATATGGCATCCTGTTGATACAGATCCAGCAAGCGACCCGGTGTTGCGACCAGCACATCTACACCTTGACGTAATTTCTTCTTCTGTGGCCTGATATTAACGCCACCAAAAACAGCGGCGGAACGCAGCTGCAAATACTTGCCGTAAGTAGACATACTGTCTTTTACCTGTGCGGCAAGTTCACGGGTCGGGGTCAGCACCAGTGCCCGCGTGCGATTAGCTTTTACCTTCGGATTGTCAGAAAGTCTTTGTAAAAGTGGCAGGGTAAATCCGGCGGTTTTCCCGGTGCCGGTTTGCGCGGCTCCCATCACGTCATTGCCTTCCAGTATCGCGGGAATGGCCTTCACCTGTATTGGTGTTGGGGTTTTGTAACCAGTAGCGCTCACGGCGCGCAATAGGTCATTGGATAGTTGTAGTGATTCAAATGTCATGTTGTATTCCTGAAATCATAGTAGTGCCCTGACCTTCTCGAGCAATGCTGCAAGGTCAAGGGCTTGTGTTTGGGCCATGAAATTACAATCCCGGGTATCTGCTTGCGAGTCGACGCAATTCAGCGGGCTTGTAAGATTGCTCTGCCAGTATGTGTGCCTGGTATGCAAACAAAAGGCACGGGCGGCATACAGTAATTGGCTCTCTATTGGGAGGGACAGCTAGTCTCGATGAATGCTGTTATCGTCGATATACAACAAAAATAAGGCAAACTAACAACTAATGATGACGCTTTGGGCTCCCTTCAGGGAGTCACCAGGTGCGCGCACTCTATCACAGTACAACACAGAAGCAACAAATAACGCTCAATGACCCGTAATACTTCAGGCGAATTAAAGGATACGGTCCAACACCAATGAAGCGGTGTATTGCAGTGCCGGCAAGGCTCTCGTTACTCCTGGCCCCTTTGTCAACCGCTGCCTGGGATCTCCGGAATGTCTGTACACTTGCCCCGTTGAATCTCGCCATCACGGTCATACATGGGTAACTCACAGACTTCAGCGTCTCGCCTGCTTCCATCAAGGCACTCCACCTGCAGCCTTGTCCCCGGCCCGTGTTGCGCTCCGTTCAAACGTACGATAGCAACACCGCATTGAAGGAAGGGAGACCAGGCACTACTACAAACACGACCAACCAGTTCACCATTGAGTGAAAGCGTCTCACCATGTAGAGCAACGCTGCCTGCGCATTGCAGCCCCCAGGTCCGTCGGCCCTTATCCGCCTGGACTAGTGCGGTCTTGCCAATGAAGTCCTCTTTTTCCAGGTCCACCATGGCACCGAGCCCGGCGGAAAAGGGCGTTACGCTGTCATCGAAGTCGGTCCCTGAAAACATCAGGCCAGCTTCAATGCGGCGAGCGTTGGTCGCTGCAGCCGGTATGGTATGAATCCCATGGGGTTCGCCCGCTGCCATGATCTTTTCTCCGATAAGATCGACATCGCAATCGTCTCCAAAGTAAAACTCCCAGCCCAGTTCATTGGTATAGCCTGTCCGCGAGACCAAAACGTCCTGA
>CAZXDV010000235.1:0-4609 GCA_964639535.1 uncultured Enterobacteriaceae bacterium | reverse complement strand
GACGGAATAGGCCCCGGCAGCAATCGCCTTGGAAATATCACCCGAGTAACGAATACCGCCATCAGAAATAAACGGGACGCCGCTGTCCTTGAGCGCCTTTGCCACGTTACTCACCGCGCTGATCTGCGGCATGCCAACCCCTGTAACAATACGTGTTGTGCAGATAGAACCGGGACCGATGCCGACCTTGACACCATCTGCACCGGCATCCAGCGCACCCTCGGCCGTGGCCACGTTTCCGCCGATCACCTGGCAATCCGGAAAATGCTTCTTGATCCAGGCCACCATGTCGAGCACTCCCTGGGAATGACCGTGCGCAGTATCAACCACCAGCACATCAACCCCGGCATTGATAAGTGCCTCGATTCTTTCATCGGTGCCGGGCCCCACCCCGACAGCGGCTCCCACCCGCAGGCGTTCATCGCTATCCTTGCAGGCGTCCGGGTATTCCTTGGCCTTTTGAATGTCTTTTACCGTCACCATGCCGCGTAGCTGGAACTGGTCATTGACCACCAGCACTTTTTCAATTCGATGCTTGTGCAGAAGCGCTGTAATCTCGCTCGCCTCTGCCCCTTCCTGGACGGTAACCAGCCTGTCCCTCGGCGTCATCACGGATGAAATGGGATCATCAAAGTGCGTCTCAAATCGCAAATCCCGGCTGGTCACGATGCCCACCAGGTCTTCACCATCAACAACCGGCACACCGGAGATGCCATTGGCCCCGGTGAGTTCGATCACCTCGCGCACCGTGGTGCTGGATGTCACGGTAAAAGGATCGGTGATGACACCGGTCTCGTACTTTTTAACGATACGGACTTCGCCAGCCTGCTCCTCCGCGCTCATGTTCTTATGGATGATGCCTATGCCACCTTCCTGGGCCAGGGCAATGGCCAGGCCGGACTCTGTCACGGTATCCATCGCCGCTGACATCAGGGGGATATTGAGTGTAATATCCCGGGTGAGGCTCGTTTGCAGGTTGACTTCCCGGGGCAGTACCTGGGAATAAGCGGGCGTCAGCAGGACATCATCAAAGGTAAGAGCTTCTTCACTAATCCGCATGGTTCGTCGAGGTCTTCCTGTCTTTACAAGGAAAATAAATAAAAAGGGCGCCCCGAAATGTCGAGGTGCCCGTCATAGAAGCGCTATTATAGTATGTATGGCAATCCCGGTAAATCTCGCAATCCGCACCAGGGCAAGCAGGTGTTGAGCCATGGCTGACACAGGATCGCTGCTGGAACGTGATGTATACAACGTCACGCGCCTGAATCGCGAAGTCCGCGCGGTGCTTGAAGGGAGCTTTCCGCCGCTGTGGGTGCAGGGCGAAATATCCAACCTGGCACGTCCCGCCTCCGGGCACATCTATTTTTCACTGAAGGACCGGCACTCACAGGTGCGCTGCGCCATGTTTAAAAACCGCATGCGCAATCTCAAGTTTCAGCCCGATAACGGTATGGAAATACTGGCCAGGGCAAACGTTGGCCTGTACGAGGGACGAGGTGAATTTCAGCTGATCATCGAGCAAATGGAGCCTGCCGGTGAGGGTGCCCTGCAACAGGCTTTTGAAAAGCTGAAACAGAAACTCAACAACGAGGGCTTGTTTGAAGACAAGCACAAGAAACCCCTTCCTGCCTTTCCGGCGAGTATCGGCATAATCACGTCTGCCAGCGGCGCCGCGGTGAAGGACATTCTACAGGTACTCTCAAGACGTTATCCCCTTGCCAGCGTGATTATTTACCCGGTTGCGGTACAGGGTGAAAAATCAGCCGGGGAAATCGTTAGTGCCATCGGCAAGGCCAACCAGCGCAGGGAATGCGATGTGCTGATCCTTTCGCGTGGAGGCGGCTCGCTGGAAGATTTATGGTCTTTCAACGAGGAAATAGTAGCCCGCGCCGTTTTTGACAGTGAATTGCCGATAGTGAGCGGTGTGGGGCATGAAATCGATTTTACCATTGCAGATTTCGTCGCCGATAAACGGGCGCCAACGCCTTCAGCCGCAGCTGAACTTGTCAGCCCCGATAGCGCCGAGCTGTTGAGAAAACTCGAAACACGTGAAAATGCGCTGGCGGGTTACCTTGGCAACATGCTGAAGTTTTACTCGGCACACCTCAAGCAACTGGAAATTCGCCTGCCCCATCCGCAGAAGCAACTGCAACAAATTGCCCAGCGTATCGACGAGCTTGCCCTGAGAAGCCAGAATTCCATGCGAAACAGGTTAGCGGGTAAGCAAAATGCTGTTTTGAAGCAGAACGCGGCACTAAACCGCTTTAGTCCACGGCAGATGCTGAAACTACACAGGGAAAGATGCCAGTCCCTGCTGGAGCAAATGCAGCTGCATCTGAATCACAAGCTGGAAAGTACCAGCCAGCGATTAAAACACCTTGCCCACGGGCTGCACACTGTCAGCCCACTGGCAACACTTGAAAGGGGTTATTCCATTGTCCGTATTGATGACAATGAGATTGTCCGCGATGTGAGCCAACTGCGTCCGGGGCAAAGCACCACGACCCGGGTCGCGTCCGGTGAATTCATTTCGACCGTGAAAGAAGTAAAGCCGCCCGAATGATTTCCAGGTCCATCCCGGGCGCGTGGCTGGCAATTGCCATGCTGTTCTCTCCAGCCAGCCTGTCTGCTGAAACCGTGCCAGGCGGCATAGCCAAATTATCAATTGCTTCGATCGAAAAACCTGTTGCCACCTACCAGGGTAAAAAAGTGATGGTACTGCCACGCAATGATCAATGGCAGGCCATCATTGGTATTGATCTCAATGCCAAAACCGGTAGGCATGAGCTGATGATTAGCACGCCTGGCAGGCAGGAAACACTTGTGTTTGAAGTTAAAGACAAGGAGTACGAAGCGCAGTACATCACCATCAAGGATAAGCGGAAAGTCAATCCAAACCCGCTGGACATGGAACGCATCAACCGTGACAGGGAAGCTATCAACGGCGCACGCGCTACCTGGTCAAGTATTGATCTTCCCGATGTTGGCTTACAGCTCCCGGTAAAAGGCAGGATTAGCAGCCCCTTTGGCCTGCGTCGCTTTTTCAATGAGCAGGCTCGTAAACCCCACAGTGGTCTTGATATCGCTGCACCCCTGGGTACGCCCATTCGCGCCGCCGCTGGCGGCGAGGTTATTGCCACCGGGGATTACTTTTTTAATGGCAGGACTGTTTTTATTGATCATGGGCAGGGACTGATCACCATGTATTGCCACATGGACAGCATTGACGTCACACCGGGGCAGGCGGTCGGCAAGCAGGACAATATCGGTACAGTTGGTAAAACGGGTCGAGTCACGGGAGCCCACCTGCACTGGAGTGTCATGCTGAACCAGGTCATGGTGAACCCACTCCTTCTGGTGGATTCGCCTGAGCTTTAAGCAGGAGCTGTTATCTATAGCTCCCCTTTCGCCTGCAGGTCAGCATGGTAGGAAGAACGAACCATGGGCGCACTTGCCACGTGGGTAAAGCCGATACTTTCGGCATATTGCCCCAGCTCCCGGAACTCATCAGGATGGACGAAACGTTCAACAGCCAGGTGATACCGGCTTGGCTGAAGGTACTGGCCGAGGGTCAGCATGTCACAGTCGTGATCGCGCAAATCATTTAGCAGGCTCTTTACCTCTTCAACACTTTCCCCGAGCCCGAGCATGATGCCGGACTTGGTCATCACGGAAGGATGCTGTGCCTTGAAATTCTTGATCAGCTGAAGTGACCACTCATAATCAGAACCGGGACGTACTTTTTCATAGAGGCTGGAGACTGTTTCCAGGTTATGGTTAAACACGTCTGGTGGGCTGGCTGCAAGCGTTTCAAGCGCGATCTCCATTCTTCCCCTGAAATCAGGCGTCAGGATCTCGATCTTGATCCCGGGTACCCGCGCACGAACTGCATCAATACAATTTACGAAGTGCGCTGCACCTCCGTCTCTTAAATCATCCCGGTCCACTGATGTAATGACGATATAGCTGAGTTTCATCAGGTCCACGGCTCGCGCCAGCTTGCCTGGCTCTTCCTCGTCAAGTGGCTGTGGCCTGCCATGGGCCACGTCGCAGAATGGGCACCTGCGAGTGCAAAGGTCGCCCATGATCATAAAGGTCGCCGTACCGTGACTAAAACACTCACCCAGGTTCGGGCAGGCGGCCTCTTCACACACGGTGTTTAATCCATGCTCGCGGATCAGGTTTTTAAGCTCGTTGACGCGCTTGCCGGTCGGCGCCTTTGCCCTGATCCACTTGGGTTTGCGCACCATCGGCCCCTCGCTGGGCACGACCTTGATTGGTATTCGGGACGTTTTCAGTTCCCCACGTTGTTGAACCGAGGGCCTGGTTTTTATTTCATTTTGCATATTTGTCATAGTCTATTCAGGCTGCAGCATTATCCACCAGCAGGTCATCGAGGGTAGATTTCCACGATATACTCGCATCATTTTCGCCAAGGACATGTAGCAGGTGTTGAAGGTAGCTTCTTTCCACCTCTTCTATTTCCACACCCGGCAGGTAGTTGACCAGCTGTGTCACTTCAAGTTCTCTGTATCCGCAGGGGTCAATCCTGGTAAAAGGTTCAAGGTCCATATCTATGTTAATTGCCAGGCCGTGATAGGTACAGGAA
>CAZXDV010000234.1:0-4813 GCA_964639535.1 uncultured Enterobacteriaceae bacterium | reverse complement strand
ACCAGCTATTATGCACCTTCGGCCCTGTGTTCTCCCTCTCGAGCAGGCCTTCTCACCGGTCGTTATCCCTATCGAACCGGGGTGAAAAGCTGGATCCCCCATGACAGCGGGATCTTTTTACGGGAGGAGGAAATCACCCTTGCTGAAACCCTGAAAGCTGTCGGCTATCAAACTGCCCACATTGGTAAATGGCATCTCAACTCAGACCTGGGCAATGCTGCGGAACCGCAGCCGACTGACCAGGGGTTTGATTATTTTTACGGCCATAACGCCTTTCAAATCCCAACCAATAAAAATCCCACCAATATTTTTAGAAATGGAAAAAGCCTGGGCATACAGCAAGGCTACACAGCCGACCTCTACGCAGGCGAAGCGATAAGCTGGTTAAAAAAACGAGACACCGCCAGGCCTTTTTTCCTTTACCTGAGCATGGCAGAGCCGCACGTCATTTTTGAAAATCCCCCCGAGTACAATGAAATGTATGCGGAATACACCAGGGGAGAAATTGTGCCTGTGCCCGAGGACCTGCCCGGCTCAACACGCAAGAAAATGCAGGCACGGGGACCGGGGGAATACTATGCCAACATTACCTACATGGACTCCCAGCTGGGCCGTGTCCTTGGATGGCTTGCTGATAATGGCCTGCAGGATAACACCGTGGTGGTTTTTGCCAGTGACAATGGACCGGTAACGACTGCCTGGCAACACTGGTTCGAAGCAAATGCATACGGCAGTACCGGTGGGCTCAGGGGACGCAAGCATTTTCTACACGAGGGAGGCATCAGGGTCCCGGCAATTATTCGTTACCCGGGTGTAACAAAAGCAGGCATGGTATCTGATACCCCGGTAACGGGCCTTGACCTGTTTGTCACCCTGACAAATATCGGCGGGGGCGAGGTACCCGATGACAGGCCGATTGATGGCATCGATATCTCAGCCGTTTTGTCGGGCTCCACATTGAAAGAACGCAGCATGGTATGGGCACTGTCATCTGTTTCTGAACTTGAATTCGCCATTCGCAGGGGGCCATGGAAACTGCTCGTTGACAAGACGCTGCAACCCAGGGAACTGTTCAACCTGGTGGATGACCCGCTGGAGTTTTATAACCTGCTTCAAGACAGGCCCACCGTCAGCGAAAACCTGATGGGTTCATTTAGCCAGGTCCTGCAATCAATAGAAAAGGATCCGCTGCGGCCCTCGTCAGAAATGGAGTTTCGCTTCGCCCAGTGAAACCCGGCACTAGTCCGGAAAATACGTGGCAGGTCTTCTCGGACCGCTGTCAAAGAATCGCGCTCCACGGCCGATTTGATTGTAATCCCCCAGTTCGCGCCTGGCCCAGGCAATTTCACCCATTAGCTGGCTTACGACTTCCGGATACTGGTCGTAAAGGTTTTCCTGCTCCTGAATGTCCGTTTCAAGGTTAATCAGTATCGGTTCCTCGACGGTGTCCATGTACTTTCCCAGCCATAGCAGGTGGGGTGAATCTTTTATTCGCGGCAACACGAGTTTCCACTTGTCCATACGAACCGCCTGCAGTTTTGCCAGGCTATAGTAGAAATAACTTTTGTGCGGACTACGCGCACCGGGCTCATTAAGTAAAAGGGAAATAATATTTTTACCGTCGATGCTACGATCGCCCGGTAGCTGCGCGCCAGCGAGGTGAGCAAAGGTGGGAAACAGGTCCATGATACTGGCAATTTCGCCACTCACCTGCCCGGCGTGAATCCTGCCCGGCCAGCGCATGATAGCCGGCACCCTGGTACCGCCTTCCCAGTTGGAGTATTTCCCGCCCCTGAGTATGCCAGCATCGCCCACTTCATCTTTGAGTATGTCGCGGGTCTCCGGGCCATTGTCCGAAACAAATACCACCAGGGTATTTGAATCAAGTTCAAGCTCTTCAAGTTCAGCCAGTATTTGCCCGACGCTCCAGTCGAGCTCTTCGATGGCATCACCATAAAGCCCCCTCGCTGACTTTCCTCGAAAGGCCCCGGAGGCACCCAGGGGGTTGTGGGGCATGGTATGGGCAAGATATATGAAAAACGGCTCGTGCTGGTGCTTACGAATAAAGCTGATCGTTTCCTGTGTATAGAGTTGTGTCAGTTGATCCATATCTGCCGGGCTTTGCACAACCTCTTCATTTCTCATCAGCTCAACAATGTAACGCTGTAAATCAACGTCTTTTGTATAACCATTGTGGGCCGGCGTACCAAAAAAATAGTCAAAACCCTGTGCTTTAGGCATGAGCTCTGCCTTGAAAGGCCCTTTACCACCCGGTCGACCTGGTGGCAGCGGCGGTGGCCTGAAATCCCAGGGCGCTTCCCCTTCTCCGGCCATGTGCCATTTACCAATCACGGCAGTGGCATAACCCGCGTCGCGAAGTAGCTCGGCAATAGTGATTTCCTGCGGGTGAGGCGTGGTGTTGGGGTGTTTTTTATTTTGCGGTTCTGCAATTCGAATGGGATAGGAACCGGTTAACAGCGAGGCGCGAGTCGGGCCGCATACCGGCTGCGCGTAAAAATCAGTAAAGCGGATCCCCTCGGCCGCCATTTTATCCAGGTGCGGCGTGCGCAGGTCCGTCGCACCATAGACACCGACATCGGCATAACCCTGGTCGTCTGTCAAAATGAGAATGATGTTGGGGCCCAGCACTTCGGCCTGCGAGACTGAAGCCAATCCTGAAAACAGCAACAGCAGTACATATTCAATGGTGGCATTGCGACTGCGAAACAGGGATTGAAAGATATCAAGGCACCTCATAGTGTTGACTATAGCACTGTATCCCGTTCAGGGGGCAAGGCACTGGCCTTTATAAAGTACTTCATTATATGCTACCAGCAAGGATTCGTTCGTCGCTTCATTAAGGCCAGGCATCATGGGTAACTACAAAATCAAAGATATTGAACTGAGCACCCAGGGCAAGGACAGGGTTGACTGGGCCCGTCACAATATGCCGGTGCTGAAAGCTATTAAAAAACGCTTGAGCGCTGAACAACCTTTCAAGGGACACAAGATTGGAATTTGTCTTCATGTTGAAGCGAAATCTGCAGTCTGGGTTGAAACCCTGATGGCAGGTGGCGCCGAGGTTTCATTTACGGGCAGTCCGGGTTCTACGCAGGATGATACTGCTGCCTACATGGTGAAAGAGATGGGGGTTGAAGTTTTTTCCTGGCGGAGTGAATCATTTGATGAACACATGGAAAATGCCGGGCATGTGCTGGATAGCCAACCCAGCATCATCGCCGATAATGGTGCTGACCTGCATTTCCTGCTTGCCAGGGAAAACAGGTATAGCGAATTACGTGATTCGATCATCGGTGCAACAGAGGAAACCACGACCGGCGCCTTCCGTCTCAGGGAGGATCTCCCTCCTTTTCATTTCCCAACGATCATCATCAATGACACCATGGCCAAGCGTATCGTGGAAAACCGGTACGGCGTGGGTATTTCTGTGGTCGATGGAATCATGCGGACAACCAATACCATGCTTGGCGGTAAAAATGTTCTCGTGATTGGTTATGGTTATTGTGGCCAGGGTATCGCGCAACGTTTTCGTGGCCTTGGTTCCCATGTCACCGTGGTTGATGTGTCTCCACTGGCGCAACTGGAAGCACATCTCGAGGGCTTCAGAACGGCAAAACTTGAAGATGCCCTGCCAACGGCCGATATCGTGATGACTGTAACCGGGCGTCATCACGCGATAAAAATGGAACATTTTGATTTAATGAAAGATGGGGTCATGCTCTGCAATGCGGGACAAAACCGCTTCGAAATGGATCTTGATTCATTGCGAGAAGTCGCAGAAGAAGAACACGCCATACGTCCAAATATAGAACAACTCAGCCTGCCATCCGGCAAGAAATATTTTTTACTGGCGCGAGGTGAGTCGGTGAACCTGGCGGGCGGTGACGGTAATCCGATAGAAGTCATGGATCTTGGCCTGGCCCTGCAGACACTGAGCCTGGAAAAAATTGCCCGGGACGCCGGCTCGCTCAAGAATGAACCACAAACGGTACCGTGGGAAATTGAGCAGGCTACCCTCGAAGCCACGGTGGCAGAGTGGGTCAGAAATAGCTGATGCGACAGCTGCAAGAGTGGCAAGGCATTTTTGAACAAGCCGTAAACAGGGAGCTTGAAAACCAGGCAAAACCCGACTCTGCTCATGACATGTCACACCTGCAACGGGTGTGGAAACACTGTGACTGGATAAACAGGGAGGATGGGCTCGATGTGGAACCGCTGGTACTCCTGGCGGCTGCCTATTTCCACGATATTGTTAATGTCCCAAAAGACTCAAGTGAAAGGTCACAGGCCTCGCGCCTGGCAGCACAAAGAGCGAAAGTGATCCTCGGCGAACTGTCTTTTCCCGAGACCTGCCTGGAAGAGACACTGGATGCGATTCGCTGTCACAGCTTCAGCGCTCAACTGCAGGCAAAATCCACGGCTGCGCGGATAGTGCAGGATGCGGATCGCCTTGAAGCACTGGGTGCACTGGGTATCGCCCGGGTGTTCTACGTTGCCGGCCAGATGAATTCAAAACTGTTTGACCCTGTCGATCCCTTTGCCAATGAACGCGAACTGGATGACAGGCAGTACGCGCTTGATCATTTTTTCGTGAAGTTACTCAAGGTAAAGTCATCTATGAATACCGATGCCGGTCGGCGTCGCGCAGGCGAATTAACGTCAAGACTTGAAAATTTTATAACGGATATTGGAAAAGAACTTGAGTAAGTAATGTCTCCACTACACTTTGAAAAACTCGCGTCGGCCTTATCCAGCTCATTTTTTTCAAGAAAGGCAATGCCCTCGTTTAGTA
>CAZXDV010000233.1:0-4835 GCA_964639535.1 uncultured Enterobacteriaceae bacterium | reverse complement strand
CTTTCGTGTTCACCTGTAACTTAGCCAGTCCCTTGATACATGACTGCAGAGCGAGTTGGCTATGGTCAAGGCCCACCCCGATATTTCTCAAGGCAGTGGAATCGCTTAGATCTCTTTGCCACCGGGACACCGCGAGCTTGTCGCCCAGGTGATGAAACAGGCTGTTTGCGATTCCAAGGTTACCCTCAGCGTTTTCAAAATCGATCGGATTCACCTTGTGCGGCATGGTTGAAGAACCCACTTCTCCCTCGACCAGCTTCTGCTGAAAATATCCAATCGATATATAGGCCCATATATCGCGGCACAAATCCAGCAGGATATTATTCACCCGGGCCAGGCACGCAAAGTATTCAGCGATGTAATCATGGGATTCGATTTGCGTGGTATGTGGATTCCAGTCAAGGCCCAGGGACTCAACAAAATCGCGGGAGATGGTCATCCAGTCAAGTTCAGGGTAGGCAGCAAGATGCGCGTTAAAATTCCCCACGGCACCATTAAATTTACCGAGGATTGGCTGGTTTTTTAATTGTTCAAGCTGGCGATGAATTCGATGGATAAATATCGCGATTTCCTTGCCAAGTGTTGTCGGTGAGGCAGTCTGGCCATGTGTCCTGGACAACATGGCGGTGTTTGCGTGGGTCTCTGCAATTTCTGCCAGGCTTTGCAGCAGGGAATCTAACATGGGCAGCAGGTGCAAATCCCGGCACTCCCTGAGCATAAGCGCGTGGCAAAGATTATTAATATCTTCCGAGGTGCATGAAAAATGCAGAAATTCAGAAATCGCTGAAAGCTCGGTGTCGGACTGAATAGCATCTCTCAGGAAATACTCCACCGCTTTCACATCGTGATTCGTGGTGGCTTCTATTTCCTTGACCTTTTCGGCATCTTCGATGGAAAAA
This sequence comes from uncultured Enterobacteriaceae bacterium, assembly GCA_964639535.1. Lineage (GTDB taxonomy): Bacteria > Pseudomonadota > Gammaproteobacteria > Eutrophobiales > Eutrophobiaceae > WLWS01. The sequence continues at coordinate 3,936 of CAZXDV010000233.1, read as the reverse complement.
TCGCTCAGCAGTTTTTCCAACAGGTTATTGGCACGCTCACTTAACCGGGGCACCTCGGAGATACCGGGATAAAGTGACATGGCCTGCAACCAGCGTACCTCCACCTGTAGCCGCCTCTTTACCAGGCCAAACTCACTGAAAATGTCGCGCAGGGCCTGCGTTTTACCGCCGTAGCGTCCGTCTATGGGGGAAATGGCTGTCAATGACGTTAATTTCATCTGGTCAAAGGATTACCTGTTAGCGGCTCAGGGGCAAGGATTAGAATGCAGGGCATGAATACTCTCAATCTCGCGAACCAGGGATTTCTCCAGTTTAATATCAATGCTGGCAATATTATTTTCAAGTTGTACCTGGCTCGTTGCGCCAATGATTGCGCTGGTCAGGAAAGGCCGGGAAATTACATAAGCCAGGGCCATCTGCGCCGGGTCCAGCCCGTTTTCGTGCGCCAGTTTAACATATTTCTCCGTTGCCTTTGTGCCAAGCTCGTTACTGTATCGCAGGTATCTTGAACCAAAAAGCCTGAGCCTTGAGTTTCCAGGCATTTGCCCATCCAGGTATTTTCCTGTCAGCACACCAAAGCCAAGAGGAGAGTATGCCAGCAGTCCTACGCGCTCGCGGTGCGAGAATTCAGCGAGTCCAATTTCAAAGCTCCTGTTTAGCAAGTTGTATGGATTCTGAATACTGGCGATACGTGGTCCAACTCCCGCCTCGGCGCATTTCAGGTACTCGGCTACACCCCAGGCTGTCTCATTGCTGACCCCGACGTACCTGATTTTTCCTTTCTGTACCAGGTCTCCCAGAACTTCCATTGTCTCGGTGATACTGACGCCGTCTTTATCAGGGGCATGGTAGTAATCGAGTTGCCCGAAATAGTTGCTATCCCTGTCTGGCCAGTGAACCTGGTAAAGATCAATATAGTCACACTGTAATCGCCGTAAACTGGCATCCACAGCTTGTTCGATGTTTTGCCTGTCCAGCCTGCAATTTCCATCGCGCAGGTAAGACACCCATTCAGCGTAAGCGCACACCTTGGTGGCCACTACCAGCTTGTCTCTATTGCCACGTGTTGATAGCCAGTTGCCAATATATTCTTCGGTCAAACCCTGGGTTTCGGCCCTTGGAGGCACCGGGTAAAGCTCCGCTGCATCAATAAAGTTAACTCCCGCGTCAGTGGCGGTATCAAGCTGCAAGTGGGCTTCCTTTTGCGAATTTTGTTCGCCAAAAGTCATCGTGCCCAGGCAGATTGCGCTTACCTGGATGCCTGTTTTTCCAAGTTGCCGGTATTCCACTGTAAGTCAAAAATCCATCATTTGATCTGGCTTAGCGAGCTTATACGTTAAGGCAATTGCTTACAAACCCGGGTGCATATGGTAAGTTCAAAGAACGAGTCATAAGCGGATCCTTTTCTTACTCACAATGAATTCTATCAGTCTCACCCAACCTGACGATTTTCACCTGCACCTGCGAGATGGGGCAGCGCTGGGTAGTGTAGTGGCAGACAGCGCACGTCAATTTGCGCGGGCAATCGTGATGCCAAATTTAAAACCAGCCGTGACTACCGTGGAACAGGCGCTGGCCTACAGGGAGCGAATTCTCGCTGCACTTCCTGCCGGCAGGGACTTTCAACCGCTGATGACTCTTTACCTGACTGACAATACTACGCGGGAAGAAATCGACCGTGCGGTGGCCTGTCCACATGTTTACGCAGTGAAATATTACCCGGCCGGTGCCACCACCAATTCCGACCAGGGCGTCACTGCAATGGACAGGGTTTTCAATGTGCTGGAGCACATGGCAGATGTTTCATTACCGCTGTTGTTACATGGGGAGGTAACGGACAGCGACGTGGACGTGTTCGACAGGGAAAAGGTGTTCCTGGACAAGATACTTGGACCACTTATTACGCGCACCCCGGGCCTGAAAATCGTACTCGAACACATCACCACCGCAGAAGCGGTGGAATTTGTAAAAGCAAGTGATGACAAGGTCGCGGCGACAATTACGCCACAGCACCTTATCTATAATCGCAACGCGATTTTTAAAAATGGTATCAATCCCCACAATTACTGCCTGCCTGTACTCAAGCGGGAGTCAAACAGGCAGGCACTCAGGGAAGTTGTGGCGAGCGGCCATCCACGTTTTTTTCTTGGTACTGACAGTGCGCCCCACGCAAAAAAAGACAAGGAAAATGCCTGTGGTTGCGCCGGGATATATTCCGCCCTTAATGCCATGGAATTATATGCAGAGATATTTGAAGAGCTGGGTTGCCTTGATCACCTTGAGGCGTTTTCCAGCCATAACGGCGCTGATTTTTATGGTATTCCGCGCAATACAGGCAGCATCACCCTGGAGAAAAAGGAGTGGACTATTCCCGGTAGCCTGCCATTTTCTGACTCCGAAATAGTGCCTTTTCGAGCAGGCGAACCCTGTCGCTGGAAGTTGGTTCCCTGATGCAGCCTTCAACTACCATGGAAAATCGCTTTCGCGGTTTTCTCCCGGTCGTGGTTGATGTGGAGACCGCTGGTTTTAATGCACAAACTGATGCACTGCTGGAAATTGCGGCAGTATTTGTGTCAATAAACGATGATGGGCTATGGGTGGAAGAGGAAGGTATCACACGGCATGTTCAGCCTTTTGAAGGAGCGAATCTTGACCAGGCTGCGCTGGATTTCAACGGGATCGACCCTGAGCACCCTTTTCGAAAAGAGATTGCAGTAAGTGAGAAGGACGCTTTGCAGGATATATTCAAAGTCGTCAGGTCCAAGTTGAAAATTCATAATTGCAAGAGGGCTATCCTTGTAGGCCATAACCCGGCCTTTGATATCGGGTTTTTAAACGCTGCCGTTGAGAGGTCCGGTATCAAGCGTAACCCCTTTCACCCGTTCAGCACCTTTGACACGGTGACGCTGGGTGGCCTGGCTTACGGACAAACAGTTCTTGCACGGGCAGCGGAGAAGGCCGGTATCAAGTGGAACAGCAGCGAAGCCCATTCGGCAAGGTATGATGCTGAGCGTACGGCAGAATTGTTTTGCAAGATCCTTAATCTCTGGACTGAATTGAATCGTGCCTGAATGTGCCTGATTGTTGTCGCCAATCACTGTCACGAACGCTATCCGCTCGTCATTGCCGCCAACCGGGATGAAAGCTACCTGCGACCAACAAGAAGTCCGGCCTTCTGGGAAGAAGCGCCAGGTGTACTGGCAGGGAAAGATTTACTGAAGGGAGGTAGCTGGCTGGGCATGACCAGGGACGGAAGGTTTGCGGCCGTGACAAATTTTCGAGAAAAAAAGGAACAGGATACGTATCCCCACTCTCGTGGTCGACTGGTGAAAAACTTTCTCGAGTCTTCAATGCCGGCAGCCGAGTACCTGGAGCAGGTTCTTCACGAATTACCGGGCTATGATGCATTTAACCTGCTGTTGAGAGACCGGCATTCGCTGTATTTCCTGAGCAGTCGTGAAGCCCAACACCGTGTACTTGAACGGGATATTTATGGTGTCAGCAATGGTGAGCTCGATTGCCACTGGCCGAAAGTCGAGTTGGCAAAAAAGGAAATGGCATCCTACCTGGGCAACAAGCAGTTACCAGATCATGCGCCCTTACTGGAGATGCTTGCAGACCAACACATTGCCCGGGATGAACTTTTGCCTGATACCGGTGTTGGCATCGAGCTTGAGCGCGTGCTTTCGCCGGTATTCATCCAATCTGAAAACTATGGCACAAGGGCATCGACAGTGATTACCATGAATGCTGACGGCGTCGTGAAATTTACCGAGCAGGCTTACCTGCAAGGTGGCGCCAGGGGAGAGCGCAGCTATTATGAATTTTCAGTCAAGCAGTGAGGTGTTCAAGCGTGTTTAACTTGAGAGGCCAGGTTACCGAGAAGATGTTTGAACTACCCTTTGGTATCACCGGTATTGATACGGGTTATATAAG
>CAZXDV010000232.1:3192-4846 GCA_964639535.1 uncultured Enterobacteriaceae bacterium | reverse complement strand
AATACACCCCGATCTCAGGCGTCAAGTTCCGCGGTGGTTACTCACGAGCAATGCGCACAGCAAACATTCGAGAGCTTTTCGAGCCACAGAACCTGGGTCTATGGGCTGGTGTTGATCCTTGTGCGGGCGCTACCCCGGTACAGACTGCAGCACAATGTGCTAACTCAGGCGTTACTGCTGCCCAGTATGGCAACATTCCTCTGAGTCCTGCTGGCCAGTACAACGCGACTTTTGGTGGTAACCCGAACCTGGAGGCTGAGAAGTCGAACAGTTTCACCGCCGGTATCGTGTTGACACCGGACCAGGTACCGGGTTTCCAGATGAGCGTCGACTACTGGAGTATCGAAATTAAGAATGCTATCGATACCGTCGCGCCGGAATTTGTTGTAACCCAGTGTGGTCTTACCGGTGATGCCCAGTTCTGTAACCTGGTCAATCGTGCTCCAACCAACGGTAACCTGTGGATTGGTAGTAGCGCCACGGCACCAAATGTTGTATCAACCGATGTCAATATTGGCTTCTTTGATACTTCCGGTATTGACGTCCAGGCCAGCTACGCCATGGAAATTCCAAATAACTACGGAAGTTTGGACTTCGCCATGCGTGGTACCTGGGTAGAAACCTGGAAAGAGCAGCCAACACCTGGAGGAGCCATTAACGATTGTGGTGGTAACTTTGGTGGTGCCTGTCAGCGTCCACGCCCGGAATGGCGTCATACCCTGACATCCACCTGGACCACTCCATGGGACATGGTCTTCACTGCATCCTGGCGTCATATTGGCGGCGTGGATGACTTCCAGGGTAACGAGCGTGATGCAAGTTCCGAGAACTACATGGACATGTCACTTTCCTACACACCACAGTGGGTAGGTATTGGTGAAACCACGCTGAACATTGGTGTCAGTAACGTGTTTGACAATGACCCACCGATCAACGGATTCTTCAACAACATTTCCGTATTCGGTAACGGTAACACTGTTCCAGGTCTCTGGGACACCATGGGTCGTTACATGTTCTTTGGTGTTAGCCAGAAGTTCTAAGCAATACCTTGTAACTTGTTGTACCCGAAACGGCGGACCCAGGTCCGCCGTTTCTTTTTCCAGGGTTCGATCTTTAGTCACAGTTCTCCATGCAAGAAGATAAGCAATCAGCGTTCTCTCAGCTACCGGCTGATCTCGCCGAGGCTGTCGCCATGCACCAGCGCGGAGACCTGTCCAATGCCATGGAAAAATACCAGGCTTTCCTTGCGTCGCAGCCTGAACACCCCGTAGCCCTGCAGCTGCTTGGCCTGCTTCACTCGCAGCAGGGTGAGCTGGATAAGGCCATTGAATACATGCAGGCGTCGCTGGCGATTTACTCAAACCAGCCGGAAGTTCTCAATAACCTTGGAAACGCGCTGGCTGCGGCTGGCAGGCATGAAGAAGCCGTGCAGGCCTACAGGAGTGCACTGCAGCTTGCACCGAAGTACCTTGATGCATGGCGAAACCTTGGCCTGACCCAGGCAGGCCTGGGCCAGGAGGAGGATGCTGAAAAGGCATTTCAACGTTGCCTGGAGCTGGAGGTGAATGATGCGGCGGCCTGTCTCGGTCTTGCCAACCTGTACCAGGCTGATAATGATATTGCCAATAGGGTGACTGCCGTAAGGCTAGTGTAT
>CAZXDV010000232.1:0-3182 GCA_964639535.1 uncultured Enterobacteriaceae bacterium | reverse complement strand
GATAATGATATTGATCGCGCCATCCATTTTCTTGAAAGGGCGCTGAGAATTAATCCCGATTTTGCCGAGGCGCACCATAACCTTGGCGTTTGCCTGCGCAGAAGACATAAGTCTTCGCAGGCAATAAGCCACTATGAAAAGGCTATTTCGCTGGGGCTCGACAGGGCCGAGCTTTACCAGAATCTTGGTAGCGCGCTGGTGGACAAGCAGGACATAGACGCCGCTGTCTCGGCTTACCTTGAGGCTATCAAGCGTAACCCGGAAGATGTCATCAGCCACAGGAACCTGAATAAGCTGCTATGGGAGCAGGATGCGCTGCACAGTCATTTTGACTCCTATCGATCGGCGCTGGACAAGTTGCCCATGTCCTTGCCCCTGAACGTGGCCTATGCACTCGATCTTTATCACCTTGAGCGTTACGAGGAGGCGGAATCCAGGCTATTGAATGCCCTGGGCCAGGGCCTTGAATCGGCGGAAATATACAGCCTGCTTGGTCATGTTTGCGAGGGCATGGATGACTGGGACAGGGCACTGGAGAATCACGCCAGGGCAATTGCCAGCGACGGTGTGATAGCTGACCAGCGTGTCAGCTACGCGCGGGCCCTGCTGGCTACCCAAAATGCAAAGGAAGCCTTACGCCATGCAGAACTGGCAGCCAGTGAAACACCCTTTAACCAGCGCGCCATAGCTTACCTTGGCCTTTGCTGGCGCATGCTGGAAAACCCAGCCGATGAATTTATTAACAACTACCAGGAGTTTGTGCAGGTTTATGATGTGCCGGTACCGGATGAATATGGAAGCTCGGAAGAATTTAACCGTCAGCTCGCCACTTTGCTCGATTCCCTGCACCTGGGTAAAAAACATCCACCTGAACAGACATTGCGCGGGGGCACACAGACCTACGGCGATCTTTTTGATCGCGATGAAAGGGAAATAAGGCAGCTTGTGGCCGGGTTGAAAGCCTGCATAGCGGACTACATAGACCGCCTTGGGCATAATGATGCTCATCCATTGATCATGCGCCGCAGTGATAAGTTTGAATTTTCTGCTTCCTGGTCAGTTCGGCTGCAGCGATCAGGCTATCATACCCAGCACATACATCCCCTGGGATGGATAAGCTCTGCCTACTATGTTCATGTCCCCGGTGAGGTGAGTGAATCTGATACCCATGGAGGTGGCATAAAGTTCGGAGAACCGGATATCAATATTGGCTGGCGCGGACTGGCCGCTCGAAAGATCCAGCCGGCGGCCGGGCAACTGGTTCTTTTTCCTTCATACATGTGGCACGGGACGGTACCATTTGAATCGAGCGAACCACGCATGACGGTGGCTTTTGACGTTGTTCCGGTACATAACAGGTAACCCAAACAGGCTGGGATCAATTAAATGGATATGAATATTCCAGTTCATCTACAGCAATCACTGGGTGAGGCCGCACAGTTTGCCAGGAATGGTAACTTCCAGGCAGCCGAATCAATATTAACTAATCTTCTGACGCAAAATAGCGAAAGGGAAATTATCCTGCTTGCGTTGCTGGAACTGTATACAGAATACCAGCGACCAATGGAGGCCATTGAGATATTGAGATCATTGTTGCAACTGGTTCCGGGGAGCCTGGCTTATTGTGAACGTCTTGCCACAATTCTTGCCGGGCTTGGACAATACGGTACGGCCATCAAGGAATACCGTAATTTCATTGCCGGTAACCCGGCCAGCGCAAATGCCTGGTTTAATCTTGCCCTGTTGTACAAGAAAGCAAAGCAATACCAGCAGGCAATTAGCTCCTATGAGGAAGCTATTAATCTCGGTGTCAGCGGCCAGGAAGAGGTGTATTCCAATCTTGGCGTGCTTTATTCGGATATGCGTGATGCTGAAATGGCGATGAAAATGTATTCCAGGTCACTGGAAATTGCACCGGGCTATATTCCAGCGATGTTTAACATGGCGGGTCTGTACGAGGAAAGGGGAGAGAGGGAACAGGCGGAGGAGTTATACCAGGCCATCCTGGAAAAGAACCCCCGGCACTATGATTCACTATCAAGGCTCGCCTACGCGAAAAGAATAAGTAATGAGGATGAGAAGCTCCTTTCTGAACTTGAAAAAGCCGTGGAGGATGCGGAAGAACTGAGTATAGAAAAGGAAAGCGTGCTGTTTGCCCTGGGCAAAGCCCATGATGACCTCGAACAATATGACCGTGCTGCCGAGTTTTATGACATGGCAAACAGGATAGGTGAACATCGAAATAACCCCTATGTCCGGGAAGAACTGGAGCAGAGTTTTGACCAGGTGATCAAGGTATTTTCCGCTTCAAGTATTGAACAGAGAAAAACTGCTTCTACAGCCACACCGATATTTATCTGCGGCATGTTTCGCTCCGGCTCAACCCTGCTCGAGCAGTTATTGTCGTCTCACCGGGAGATCACCGCGGGAGGGGAGCTGGATAACATACAGTGGCTCATCCAGAAGAAAATCCTGCCGTTCCCGGAGCAGGTGCTTTCACTAAGTAGCGCGGATATTGCCAGTATTAGCGATGAATACCTCGACATGCTGCGCGAAGTTTTCACAGATTCAACCTGCGTTACTGATAAGCAGCCTGATAACTACGTACTCCTGGGCTTGATAAAAATTCTTTTTCCGAAATGTAAAATTATCTATACAAGACGGGAAATGCTGGACAATTGCCTGTCCATCTATTTTCAGCAACTGGGTGCGAAATTAAATTATGCCACTGACATGCAGCATATCGTTCATTACTATCGCCAGCATGAACGCCTGGTGCAGCATTGGCAGGAATGTTTTGGGGAAAATATTTTCACCGTTGACTATGACAGGATAGTCCACGAACCAGAAACCCAGTTACGTGCGGTGGTTGAGTTTCTTGAACTTGACTGGGATCCGGCGTGTCTTGAGCCGGGAACTTCTGACAACCTTGTAAAGACAGCCAGCGTCTGGCAGGTGAGAGAGGACTTGCATAGTCGATCTATAGGTCGATGGATGCATTACCCCTCGTTGTTCAGGGACATTGAGGGCGTGGTCGTTGATACTCCAGCCTAGAACTACTCTTCCGAATTAACGGCTACATCGTTTCCGTCAAGGTCGGGCATGTAAAAACGCGTGGAAAGACCGGATACGGAAACAACCTTTCCGTCTTCGAGACGGGGCCTGAATTGAGCAGACCATAT
>CAZXDV010000231.1:0-4859 GCA_964639535.1 uncultured Enterobacteriaceae bacterium | reverse complement strand
CATCAGTCGCAACGCAGACTCGATAACCGAGTTCCAGAGCTGCCTTGCTGGTTGCTGTCACGCAATACTCGCTCCAGATGCCACAGGTGATGAGCGCATCGACCCCGATCTGTGTCAGAACCTCCTCCAGCTCGTTGATCTTCTCTTCCAGGTAGCCAGCAGCTTTCTTTCCGAATTCTTCCGGTGACAGCTCACCACCGTCGCGAAACCAGTAGGGAGGATCAATGTGAACAATGTCAGGAATGGGCAGGTGACCCTGTTCGTGCATTTCCTTCATGCCGCCGAGGCTCGCGGCGCCGATGGTGCTGCCGTGGTAGGCATCCTTGCGCGAGATAATGGCACGCTTGCCGGGCTTGCCTGCGAGATCCCAGTAACGCTTTACCAGGCGTATCACGGTATCGTTGGCTTCTGAACCGGAGTTGGTAAAGAACACGTGGTTCATGTGTGCCGGGGTCACTTCTGCCAGCAGCTTTGAAAGTTCGATGGCGGTGGGGTGAGAGCTTTTGAAAAAGTTATTGTAGTAGGGCAGCTCAAGTAATTGCTTATAGGCCGCCTCGGCAAGTTCTTTCCTGCCATAACCCACGTTGACACACCACAGGCCTGCCATGGCGTCGAGTAACTTTCGATCTTCTGAATCCCATATGTAAACGCCGTCGGCTTTTGTGATCACCTTGCAGCCTTCTTTGCCAAGGGCGAGGGTGTCTGTAAATGGGTGCAGGTGATGCTGTGCATCCATGGCCTGCCAGTTCTGCGTTAAATTATTCATAGCTTTATACTCTCAATAACAGGTGTTCACGTTCCCAGGGGCTGATCACCTGGGAAAATGTTTCATACTCAAGATCCTTGACGGCAAGGTAGAGCTCGATGAATTCCTTGCCCAGCACCTTGCGAATGGCGGTATTCTTTTTCATCTCTGCCATGGCAAGACGCATGTCCCTGGGCAGGTTTGCCTCGAGTTCAAATGCGCTTACGCTAACGGACTCACCGGGTTCGATATTGTTTTTTATACCGAGGTAGCCGGAAGCCAGCGATGCGGCAAAGGCAAGGTAAGGGTTCACGTCGGAACCGGAGATCCTGTTCTCCACGCGCATGGCAGCTGCGGATGATACCGGCACACGTAAGCCCACCGTGCGGTTGTCATAACCCCAGTGGGTATTAATGGGCGCCGAAAAATGCGGCGTGATGCGACGGTAGGAATTCACGTTGGGCGCATACAGCGGCATCATCGCCGGCGTATATTTCTGCAAACCACCGATGTAGTTTTTGAAAAGCTTGCTGGCCTTGCCGCTTTTTGTTGAAAAAATATTCTTGCCGGACTTCCTGTTAACCACGCTTTGATGCAGGTGCATGGAGCTGCCCGGCTGGCCCTGGTAGGGCTTGGCCATGAAGGTGGCATAGATATTCTTTTTAAAGGCCGCTTCACGTACCGTGCGCTTAAAGGCGAACACCTGGTCGGCAAGGGCGAGGGGGTCGCCGTGAAGAAAATTCACTTCAAGCTGTGCCACACCATCTTCGTGGGTCAGTGTCTCCAGTGCCAGGCCCTGCTTTTCTGAATATTCAAAGATAGTCGCGATCAGGTCTTCGTATTCGTTCAGCGCATCGATGCTGAATGAACGGCGCGACTTCTCCTGCCTGCCGGAACGACCAACCGGTGCTTCAAGGGGCTGGTTGGGATCGGTGTTTGAAATAGCCAGGTAAAACTCCAGCTCCGGTGCTACCACGGGCTTCCAGTTGTTCTCGTCAAACAGCTCAAGCACGCGTTTTAAAATATAGCGTGGCGCCACGTTCACGGGCTTGCCATCGAGACGGTAACAGTCATGGATAATTTGCGCGGTCGGATCCTGTGCCCAGGGCACCAGGCGAATGCTGTCTTCAACAGGGCGGGCCTGCATGTCTACATCGGTCGGGTTGACCTTGTCGATATGGTCAGAGTAGTCGCCGGCAATGGTTTGCATGAACATGGCCTCGGCAATACGAAAGCCTCCATCCTGGATATAGCGATCCACTGGAATAAACTTGCCACGGGCGGTACCGGAGAAGTCAGGGATAATCGCCTCGACTTCTTCAATACGATTCTTCTTTAGCCATTTCTCGATGTGTTTCATTTTCAGGGGTCAATCCATTGGTATTATTGTGCCGTCTTTGGCCTCTTCGTAAAGACTCTACCGTGTTTTCCCGGCGCAACAATCCGGCCGGGCCCGGTGATTCCTCAAAAGAGGGGGCAATTGGCAGGCATCTTAATCCAGCTATTGGTCTAAATACAAGCATTTGCGAGTGAAAAATGAATGAAAATTCATTCAAAAAAGAAGGAAGTTTCTTGTCAATTTCCGGCAGTTTTCTGTATCCTTGGCGCGTGGCAGAACTCAAGGCGACCGTGCTTTCCTGCCAAGCCCTTGAATAGACGATAAAAATACCGGAAATGGACATAGAAGAGCCGCTCAAGTGCCTGGGTGAGTTTGATATTGAAGCCCTGAAGGCAAAGATCCTCGAGCAGGATGAAGAGGCCTGGCGTGAGCAGGAATTGCGCCAGCAGGAGTTTGACGTGCACCGCTATACCGAGTCCATCGTCATGGTATTTACCGATGGCTCAAACTGGCCTGACATTGAAGTGAGGAAAGAGCCGGGCTGGGATCGCCTCGCCGATGTCGCGGTACCGGTTATGCACGGGATCATTGAAAAGTTTTACCCAAAGGGTGGCACCATCATTCGTGCCATGGCGGCGAAGCTGATGAGCGGTGGCAAGATTCGACCACACGCCGATGTACACCCATCCTTTCACTACGGTCACCGTATCCATGTTCCCATCACCACCAACCCAAGGGTAAGGTTTATGATAGACGGTCGTCCTTACCAGTTTGAAGTGGGCAAGGCCTATGAGATCAATAACCAGAAATCACACAGCGTGATGAACAAGGGAAAGGAAGATCGCATCACCTTTATTTTTGATTACGTGCCGCCGCAAAAAATTGATCGCAGCGTAAGCTAGGCTGAGCTTTCTTCTTCCTGCTGCAATTCCTCGCGCCAGTCGGCCACGTTCATCTCGATGGCGGCAAAGCCACCGATCCAGAGAAACTCATCCCACAGGTAGAGCAGGTGATCCAGCCAGGCCCAGTAAAGGCCGAGCATCATGATGGTGCTGTAAAGCGCAAACTTTACCCGGTTCGATACCTCGATGGTCCTGCCCCCGGCGATGCCGCGGTTTTGTAGCCTGATTACCAGCTCTATCAGCAGCATGATGCTGAGCCAGCACATCACCTCGATTTGATCCATCCATACCAGTATGCGCTCCAGCTTGAGGTTTTCCCTGTCGGTAATAACGATCCCCTCCTCCAGCAGGAAGAGTGATGAGTCATTGCTCAGCTCGCCGCAGTTTCCGCTTGTGACATCGGTATAGCGCAGGTTACTGACAAAGGAAATATCCTGGTCAGCCACTTCGCAGATGCTGGAGACACCGGCGGGCTCAACCTCGGTGTACATTTTCCAGGTTTCAGTACTGTAGGCATAAAAAGTATGGAACACGAAGAAGTAGCAGCAGATACGCATGCCCGCCATGATCTTGTCGACGACGGGTGTAAAGTGATGATCTTCGAGAACGTAGGTTTCCAGTTCAAAAAGCCCGATCAGGATTATCCAGGCAAGAAAATCAATGGAGGTAGAATATTCCACCATCCATTCACCGAGCGAGGGGTTTGGCGGCAGGCTGTGGGCCGCGCGATGCATATCTTCCATGATGTACATGTAAAAGTTACCAAGCAGCAGAATATAAACAGTCCACTTGATAACCTGCTTGACGAGTTCGAGGTCAATCCTGGATTTCCAGTTTGTGCCGGCCGTCGGCGACGGTTCTCCTGCCATTAACTAGTTACTCTCCTCCACTAGCATGCTCTCTCTTTGTCTTTGCTTTTCCTGGCGCAGCATGAGCCAGCCCGCGATCCCGACGGCAAGCCCAACCGTCACGATAATCACGGTGGCCAGGGCATTGATGTCGGGTGTTACACCAAGCCGGATTTTAGAGTAAATCCACATGGGAAGTGTACTCGCGCCGGGACCGCTGACAAAACTGGCGATCACCAGGTCATCAAGGGAGAGGGTAAAGGCCAGCAGCCAGCCCGAGAGCATGGCCGGTGCAATGAGCGGCAGGGTAATATCGAGGGTAACGCGAAAGGGTCTGCCGCCGAGATCCATTGCCGCTTCCTCGAGGGACGCATCCATGGAAAGCAGGCGTGACTGGATGATGACTGCGACATAGGCCATGGAAAAAGTAATGTGGGCAATGGTAATCGTCATGGCACCACGTTCGGCGGGCCAGCCGATAAAACTTTTCATGCTGACAAACAGGAGCAGCAGGGAAAGCCCGGTAATCACCTCGGGCATGGCAAGGGGCGCAGCCACCATGCCGGTAAACAGTGTGCGGCCACGGTAGCGCCCCATGCGCGCGAGGGACAGGCCGGCCAGTGTGCCAAGCAAGGTGGCGACCGTGGCACTGACAAAGGCCACGCGAAGGCTTAGCAATGTCGCCTCTATGATCTGTCGATTCTCGACAAGCGCATGGTACCAGCGAAAGGAAAAGCCACCCCATACCGAGAGAATACGCGAGTCGTTAAAGGAGTAGAGGATCACCAGCACGATGGGGAGATAAAGAAAGGCGTAGCCAAAACACAGCACGGAAACAAGAAAAGTCGAGCGCTGGTTTCTCATGTCTCTTCCTGCGCCCGTGGTCCGTTGTAGTGCTGGAAAAGCATCAGTGGAATGACAAGGATAATGAGCAATATGGTCGCCACCGAGGCGGACAGCGGCCAGTCCTGGTTGGAGAAAAACTCGTCATACAGCGTGCGCCCTATCATCAGCGATTCGAGCCC
>CAZXDV010000230.1:0-4867 GCA_964639535.1 uncultured Enterobacteriaceae bacterium | reverse complement strand
GTGACCAGGCCCTCGAAGCGTCAAGGGTAAAGTCTGAGTTCCTCGCCAGTATGAGTCATGAAATACGCACTCCCCTGAATGCCATCATTGGTATGTCCAGCTTGCTGGAAGAAACGCCACTTAACAGTGAACAGAAGAACTATATCAATGTATTCAGAAAAGCAGGTGACACCCTGCTCAGCCTGGTGAATGATATTCTCGACCTGTCAAAGATAGAGGCCAAGCAGCTTGTCCTGGAAGAAATTGACTTTGACCTGCTGGAGACAGTTGAGGAATCTGTCGAAATATATGCGCTGAAAGCAGCGGGGAATGGAATAGAGCTTCTCTCCCATATCGATACAGGTGTTCAAAATATGCGCGTCGGCGACCCCGCCAGGCTGAGACAGATCATCCTGAATCTTATTAGCAACGCGCTCAAGTTTACCGAAAAAGGAGAGGTCGTTGTCAGGGTTGAAAAGGATGAAACCGATGACAGCGGTGACCTGCTTCGTTTTTCCGTGAGAGATACGGGTATCGGCATTCCAAGGGAAAAGCTGGAAGCTATTTTTGCGAGTTTTACCCAGGTGGATTCTTCCACCACGAGAAAGTATGGCGGTACTGGTCTTGGTCTTACCATATCAAAGAGCCTGTCCGAAATGATGGGCGGGAAAATCTGGGTCGAAAGTGTCGAGGGCGAGGGGAGTACTTTCCTGTTCACTGCAAAACTGGCAGCCAGTGAAAAAGCGCAGGACGAGAGCAGCAGGGTTGATCTTGACGGTACCCATATCATGGTGCTGGACGATAACCAGGCAAGCAGGGAAATCCTGTCCACCACACTCAAGGCACACGGCGCAGTGATTCAGGAACAGGGGAGATGCGAATCAGCGCTTGAAATTCTCACCAGCGAGGGTGCAGATACACCTTCCGTTGTATTACTCGATTACAGGATGCCAGACATGGATGGCTTCGCCTTCATCGAGGCAATGAAAAAGACTGGCGCCCGGCAAAAAATATTTTTAATGCTCGGTGCCGCTGATCTGAACCAGCATATTGATCATATAAAAAACGCGGGTATTAGTGGTTATATCGTCAAGCCGGTGAAAAGAACTGACCTGTTGACGCAACTCGAATCAACCCGGGAGACAGTTGGTAGCACCGATAAAGCGCCCGGCCCGTCTGCGGCGGAGAATGACGACCTTGCACCTTTGAAAATACTGCTGGTAGAGGACAACCCGGACAACAGGTTACTCATCAAGGCCTATCTCAAGAAAATGCCCTGGGAACTGGATGAAGCAGAAAACGGCCAGGTCGCTGTAGACAAGTTCCAGTCCTCGGATTATGACATCGTGTTAATGGATGTGCAGATGCCGGTGATGGATGGCCATGAAGCAACGCGCTCAATTCGCGCATGGGAAAACGACAACGGCAAGGACCAGACGCCGATAATTTCCCTGACAGCTCATGCTTTCAAGGAAGAGATAGACCGCTGCCTGGAGGCCGGCTGTAACACCCACCTGAGTAAGCCGGTGAAAAAGGCCACGCTGATTTCCACCATCCAGGAATTCACTGAGAAATCCCTGGCCTGATAAATCACCTGTCAGCGCAGTGCGCTTTGTACTGCCTTGAAGTGCTCGTGCTTGGAATCACGTAACCATTCAAAGGCGACAGATTCTGCATCCAATATGGAAATGTTAGCTGCACGAAGTCGAAGAAGGGCGGTTTCATAGCTTTCCCTGTGACGTGAGCATATGGCATCGGCCACCACGAAAACCTGGTAACCCTGCGTTTTCAGTTCCAGGGCCGTCTGGATAACGCAAACATGGGCCTCCATGCCAGCGATGATGACCTGTTTTTTACCGCTAGCCTGTAAATCGCGGGAGAAGTCTTCAGAACCGGTGCATGCAAAGGAGGTTTTTTCATAGCGCCCTGCTGATTCCGGCAGCATCCTGACAATGTCCTCTTCCAGGTTTCCGAGCCCCTGGGGATATTGCTCGGTGGCCAGTACAGGCACGTCCAGCAGTCGTGCTGCGTTTAACAGCAGCCCCAGGTTACGCTGTAACCTGGCCAGCACCTTGGCCGGCATTACCGCGGTTAAATGGGTTTGGATATCAATTATGATTAGAGCTGAGTTTTCTACATCGCAAAGATGGCCTGTCTCCTCTGACATTTATTTTCCCCTCAATTAAATAGAAATATTTTGAAAAACGAAGTCTTTCAAAATACATCTGGATTACTTCCGGGTTTGCAGGTTGCTTGCCAGTCGACTGGCAATGTGCTCAATTTGTTATTTTAACCACTGGCTCACAAGCACCAGGTCGCCAGCCGACAGGGTACCAGCAGAACGCTTCAGACGCAGCGTATTTATTATGTAATCGTAGCGTGAGCGGGAATAATTGCGGCGTGCCTGGAAGGTAATGCGCTCTGATGAGACGACATCAACGGCGGTTCGAGTGCCTACCTCAAATCCGGCCTGGGTGGATCTGAGGGCAGTTTCACTGGATATCACCGCCTGCTTAAGTGCCTTGACCTGGCTAATACCCGATATTACGCCAAGGTATGCCTCTCTTGTACGTCTCTGGGCCTGCCGACGGGCCTGCTCGAGACGCTCAATTTGCTGATCAAGGCGCTGGTGTGCTTCCCGTGCCCTGGAGCTGACAATTCCTCCCTGGAACAGCGGTACATTCAACTGCACCCCGACAACGGTTGAGCGGATCGCGCTTGTGCCGAATCGACCGCCACTCTTGTCATATCCATGGCGGGCAACGAGATCAAGAGTTGGTAAATGCCCGGCCCGCTGTCGCTTGATTTCCTCCCGCGCTGTATCCACGGCAAACCTGGCGGAGAGCACATTGAGATTTTGTTCAAGCGCGGTTTGTGTCCAGGTGTCTATTTCCTCGGGCTGTGGTTTGACAAGCGGCATCTCATCGGTGAGGCCACTTAGCTGGTCGATATACTGCCCGGTAATAGAGCGCAGGTTTTCACTGGCGTTGTCGATGGCATTCTCTGCGACGATTTGCTGGGATACCGCCAGGTCATAACCGGCCTGGGCCTCCTGCACGTCGGTAATCGCAGTCAGTCCTACCTCGAAGCGTTGTTTTGCCTGGTCCAGCTGCTTGCTCAGGGATTTTTTCTCCGCCTGGGCAAATTCCAGGTTGTCCCGGGTTGCCAGGAAGTCGAAGTAGGCCTCCGCCACGCGGATCATCAGGTCTTGCTGCGCTGCCGAGAGTTCCGCATCGGCCTGCCTGATCTGGCTGTTGGCCTGTCTCAACTGGAAAAAACGATCCCCGCGTATGATCGGTTGCGTGACGTCAAGGGCATAACCATGGCTGTTAAAACTGGTGTCTCCACTTAGCCCGAACGGGCCATCGATTTTCAGCTCCTGGTCGTTGCTGAAGGTATTGGCACTCAGGTTGGCTGATGGCAGGAAACCCGCGATAGCCTGGGGCCTTAGTTCCAGGGTTGCCCGTTTTGCCGCGGCTACCTGCCTGAATTCGGGGTCGCTGGTCTCCGCGATGTTGTAAACATCCTCAAGGTTCAGCGGCTCGGCATTGGCGTAGACGCTGAAAAAAACTACCAGCGCAAATACTTCGAGAATTCCTGGTTTTCTCATCTCATCAAACATGACATCTAAAATTCTTGGATTAACGGTAAATTAAAGTTCAAAGCTCGAAGGTGGATTCGCGCCAACCAGGGCCGGCAGTTCTGTTTCCAGTATCACCTCCGTCGCATAATCCGAATCACCGACTCGCCTGGTTAGCAGGGCTTCCATCACGGGTGCTTCACCGACAACGACAAACAGGCGACCACCTATCGCGAGGTTTTCCTGTATTGACGTATCCAATGTTGGCAAAGACCCCGTCAGCACGATCACGTCATAGGGCTTGTCGTACTTCCAGTCGCCAAAATAATCTGATTCGGCAAGATTAACATTATCAATACCATATGATTTCAGCCGTGTCGTCGCTTCTGCGATGAAATCACCATATATGTCGATGGAATCCACGTTGCTGGCAAACCTGGACATTAACGCAGTGAGATAGCCGGAGCCGGTACCGATTTCCAGGACAGAGTCTGTATCTTTTAGCTCCACAGCCTGTAGCAGGCGTGCCTCCATCTTGGGTGTCATCATTACCTGGTCATGGGCCAGCGGCACATTCAGATCGGCCAGGGCAAGCCCCCTGTGTTCCTGGCTGACAAAATCTTCGCGGTGAATTTCCTGTAGCAGGTCAAGGACATTGGTATCAAGCACTTCCCATGGGCGAATTTGCTGCTCGATCATGTTAAAACGTGCTTGTTCGAAGTCTATCTGGCTATTCATGGCGTAATCGCCTCGTCAATTTTCTAAAGGCGGCATTATATAGCATCGCGAAGCTCGCTGCCCATAGCGTGATTTACTCGAAATCGCGCCATGACACGTGAGAAGGGTGTTTTGGGGTTGGCGACCTATTCTTTGCCGGGTTTACCTGTAGCGGCCCAGCGGGAACGCGCTGGTAATCATTGGGGCAGGCCGGGTCATGCTCTTGAAGTAGCCCGTTCAGCTGCAGGGGAATAGCTTGCTCGCGGGCGTGTACCCCAGCACCTGTTCCATGCAGTAGTCCGTCATCTCTTTTTCCAGTTCGGCGCGGTAGGAAATCATGCCATTTTTCTCCTCCAGTGGAGATGCGAAAAGACGTTCTTCCGGGTACATCCTGGAAAGTCGAGAAAAGAATTGTTTAGGCAACCTGAAACTGCCCAGGCTAACCGAGTGAAGTCGTTCCAGGTCAATGATCCCAAATACAGAATCAAAAAACTCCGAGTACAGTTGCCTGAAGTCGGACTGGTATACCAGGGGATCAAAACGCAGGCCGATGTTCCAGCCGTGATCCTGTAGTTTCCTGATTGATTCGAG
>CAZXDV010000229.1:0-4945 GCA_964639535.1 uncultured Enterobacteriaceae bacterium | reverse complement strand
GTCATGACGCTTGGGTATACGCGGGACATTGGGGCGATCTATTAAGGTCGTCGGCTCTTCTACACGTTTGACTGTCTCCATGGGATAGGGCCCAAGATGAAAAGGCCTGTTATTAAAAAGACGCCCTTTGAATCCCGGTCGCGATCCGCCCACACCCAGCCACCATGCCGGGCCATGGGATTTAAATTTATTCAATCCCTCGCGTTTCGCCAGTGGTTTATCTACCTGTAACTCCATGCTGGTT
The DNA here is from genome assembly GCA_964639535.1 of uncultured Enterobacteriaceae bacterium. Taxonomy (GTDB): domain Bacteria; phylum Pseudomonadota; class Gammaproteobacteria; order Eutrophobiales; family Eutrophobiaceae; genus WLWS01. The sequence goes on along the minus strand of CAZXDV010000229.1, from coordinate 4,701 downwards.
GATATCACTGCCACGCTATAGGCATCGCCCAGGTAAGGATTGCTAATTCGCGTTGAACCGTTGCTACCCACAATTTCACCAAGCCCTGAGGCAAGTACCAGGTGATCAAGACTCAGGTCTGATGCGGTATGGGTATGCATGCTTGCTTCAAAACCAAGAAAGCGTATGTAATTGCTCAGTACCGCCGCCACTTCCGCAGCTCTGACAGCCGCGCGTTGCTCCTGGGTACCCTGCAACCACTTTGCCCCCGGCTCACCCTGTTTTATATCCCGGGTATGTTCAACAAGTACGACAATCGCAAAGGACTGCTCTTCCAGTTTGAAACTATCCTCCGCTGTTCTTGCCCATGTTTCACGACCTTCTTTCACACTACTTTGTGCCATGGCATTATCAGCAGACCCTGCGGCATATTCTCTTTCTTCAGCCTGCAATAAAGATTCATTAACAAGCGGGTTTTTCAGAACTGCAACAGGTTCGATACGGCAAACTCCCACCATACTGGCATCAAGATAATAGGCCGCCGCTTTGAGATGATTGGAGCGTTCCTCTGTAGAATCAGGTACCGGTGCCTTTCCGGGTGCAGCTTCTCCCAAACGAACCCGATCAAAAAAGTTGATGTAGTCGCGGAAGGCATTCGCCATGGACAGGGGCTGATCCGGAATCTCAACCTGCATAGCCTGCATAGTCTCCACAGCGTCGAGAGCTGGTATTTCGTCGCACCTCGCAAGACGCTCCAGTGGAAAAGGCCCAAGATGAACCGGTCGATTCTTGTTGGAAAAAATTCTCATGTTATTCACCTCAAGTTACATGATTACGCCTTTACCATGCGAAGCTCAACAAGGTAATCCTCCACGAAATCTATGCGGTCGTTGCCCCAGAAGATTTGATCGTTGACCACGAAAGTAGGCACACCAATCACTCCCAGTTCCTGCGCCTCGTTCCAGTTATCTTCCAGTTGCTTCGCATTGGCCGGGTCATCGATAAAAGCCTCAAACTCCTTCGCATTAAGCCCCACTGCTTCGGCCACGGGAATGAGAATGTCTTTGTGGCCAATATCATTGCTGCCGGCCCATTCACAGCGCATTACTTCAACAATGTACTCAACCAGGCAGCCCTCTCTTTCTGCCATCAAGGAGCCAATGCCTGCCAGTGTTGGCTCAGTCGTGGGAGGTGGCGGGTTGCAGGGAATACCCATGCGTTTTGCCCAGCGCGCCACATCCTGCCGAGCCAGCGGCATTTTTACCTTTGCACGATCCGGTGGCGAACGACCGTCCCAGCCACCCAGTGGTCGCCACAACAGGTTGACGTTGTAGTCTTCCAGCAATGTAAACATGGTTTTACTGGCAAGATAGCAATAGGGACTCCTGAAATTGAAGAATATTTTTAGATCGACGGACTCATTCATTCCTGTCACCTGTAAATTTTAAACATATATCTGGTCGAATGAATTCGACCCTACTATCACACCGGGTACGGCCGAATAAATTCGACCCTACTATCACACCGGATATGGTCGAATAAATTCGACCCTACTATCAAACCGGATACGGCCGAAAAAATTCGACCCTACAATCAAGCTGAGTAGGGCCGAATTTATTCGGCCAACTACCCACGAGCGCCGCAATTTGGGAAAAAAAAGGGGGCTTAAGCCCCCTTTCGTCAATGTTGTAAAAACTAGCGACCGCTCTTACGCAGGTTCTGCACGGTAAACTTTGATACCGGGTTCAGGGATGGATCAACCTGGCCCTTGAACTGCCCGGTAGTACAGTGCTGTGCCTGTACATCCTGCATCATGAAGCAATCGTCAATGGATACGCCGGTACCCTTGTTCTTTGCCATGTGCTTGTCAGGATAGGCCTGGCAAATGGTAAAGGATTTCCACAGGTCTCCCTTGCGGTCAAATTCTGCCTGTCTTGGAATCGTGGCAGTTTGCGCATCAAGGTACATGACTCGCTTGCTGAGCGGATGGTTCTTGTCTTTTGGCGTACCATGCAATTCATACACCTTGCGCAGCTCCCAGGTGGTCTCGGGATAGCAGCCACCCTTGCCGCCGAAGTCCACGTACTGGTAACCATCGGGTTCCGGTGGCATATCAGTAGCCAGGGCAAGGTCGTTATGATTGTGGAAAGGCAGAAGACCATTCTTGGTGCCGACGAAAGTCCAGTCATAGTCAGACACTCGGTTGTTGTAGCCCTCGAAGTCCTCGATCATGATGTCGGTGCCAAGGAAGGCGTCGGTGGTCTGCCCTGTTGCCAGGCGTCGCACGCGACGCTGAAAGCCAAGGTAGAGCCAGGCATCGTCACGCTTGAGGTCATTCTTGTAGCGGTGAATCAGCACCTGCGTGTTGGCAATATCAAAAGGCTCCGCGGCATGCAGGTAAATGGAACGGAAAAGGCCACCAGGGTTGTCCTCGAATTCGGGGACCGGGGCCTGGTTGACCCGGTGCTTCCAGTTGAGAAAGTGAAACGCCCACTTGATGGTCCTTTCCACTTTTCCTGTCTTCATACTGCGGAACTTCCAGTAGAAAGGTTTAATCGCCGCATTGTCACCCCAGTTATAACCGTACTGGTAGTTCCATGCCAGCTTAAGACCAGCCTGCGGATCGTTGACGTCCGGCTCTGCAGGAAAGGCCCGGCCAGCGACAAAATTGTCTACCAGACCATCACCACTCAGGGTGGGTGGATTGTTCACCGCGCTCATGGTCGCCTTGATGTAGTTTGGGTGCAGTTCCAGGGATTCCGTCGCCTTGGTCTGCAGTTCCACGTCACCTCGTTTCACATGGTCATACAGGGCAGGATCAAGAATATCCTTGAACTGCTCCACGTTACCCTGGTTGATTTTCATACCGGGTGTATAGCCGGGAAACTCCGGTGTGTAGCTCTCGTAAGGATAGAAAGAGTTCTTCACATCCTCTTCGGTGAACTGCGCCTGGGTTGCTGTCGTTGTGACAGCCAGTATGCCTGCCAGGACTGCAATTTTTGTTAACTTAAACATACTTCGCCCTCCAAAAATTATTCTTAGAATCTGTATCGAACAAGCAGTTGAATTTCGTCTTCGTGCTGGGCCATGCCAATGGGGCCAGACTTGAAGCGACCCAGTGGTTCAAAGCCGCGACGAATACCGATACTGGAAAACTCACCACCACCGGGGAAACAGGCCGGCCCGGGAGCTGTCGCATCACAGGCAGGGCCTGCCGTGAACGGCGGCAGGGAGTTGGAAGTACGACCGTCATCTGATTCACGATGACCCGTACCAAACTTGAAGTTACCGGCAAGGGTAATACGCCAGTTATCGTTTACCAGCCAGTCAACTCCGGGAGATATCACACCTGCCTGTGCACCGGTGTCATACGCTGTAATCACGCGTGGCAGCACTCGGTCATTGGCATAGAACCCTTGAAACAGGAAGGTGGCAATGTAGTTATCCTTCCAGTCCTGGAAACCAATCTGGTGACCAAACGGCGTGGTAATGGATTCGTGATCCAGGATATGTTGGCCAAACAGCTGCGCGGACAACAGGAAGGTTCGGTTCGGGTTAAGGAAACGGATATACGTCGGCCTGTCCCAACCGATAACCCATCGCAGTACGTTGGATTCAGAAAACAGCCTGAACTGCGAGGTGTCGGCAAATTCTTCGCCGGAGGTGTGTGCCACCTCGACCCGGATAGCAGACTTGATCGGGTCAATATAAAAGTCGGCAGAACCACCAACCAGGTTGACACGTGGAAAGTGCACGTCAAAGGCAGGCACAAATCCGCGGGTTCGCAAGGCTCCCGGTACGTCTGTCGGATCAAAGGGGTTAAATCCAAGCGGACAGAGTGCGAAATCCGGGCTCACAGCAGCAGGCGGACAACCGGCTGCAGGAATGGTTGAACCCACGAACGGGTTGCGCGTTGGAATACCACCACGCAGGGACGGCAACTGTGAGTAGTAGCTCAGGAAGTTAACAGAGAAACCTACACTCTTGAACACACCCTCGATACGGAAACCACCCTGGTCAGCCTTCCAGTCAGGGATATTCACATTACGAATACCGATGGTCTGGGCCGGGAAGTCCGTGGCCAGGTTTCCTTCGGTGGCGAGGCCGGTGGCAAAGTTACTTACCGTACAACCGTTCTGCCAGCAGTTACCCAGCGCCCTGAAAAGGTCACCGGCAAGCAGGATGTTGTAAGGCATACCACCCTGGCCAAGGAAGTTGGGTCGGAATTTTTCAAAGTTCCAGATGAGCTGGAAGTTCAGGTCGTCAAAGGCACCCACTGCACCGGCGCGATACTCGGCGGAGAAAATGCCCACCGGGATACGTGAATCTTCCAGTTCCTCGTAGATGTTCTGGATGGAGTAGTCGACCGGGTTAACCACGTCGAGCACTCGAAACAGGTCGGTACGACCCCAGACAACCTGCTGGCGACCAACACGAAAGTTAATTTCGTCACCATTGTCAAAAGGCATGGTGGCATCAATGTACATTTCGCGAAGGAAACCAAGACGGCTGGTGAACTCGGGAAAGCGTAAATCATTCTCATCCCAGTTCATGTAGCCCGGTAAACAGCCGCGGGAGTCAACATCGCAGGGTCGGGTCGGGGTGTAGAAATCGAGACCGCCGCCAAAAGCACCGTTGTTGTTACTGTTACCCAGTTCGCTACTGACCCGTTTCAGACCCTCGTTGGGGTTGGCGGTCAGGTCAAAACCAAAGTCACCACCA
>CAZXDV010000228.1:0-4977 GCA_964639535.1 uncultured Enterobacteriaceae bacterium | reverse complement strand
CAAAAGGTTGAGCAAACCCTACATCAGAACGAGGGAAGTTTCGGGGGGCAGGTCATTCTGATTGAACTTTGCTCGCGTTGGCAAACGCATCATCCGATCCTGAGCCGGTCGATGAGAATAGGGACTTTGCCAAACCAAACTTGGTCAGAGGCGGTTTGGGTCTTTGAGATTTTTGCAAGCCCGCGGCTTCAAAAGCCTGGTCGGACACGAAATCGGAGCACGACCATACAATCATTAGAACCCCAAAAGAGTTGTCCTTTTGAAGCTTTGAAAGATGTGATCGAAATTCTTTCTCGCTAACTGATAGAGAGGAAGCGCTAATGCCATTGCTTTCTATGATCTCAGATAACGCCAACGCAAATTGCTTTGACATCTCGAAATATATAGCAGCCATCGCCAGTGCAGGTGCAACTACATTTAAATGAAGGGTTGGCTCTCCCTGCAGTTTCAATTCATTAGGGTTCAATGCTCAATTCCGGCTCCACGACTCGGTTCGAAGCGTATCGAACAGTTCATCGCAAGTCGACTGTTCAAAATGAAGAGAGCGATTGGACTTCCAGACGGTTCAGACCTGCCGGACAGAAGGTTGGAACATGCAGTCCGAGTAGTCCAGACGGACATCTAAATTATTGATATTGAAATATTTATTTGGATTTCCGAGGTAGATGAAGGAAAGGAGAAAACCCATGAAGAAATCAGTCGTGATAATTATTCCTGTCCCCTGGGCAAAGGACGCAGTCGAGGTGCACATTGGGTTTGCTACATCTGTTGTGATTGCCTCGGCGCTGTCTGTGGTGCTTTGGGCGTTGTTTGCAGGTTGAGACCCGAAGGCGGCGGCTGGAACTCGTGGGTGCCTCATGGGTTCCAGAATCCGCAAGTTAGAACGCGTTAAGATGCAACGACTTGAAGCCTTACGCTCATTGAAATCTCATGCTTGTCAATTGGTTGCGTGGCAGGTTGAAACGGCTTGAATACGTTTGAAAGCTAACTCAGGAAAATTGAAAATCCTCGTGTCGGTGGTTCGATTCCGCCCCCGGGCACCATTTTTACGCAACAAAACAAAGGCTTGCGCTTTTGTCACTGCACGATGAGCGTCGGCTGAGACGTCTTGGGTATCATTTGGGTATCACGAGAAAACTTTCATCCTAGAGACGCAGCTTCTGGAATGGGCGAGGCAGATTCTGCAAGCTGCCTACGCCCAATGCTATTCGCAAAAAGGCGAACCGCTACTCTGCGGCAACTTTCATCCCGTTGAGATGTTCGGCGAGATGAGTGAGGCTATCCTGAGCAAGAAGATCGCGCGCGACATTTGCAACAGCCTCGGCCAGCTTGCTGGGAACAGCGTTCCCGATTTGACGGTACTTAGCGCTCTGTCGACCAGCCAACTTGTAAGTCTCAGGAAAGGTCTGAAACCTCAAACACTCCGCGACCGTGAGGCGGCGAAGGCGTGAAGGAGCATATCCTGTCTTTGGTTTCCTCCCCGACATCAGGCCCTTATGGTAGCTCTCAACAAAGCTGGGAAGCCCATCGAAAATCTCTCCCTCATCGACAATTGGCGTCTTGTTGCCCCCCATTGAGGCAGGAAGCGTCGGCGCATACCCCTTGGCGTCAAGTGGACGTCCAGCGCCGTTGAAGAGCATTCCAGCGTATGGAGATTTGCGCAGGACGGGTGCCTTCGCGAAAGTGATTTTCGCATTACAAATCTCTGCGTTTCCTTCGCTCCCGGCTCGCCCCATTCGACGGATAACTTCCTGAACCGTTTCCGCAGCGCTTTTCTGGCGCTCAAGCATTTCACGCACCATCGCGTCAAACGCTACAGGCGTGAGAACACCTCTCCGTTTGTGGATGCCGATGCAGAACACGCGCTCACGTTTCTGCGGCACGCCGAAGTCGTTAGCGGACAGCACAACCATTGTTACGTTGTAGTCTGCCGACGCACGCGCCATCACTTCATCTCTGACGCCCGACCACTTCTCCAGTTGAGCAAGTGCCTTAACGTTTTCACAGACGAAAGCTGTGGGCTTAAGCATATCTACGACATCGAAGAACGAAAGCAGGAGTTTGCTCCGCTCATCGTTCGGGTCCATTTTCCCAGCAACGGAGAAGCCTTGGCAGGGCGGCCCCCCGAATAGCATGTCGACACCTTCATGGCCTTTGAGCAGGTGCGCCTTGCCGACCAAATCGCCTTGGATAATGCGCCCAGAATGGTTTTTTTCGTAGGTCAGGCATGCGTCTCGGTCGATGTCGTTCGCAATCTGGACATCAAAGCCTGCCGACACGAAGCCAACGTCCATACCTCCGGCCCCAGAAAAGAGTGACACAGCCGCCAGTGTGTTTTTCGTCATAGTGTTCTCCCTTGGCGATACAAGCGAGTGTGTCGCAGAGGTTTTATTGCACAAAACCTAGGTGATTTGGCGTCCTCAGTAAATGACGAAACCATGATCTCAAGCGCTTGATGTTCCGCAAAGGTTCTCTCGAAGCGGTTAACGTGCGTCTAACGGACGAAAAAATTCGCGTGAGTTCTTGAATGAGTTATGCGGAGAGTCCATCTTGAAGCTCAGTCACAAACTCAAAAAGGATCTCTTCAGTGACCAATAACGTTTTGGCGGACGATATGAAAGCCCGCATCGAAGCTTCACTCGCGGCGGCAAGGGACATGAGCCCGGAGGAGCATGGACTCGATGCGTCACTAGCACAGGCATGTGTCGACCTCGTAGAGAACGGGAAAGAGACCGCACGAATGGTGGCGCTGACGAACCTCGCGGGAACTGCTGTGGACCCTAACATCGAACCACATATCTTGCAGGTGCAGCACGGAGGGGTTGATTTTCGCTCGCTTTACAAGAGGACCACACGGCCCGTACTGGTTCAAATGGCTGCCGATGCCGAGGTTAAGTGGTCGCCCTCGGCTGACCCCTACGTATCGAACCCGTATCGTGAAGAGCGAGTGGATGACGATTGGGTGCAGCGGCGCAACAACAAGCTGTCAGGCGCCGAAGAACTGAACTTCATTTTGCACCAAACGAAAGACGACCCTGCGATTGCCGGGAACGTGCTGACTTGGCTCCTCTACCAAGAAGTGTCGCGGCTGGAGTCTCAGAAGATCGAGTACCGGATTCCTCCGCGCCTCACGGTGCAAGCCGTCTCAAGCGTGCTTACCCAGTGGCTCGACGGTGGAACTGGGGGCAAGCGTCTGGAAACGGCATCCGTCGCTATTCTGCGTCATGTTGGCGAAAAGCTTGGTGGCATGTGGGATAAGGTAACGAGCCATCACGTTAATGACCCCACTCCCTATGACGCACTCTGCATTTCGGGGCAGACTGTGCATACCGTCGCAGAGGTCAAAGATCAGCAAGTTGTTAAGCACTTTGTCGAAAACCTCGCCGACCAGATGGTCGAACATAATGCAGAGCGCGGCATTCTTTTGACGCGAGCGAAATGGCTTCCTGACGGCGTGGAAAAAGCCGAGATCGACAAGTATCTAAACGAGCGAAATCTCCTTGGCCTGCGTATTCAGGTGCTCGACTTCGATCAAGCATTGATCGCGTGGCTTCCCTTGATCGACGCCGACGATGGAGCATTGCCCAAGTTCCTGCGCCAATTGACGAACGAACTCGACAAGCATGGAGAGTTAGTGGATCGTACTGCGTTGGCGGCGATCCTGCGGGACATCTAACATATACGACAGCTTGGAGGCGTCAGTGGTCGACCGACGCCTCCAATTAATTTCACTTCGCAGCGCCTTTCATGGCGCGTCTTGCCTCCTCAAGTGCTTTGGACCCCTTCACCCATTGCCACGGTGTACGTGGCTTCCTCGCCTTCGCGAGTTCGGGGTTCGCCTTGGCGTCGCTGGCAGCAGCGCGCGGGCGTTCGCGGGCCTCGCGCGGTTCGATCTTGAGTTCGTCGCAGATTGCCTTGAGCGTCACGATATCGGTCATTTCGATCTCCTAAGTTTCTGATGCAGATCGATAAGACGAAGGCCGGAAGCGTGTCAGGGATAACCCCAGAACATCTTTGGCTTTTCTCGATCTGCTGCTATGACTGATCTCGACGCGGCAGACGCAGCCGTGTTGGGGCGTGGAAACCCCTCTCTGACTAGGCCGGGCAACCGGCTGAACACCTTTGACCTATGGTCGGGGTGCCTGTGTTATACAACAGGCCGCCCGGCTAAAGGCACAGGGTCCGTGTCAGAGCGGATTTCCAACACCCCGATCACCAGTCAATCGCGAGGGCGCTCGCAGATCGGGGTTTGGTGGAACTGGCGCTGTCCCATCCCGTCGCGTGGACCGACCGTGCAAGCCTGCCTGACCGCGCGGGCGTTTATCTGATCGCGCGTGACGAACCGGGTAACACCGTCTACATCGGTCGGACATGGGGTGCGAAGGGGATACGCCACAGGATACGGACGTTCCACAGGTCAGCGACCACTGGGCGGAAAGGCCATGCCGGGGGCGTCACGTTTCACGGCGTGTTCAATGGCGACACGACTGGCCTGTTCGTTTCGGTGCACATGCCTGACGACATCGACCCCAAGCCGGAAATCCTTCATCCCTACATTGCCTATGCCGAGCGACGGCTGATCTGGGAGCATGTCGAGGCGCATGGCGGCCTGCCGTTGTGCAACTCGGAATGATCTGCAACTAACCTCGAGGATCGAGAGCGAAACGCGCGCGCGGCAGCGTTGTATTGAGCCAGGAACGCAGGGGCGTGCCTCGGGCATGGTGATCCCGTCGCAAACCCGGCTGGCGCACTGTGCGCCGCCCTCACGGCGATCACCCCTGCATCTGCACGGAGACGCGGTTCATCGGCATGGTCCCCCTGTGGTCTCCATAGGCCGCGCGGGAATTACCCTGACGGTCAGTGGTCCCCGATCTTATTGCGCTGGCATCGAAACCAGCCAGCGAGGAGATCGGCAATGACGATACGCGCGACATGGGCTTTCAACGGCCAGACGAAAACCATCTTGGGCAACTGGCA
>CAZXDV010000227.1:0-4983 GCA_964639535.1 uncultured Enterobacteriaceae bacterium | reverse complement strand
AACTTGTTCAACGCTTTCGCAAAACCGGTGATCGGGATGACCTGATTCCGCTGCTTCTTTCTATTAACTGCGTGTCTGCGGGGCTCGGCTGGACGGGCTAGGACTTTTACTCTTACTCGTAACGCAGTAAGGTTTCATTCAAGCGGTAAGAAACCACGAGGTTTCTTGTCTCCTGTGAATTGAGCATCTTGTTCAATTGCTCAAGCATGTATTCAGTCACATCATACATGGGAAGGTTTTCAGGGTTTGTCGCGTCCACCCAGCGTAAATTGGACAACTCACCACCACCTTTTATTTCCCCTTCACAGTTTTTCCATTCAGTAGCAAAAAACCGGGCATGATATCGTGTGGGGGAATACATCGGTGTGATGGCGCGGCCGATGTAGTGCAACTTGTGAGGGGCCGGCACCAGTCCCGAGCTTTCAAATGCTGCCCAGGCCGGGCTCCCGGTTCCGTCTACCTTTCCCTCGACCCCCACCATCACGCCTGTTTCTTCCCAGGTTTCCCTGATTGCCGTGATTGCCAGCGTAGGCAATTTACTGTCATCGCGGCCGGTAAGATCCTGGGCATCGAAGCAATGTGGGGTATCAACGGATTTGTCGACCTGCTCGACATTACCCCCGGGGAATACATAAATTCCAGGCGCAAATTTTGCCCGTTCACTGCGCTTGCCCATCAAGGTCTGTAGACGCTTATCTCTATGCCTGTATACGATGAGGCTTGCGGCGTCCCTGGGTGTAGCCCCTGCCATTTCCGATGCGGCCCGGGAAGCCTGAATGCCTAATCCTGCATCAGGAATGACAGGGAAATACGTGCGAATTTTGCCGGGTGTTCGATCATGGCCCAGTGGCCACAGTCGGGAATGATATAGCCGGTGGAATTATCAATCAGCTCCAGCAGCCGGTAAGCACAATCAAGCTGCACCACCTTGTCGAGCTTGCCATTCACCACCAGTGTCGGGTGAGACAATTTTTTAATATAGTCTTCCGCGTAGTACAGGCCTTTTTGTTCGCCTATCCACCCCATGATGGCGCTGTAAGCGGCACTGGTAGCCGGGTCCAGGGTGAGTTCGTGGCGATAGTTGACGATTTCCGGGTCAACGTGAAAATTCGGATTGGTCAGGCCACTTACGATTTTTTCCATGCCTTCTGTTGTGAAGTCATAGTGCATGATGGACTTTAGCTCATCACTTATCGGCGCATGGATTCCCGCGCTGCCCATCAGGATGACTTTATCGACTAACTCCGGGTTTTCTATGGCCACACCCATGGACGTCATACCACCCATGGAATTTCCAACAAGATTCACATTCGTCAAACCAAGCGCCTTGATAAATCCACCAACGTGCCTGACCCTGGCTTCCTGGTCGTAAAGAAAGTCAGCCGGATCAGGCTTGTCGGTAAAACCAAAGCCGATCATGTCGATGGCGAATACGTGGAAGTGCTCGGCAAAATCCATGATGCAACCGCGCCAGTTACCCCAGGCGTCGGCCCCCGCACCACCTCCATGGATGAGGATGACCGGTGCGCCGCTTCCCGCCTCGTAGTAGTGAGTGGTGATGCCGTCGACATCTACCGTGAGATTCTTGCAACCTTCTATTTCTCTTGAGTTCATATACCGCCCTGGTTACGTTTGAAACAACTGCATGGTACAAGAAAGCAGACCGTAGCTGGCCATGGAAGGACAGCTACGAGCCTACAGGGACGTACTCGTGGCGTGTCTGCGTTTTGTTCCATGCAGGTGTTAGCTGTTACTGATTGGTTATAATTTATTCGGTGGTGGTTGAACACCCCGCGCATGCTTATGCACAAGTTTACGATATTCCACGATAAACTGATCCATAGAGAACAATTGCTCCTCGTCCCAGCCATTGCGATTGTTGTAGAAATCTTCCTGTGCTTCCCTGGCCCAGATGTCATCATCATTAAAACCATCCTTCAGGGCCAGTTCCTCCCACGCATTCTCGTAGCGGAGATTAAAGTCTTCCTTGTCCATTTCCGTAGGACAGTTTTTCACCAGTACCTGCCAGTACTCGTGGTAACCCTTTTCCACCGGCACATACCACTCATACTGTGTCATCCCGGGCTGCGGCCAGTTTTCAACAAAGAGAATCGCCGGCAGGCACAGTGATACTCGAAGGCCGTAGGGTGGCGTTGTTCCATAGGTATGAATATTCAGGTCTTCCCTGTGCATTACCGGTTCAATGTTGTCAAAGTACTTGGTAATACGCTTTGGCCAGTCCTGGTCGCTGATGAGAAGGGAATCCGCACCGCTAACCGGTTCACCCAGCGACAGGGCAATATCCAGCGCCAGCACCAGGGCGGACTTCCGGTGAATCATGATATGCCCGGGATCTCCGCCGCTTTCTGCCGCAAGGCGCCAGTCACCCACGCATTTCCTGTGGATGCCGCGAGCGACGGCGTCCCTGTCCTGGATGCAGGGAGTGCGAAATTGCTCCTTGCGACCCACTTTTTGAGGCAGGTCATCCAGCAGTGATGGCACCTCGTAGTCCTCGTCACCGACGAAGACAAAAATGATGCCGCGGAATTCCTTCACCGGAAACGTTCGAATCCTGGTACGCCCAATGAGAGGATCATTGGCGGAGGCCACGATATCGCAAAGGGTGCCGTCCTTCAGATTGTAGGTAAAACCATGGTACCAGCAGGTCACCGTTTTCTTGGTCAGGCAGGTGGGTTGCTGGGATAACCTGACACCACGGTGGACACACTGGTCGCGAAAACCATAAACCTTGCCGTTTGCCCTGCGTAGACCAATTCGCTCGCCGGCAATGGTAATGCCCTTAACATCATCTTCTTCAAGTTCTGAGCTGAAAAGTGCTGGCCACCAGTGGTTGCGGATGCCGTGCTCGGCATCCAGGTAACGCTGGATAGACTTCTTCGGTTTTCCCCGGCGCTTGCCCGACTGGGCTGCTTTCTTCGCTGCAGTTTTTTTTGCCATGGCTGGTGTTTCCCCTGTTTATTCTGCATTTCCATGGTACCCACCCGGTTCAGAAGTTCAATAGACTTCCCATTGAAATTTGAGGATATCGCGCTGGAAATTTTCATTCTTTGAAGAGCGAAAGCTGCTTCTGCAGTGCTGGAATCACTTCACGCTCAAACCACGGGTTCCTGCGCAGCCAGATATTGTTCCGCGGCGACGGATGGGGCAGCACGAAATAACGGGGCAGGTAGTCCTGCCAGTGCCTTACCGTCTCCGTGAGGGTCGATTTTCGGCTTTTTCCGAGGAAATGTCGCTGGGCATGCTGACCGATGAGCACGATAAGCTCTTTTTCGCGAATATGCTTCATCACTCGATCCATCCATTTTGCGGCACATTCGGGCCGCGGTGGAAGATCGCCGTTTTTGCCAGTGCCGGGGTAGCAAAAACCCACCGGGACGATGCTGAAGCGCTCGGTGTCATAAAATTCCTCGTCACTGGTATCAAGCCATTGCCTGAGGCGCTTGCCGCTGGGATCGTTCCAGTTGAGGCCACTTTCATGTACCCGGATGCCGGGTGCCTGGCCCACCAGGACCACGGGTGAATGGCTGGAAAATTGCAAAACCGGCCTGGGCTCAAGGGGCAGGTGCTCCCGGCACAGCGTGCAGTCCCTGATTTGCTGCAGGAGTTTACTCGTCATTCTCTGTCTTCGTTTCAATAAAATTCATTAATAACAGCAACTTAAGTCAAAATCGCCAGGATTGTAAGGACGCGTCCCGCGTATTTCGGTAAATCCCCGGAATTTCCTCTATCTTCACATTACATATCTGCCAAAACTCGTTTATAATCGCGCCTTTTTTGACGGCAGCCTCACAGAATTCTCAAGCGAAACCGCGCCATGGCTGATGGCCTCATTCGCACAGGATTGAGAGCCATGAATAGAGCCTGACATCTCCGTCAAGTTCCCGATGAAACAGTACAACCTTTGAAAGAAGCAGGAATATGAGCGATTTAAGCAAATACAGGAATATAGGTATCTTCGCCCACGTGGATGCGGGCAAAACCACCACCACCGAGCGTATTCTCAAGCTCACCGGTAAAATTCACAAGACCGGCGAGGTGCATGACGGTGAGGCTACTACCGACTTCATGGAGCAGGAGCAGGAGAGGGGTATTACCATCCAGTCTGCTGCCACGAGCTGCCAGTGGAACGATCACCGCCTGAACATTATCGATACTCCCGGACACGTTGACTTCACCATTGAAGTCTATCGCTCATTGAAAGTACTGGATGGCGGCGTCGGTGTATTCTGCGGTTCCGGTGGCGTTGAACCCCAGTCAGAAACGAACTGGCGTTACGCAAACGATTCCGAGGTTTCACGTATTATCTTCGTTAACAAGCTGGATCGCATCGGCGCGGATTTTTACCGCGTGGTTAACCAGATCGAGGAAGTTCTGAATGCAAATCCGCTGGTGATGGTGCTTCCCATTGGCATTGAAGACCAGTTCAAGGGTGTGGTTGACCTGTTGACCCGCAAGGCCTGGATCTGGGATGAGGATACCGATGCAACCAAGTACAGCATCGAAGAGCCACCTGCAGAAATGGCCGATCAGATTGAAGAGTGGCGTGAAAAGCTCATCGAAACGGCGGTTGAACAGGATGATGACATCATGGAGCAGTACCTTGAAGGTAACGAGCCATCCATCGAGGACATCAAGGCCTGTATTCGAAAAGGCACGATCAACCTGGATTTCTTTCCGACTTTCTGTGGTTCAGCATTCAAGAACAAGGGCGTACAAATCGTTCTTGACGCTGTCGTGGACTACCTGCCGGATCCAACCGAGGTTAAGCCGCAGCCGGAAATTGATCTTGAAGGTAATGAAACCGGTGAGCTGGCCGTGGTTGACCCCAGTAAGCCGCTACGCGCGCTGGCGTTCAAGATCATGGATGACCGCTATGGTGCCTTGACCTTTATACGTATCTACTCCGGTAAACTGGGCAAGGGTACCAATGTACTTAATACCTTCACTGGTAAATCCGAGCGT
>CAZXDV010000226.1:0-5007 GCA_964639535.1 uncultured Enterobacteriaceae bacterium | reverse complement strand
ATCCAAGCGTGCCGGCAAGGGCATCATGAGCGCCAGGCACTATCTTCATGCCAACGCCCCCATGGGGCATGCCCTGTGGGAAAAAACCGATGCCGTAATTGCCATTGGCTCACGCATCAAGGACCAGTTAATGATGTGGGGCAAAGACGAACAAACCCGCTTCGTCCATATCGATATCGACCCGATAGAGATAAGTCGTCTACACGAACCAGACGTCGCTGTTGTCGCAGATGCTCAATTATCCCTGCAGGCCCTGTTGCCCCTTGTTGAGAAGCACAACACTTCAAGAAATTCGCGTGAAGAGGAAATGCTGGCCTTGAGAGAAAGGATCTACGGAGAAATGCGCGGGCACGTGGTGCCACAAATGGCTTATCTCGATGTCATTCGTGATGTACTTCCAGATGACGGTATCTTTGTTGATGAAGTGACCCAGGTTGGCTTTACCTCCTGGTTTGGCTTCGATACCTATGCGCCGCGACAACACATTACTGCCGGTGAAATGGGGACCCTGGGATTTGGTTATGCAACGGCTCTTGGCGTTGCAGCTGTAAATCCTGGCAGGAAAGTTGTGCAGGTAAGTGGTGACGGCGGATTCATGTTCAATGTCCAGGAAATGTCTACCGCCGCGCAATACAATATTCCCCTCGTGACGATCATCTTTAATGACAACAAGTTTGGCAATGTACAGCGTCAGCAGGATGAATGGTTTGAAGGAAGACGTATCTGTTCCGACCTGCATAATCCGGACTTCACGAAGCTTGCCGAGTTATATGGAATAGCAGGTCACAAGGCGGATTCTCCTGCAACACTTAAACCGGTACTTGAGAAAGCACTGGCCAGTGATGGACCGGCAATCATCGAAGTGGCGGTCACGGAAAGAATGCCAACTCCCTGGAAGTTCATCATGATGCCACAGGTGAAAAAACAGCTGTGCGGTCAATAGGGCTATAGTTTACTAACGGGCAACTTGTTCTCTACCCAGGCCTGCCAGTGACCCTCAAGATCTTTTACATTGCTGAAGCCCTGTTTCAGCAGGATCTTTTCAGCTTTCCCCGCTCGCCCGCCGCTGTGGCAGTAAACAACTATTTCTTCGCTTCTGGATAATCCAAGACTGGCAAGCCTGTCTTCCAGCTTGTCGTGGGGAACGTGGAGCGCGCCTGGTATAAAGCCCTGCTGATATTCCTCCTGCGACCTCACATCAATAACTACTGGCGCATTCCCGGAAGAAATTCGCGCCAGCATTCCTTCGCTACTTAGCTTGCCGGCAACGTTCTCAACACTGCTTTCACAGCCTGCAACAAGCAGAATCAGAAAAAACAGGTATCGCATCATATGCCAGGGGCTAATTATCATGTTTCGGAATAGCTTCAAGGTCGGGTTCAATAAATGACTTACGAGCATCATTGGAAAAAAGCACTTCAGCAGAGTAGTGTGACAGCATGATGCTGGAATCAAGCATTTGAGGGTGCTGATCAATAAACTCATTGGCGCACAGGGCCCGTTCGGTATTATTCATAAAGTGATACACAGCTTTAATCCAGGCCTCGGTCATGGTTTCGTGAAACTTTGCAGATGGATCTACGCCAATTGACTCAAGCAGTTGAATAAGGGTTTTCCTCATGGCTTGCGTTGCAGCCCTGGTGTTGCCGTCCCGCACAAGGTAAATATATGCAAGCCGTAAATGTGCTCTATGATCAAAAGCGTCAACTGGAAAGCTGCACGATTCAGCCTCACTCATAAACTTCATGTCAGAATTTGAAATTTCCAGGCTCATGACTCGCTTATTCCTTTCAAGACGGTTTTATGTGCCTGAACTGGTTGAGATTAATGCCTATATTTACATTGGTGTTCAGGCTGATAAGCTCTCTCGCATCTTCGGCATCCTGCCTGTGTTGCTCGATCTTTTTACCTGTCTTATCTGCTGGCGGAGCGCCCAGCAGAGCATCGAGCGACTGATATTCCTCAATAAGTTTTTGTGCTGTCTTTGGACCTATGCCAGGAACACCTGCTATGTTGTTGGTGGAATCACCCGTTAATGCCCAGTAGTCAACCAGCTGCTGCTGCGTTACGCCGTATTTTTTTATAACCCAGGCGCTGTCATATTCCTCCTCGTTAAAATGGTTAAAGACGCGAATATTCTCTCCAAGCAGTTGCAAAAAGTTCTTGTCTGTTGACAGTATGGTAACCCGTTTACCCTTGTTGCCAACCGCGACAGCCATGGTAGCAATAACATCATCCGCTTCAAAATGAGGTTTGCAGACACTTTTAACACCAATTTTTTCAAATTCATGCTCAAACCTGGGAATAGCGTCCAGTAACGGCGTGGGAGTCGGCTTACGGTTTGCCTTGTAGGCCGGAAAAAGGTCGTGACGCCAGGTGGTTTCGTGACTATCAAAAACACAGCAGGCGTGGCTTGGCTGGTGTTGCCTCAAGGCCCTGCCAAGGGAAAGCGACGCGCTCTCAAGTATTTCGTCGTCAAGTGATTCATCGTGCCTGGGTGTTCTTGCTTCATAGATTCGTCTAACCAGGTTAAAACCATCTATAAGCAGGAGATGCATGTTGCCTACCGTGATTCCAGTGTCAGGATCTGGCCTTCGCGTTTCATGCTGACCTTGTTGAGAAAGGTGTTGCCAAGCAGGATGACCTCGGGGAAATCACCGTCGTGTACAGCTCCTTCAACATTACGAACCTCAATATCGCCGACACGGACGCGATCGAGATTCATGATATAAACCTTTGTGATTCCAGAGGCGGTGCTTGCTGATGACTCACGACCTTCAAGCCTGTACTGAAGCCCAATTCGTTTTGCCTGGTGCTTGTTCATGGAAACGAGTGTGGCCCCGGTATCAACCACGAATTTCACCTGGAATCCGTTTATACTTCCATTCGCCCAGTACATGCCATTGGCATCGGGGGCAATAGTGGACGTTTTCCCGGCGGCCGCAGACTTGTAATTTCCACCAATATGAGAACCAAGGGTGTAGGTTCCCCGGACACCATCGATTTCTATCACGGCTTCGCTACTGTTAGCGCTAATAAGTAATACGCCCTCGGGAGAGGGCTTGCCCGGTGACAAAACTCTCTGCTTACCGTCTATCTTGACGATTGCCTTGTTGGTAAACAATCCCAGAACATTGATCTTGTCCACGGCCAACGATCCTTGTGCAAAGACCGCGAGTAACAACAGTAAGCAAATCCGGTGAGCCATAACTGAAAAGTAGTCCTTATTGATGGTCAAAAGAGTAGCACAGGGAATTTTTTCTTCATATTTTCGTTCCTGGTAAGATTCGTATTCCTTGCCCAAGTTCAGGGCTAGCGGGTAACAAGTTCCAGCTGCCGCTCCTCGATTTCGCTATCTTATTGAAGCTTAAGCTAATTGACGCTACCGTATCAAAGCTCCACGTAGCTTGACCCCCGGGGAATTCGCTCCCTGTTCCACTTACCCACTGCCCACTGGAGTATCACTTTTACATCAGCAGTCGGTGGGAAACTTTCCGGTGACTGTCCGAGAAAGTCCAGGGCCCTGGTAAGAACCTGTTGTGGTGATAGCAAGTCCAGGATATTTTCTGCACCTTCTGTCTTGGACACTTTTCGTCCGTCTTTTCCAAGTACCACCGGCAGGTGAAGATAAGCAGGCCTTGTTAATCCCAGTTCACCCTGCAGGAATACCTGGGCCGGACCGGAACCGAGCAAATCGGATCCTCTTACAACATGGCTCACCCCCTGGAAGGCATCATCCACTACTGTGATAGGCATAAATACTGTCCGCCCTGCGAACAATAAAATCCCCTGATTCCTTTGCTATATCCTGGACATAATCTCCGCGTAGCAGGTCAACCAGTCCTGCTTCGCCCTTGTCGACCCTTATCCTCAGGGCATGTTGTTTATTTGTGAGCAGGGACTTGTTACGGCAGGTACCCGGGTAGGGAAGACGCCTGGTGTCTTTTCTTGAACAATAGCAGGGGTAGAGCAATTCACGGCCCCGAAGAGCTTCGAGCGCAGCCTCGTAGGCCTCGAGTCTTTGGCTCTGCAGCAGCACCTCACCATCCCAGTGTAATCCCAGGGATTCAAGTGAATGCATGATGGAAGAGGTCGCGCCAGGCCTGGTTCTTGGCGCGTCAAGGTCATCAATACGAAGTAGCCACTGCCCCTTGTTGGCTTTTGCATCGAGGTAACTACCCAGCGCGGCAACTATTGAACCGAAGTGAAGGGGGCCGCTGGGACTTGGCGCAAAACGCCCTATATAGCGAGCCGGTTCAAGCCTGGAAGAATTCAGTATGTTTCCTGCAGGATTGGATTAACCAGCCAGGAGCTTAACGTGGTCCACACCCCGGGCTAACCGAGCTGTCTTTCCTTGATTTCATCCAGTGTCTTGCAATCAATACACAGTGTCGCAGTAGGACGTGCTTCCAGGCGGCCAACACCAATCTCAACGCCACACAGTTCACAGTAGCCGTAATCACCGGATTCAAGACTTTGCATGGCTTCGTCAATTTTCTTGATTAACTTGCGCTCCCTGTCCCTGGTACGCAATTCGAGGGCGAATTCTTCTTCCTGGGTAGCCCTGTCATTTGGGTCAGGAAAGTTTGCCGCCTCATCCTGCATATGGTGCATGGTTCGATCGACTTCTTCCATCAAGGACCGTTTCCAGTCAAGCAGCAGATTTCGAAAATGTGCTGACTGCTCTGCGTTCATGTATTCTTCGTTGGCCTTTATCTTGTAAGGCTTAACGGGTCTCGGTTCAGAACGCTCGATCTTGACTTTCCTGGGTGCAGGCGCGTCAGCCTTGCTGGCCTTGGCTGTCTTTTTTGGAGTCGGAGCCGCCTTTTTAGCTGCCGCTTTTTTCTTCACGACTTTCTTTTTCGCGGTCGCCTTTTTCTTGGCAACTTTCTTTTTCGCGGTAGCCTTTTTCTTTGCGGCTTTCTTTTTTGCCGCGCTTTTTTTGCTAGCTGCTTTCTTCTTCGTTACTTTCTTTTTCGCGGTAGCCTTTTTCTTTGCGGCTTTCTT
>CAZXDV010000225.1:0-5016 GCA_964639535.1 uncultured Enterobacteriaceae bacterium | reverse complement strand
GATGCGCTCGATCCAAAGGCATCAAAGGATTAATTTTAATGTCCAGGAACCACGTGAATCGAACGCATATAACAACTTCAGGTCATTCTCGCGCAGGCGGGAATCTAATCCCTATTATGTCCGCCATTATGGCGGAACTAATTAACACTGGATCCCCGCTTCCGCGGGGATGACGATGGTAGAGAAATCATGTCATTACTAAGCGTCAAGGATCTCCATATTCATTTTCATACCCGTAATGGTATCGTCAAGGCAGTTAACGGCGTTGAGTATGAGCTCAACAAGGGTGAAACCCTGGGCATAGTGGGTGAATCCGGCTCTGGTAAAACCGTCTGCTGCTACAGCCTGCTGGGATTGCTGCCCATGCCCCCGGCCCGTATTGAGTCGGGCTCTGCAATGTTTGAGGACAGGGACCTGCTGAGCATGTCGGAGGACGAGCTACGCGAAGTTCGCGGCAACCGCATTGCCATGATATTCCAGGACCCGATGACCTCGCTCAATCCCTATATGAAACTGGGTGCGCAGCTCATCGAACCTCTTACGGTGCACAATGACATTTCCAGGGAAGAAGCCCGTGAGCGGGCCATTGCTGCGATGAAGGAAGTGGGTATTCCCGATGCCGAACGCCGAATCAATTCCTACCCACATGAATTTTCAGGTGGTATGCGGCAGAGGGTGATGATAGCCATGGCGCTGATTACTGAACCCGACATACTGATCGCCGACGAGCCAACAACCGCGCTGGATGTCACTGTGCAGGCGCAGATTCTTGATCTCATCAAGAAGCTGCAGGAGGAACATGGCATTGCCGTGATTTTCATCAGCCATGATCTCGGTGTCATCGCCGGAAGCGCTGACAAGATCATCGTCATGCACCAGGGTAACATCGTGGAAAGTGGCACCACGGAAGAAATTTTTTATAACACGCAGCACGATTACACGAAGAAACTTCTATCCGCCATACCCAGTACAGCAAAACCCGAAGAACGTCGCCTTGAAATTGACCGCGAAGCTGAGGCTTTTTTTAGCATTGACAAGTTACGCACCAGTTACCAGGTAGATAACAATTCCTGGTTCAATAGCGGTGAATCACGCCAACACCTGGCGGTAAACGACGTATCACTGCAGCTACAAAAGGGCGAAACGCTGGGACTGGTTGGCGAGTCGGGCTGCGGAAAATCGACACTGGCGAAATCCATCATGCGCCTGGTTCGCATCGATAGCGGCGCAATTACACTGGACCGGCGCGAATTGACCGGGCTTGAAGGGGATGAGTTGAAAATAGCACGCTCGGACTTCCAGATGGTGTTCCAGGATCCCTACGCCTCACTCAATCCACGCATGACCGTTTACGATTTACTGGCCGAGGCCATTTCCACCCAGGGCAGGAAAACTGAAGATGACCTGCTGCAGTCGGTGGTCACCCTGATGGAAGATGTCGGCTTACCGGCGCAGGCGATACGCAAGTACCCCCACGAATTTTCCGGGGGGCAGCGTCAGCGTATCGCCATCGCCAGGGCACTGGCTCTCAAACCCCGCCTGCTGATTGCGGATGAACCCGTCTCGGCGCTGGATGTTACGATACAGGCCCAGATTCTTGAGCTGCTGCTGGAATTGATCCAGAAGTACCAGATTACGATGATCTTTATCTCCCACGATCTTTCAGTGGTGCGCTACCTGACAGACCGTACCGCAGTCATGTACCAGGGTAGTATTGTCGAATACGGTGAGACGGAAGAAGTCTTTAATAACCCGCAGCATGATTACACCCGGGCTTTACTCTCGGCGATTCCCATCGCCGATCCGGAAAAGGAAAAATCAAGACAGCGTATCCAGTACCAGGGTGCCCAGTAGAGCACCTCGGCATCATTAACGGCATGCCCGAAAACACCGGAAAACTATTACAGCAGGGCCTGGCACTTCACCAGTCCGGTCGATTGCAGGAAGCGGAATCAATTTACCAGGGGATACTTCGAGAAAACCCCGAGCAGGCTGATGCCTGGCACCTGCTTGGCGTACTCGCCCACCAGGTTGGCAAAAATGAGCTTGCCGTCCAGTCCATTGAAAAAGCGATCAAGATTAATCCTGGAGACGCGGACTTTCACAATAATTGTGGCGAGGCATACCGGGCCCTTGGAAAATTTGATCTCGCCGTTAGCTGCTACCAGCAGGCATTGTCCATCCGGCCGGGTTTTGCCGGTGCGATTAACAACCTGGGAAATGCACTCAAGGACGAGGGCAAGCTCGAAGAAGCTGCAGGTCGTTTTCGCGAGGCACTCAAGCATGAACCTGGTTTCGTCATGGCTCGCAACAATCTTGGCATTGTTCTCAGGGAACAGGGTCATGTGGAGGAAGCACTTGAACAGTTTAAACGCGCGGTAAGCGAAGTACCGCAATACGCTGAAGCTCACAACAACCTGGGTAACACCCTGGTGGAGCTGGAGCGAATTGACGAGGCCATTGCATCGTATCAATCTGCGCTTCAGCAAATGCCGAATTACGTGGACGCCCTGGTGAACCTGGGAATGGCACTGATGCGGCTTGCAAACTACGTGGAAGCGAGAAAAACCATTGAAAAGGCGATAAGCCTTGAGCCGGGTAATGCCGTGGCGCATTTCAGCCTTGGCCTGGTGCTTGATGAGGCGGGACATCCACAACAGGCGATTGAAGCCTATCGCAAAGTACTGGAGTTAGAGCCCGGTCATGCTGCATGCTGGCATAACATGGGCTTTGCCCTGCAGGAACTCGGGGAAAGCGACGCTGCCCTGGAATCATACCAGCGAGCGCTGGAGGTGCAGGCGGACTACCCCGCCGCCCATCTACACATATCCATGATAAGCCCTGCATCCACGCAGGCCGATGAAATACAGCGTCAACTTCAGCAGCCAGGTACCAGCGCCAACGACAGGGCCCAGTATCATTTTGCGCTGGCAAACTTTTACCATGACCGGCAGGAAACGGAGCAGGCTTTCTCCCACTATGAAAAGGCGAACCGGGCCAAGCGGGAAACGTTTAGATACAGGGCCAGTGACTTCAGCCGGCACGTGGACAGGTTGATGCAGGTCTATAGCACGTCCCTGTTTGACAGCTTCCGCGAGCATGCCAATGAATCGAGCCGGCCTGTCTTTATCCTTGGCCTGCCCCGCTCCGGCTCTACCCTGGTTGAGCAGATAATTTCATGTCATGAGAGCGTAGCTGGCGCGGGTGAACTACCTTTCATGGAATATATTGAACGAGACATCAGGAGCCAGGGAGAAGACGAGTTTTCCTACCCCGATAACATGGTCGACATCGAAGCGGGAGAACTGCGCCAACATGCACAGTACTATCTTGACGGCCTGAAAAGTCGCGGCGCGGATACAAAGTTTGTCAGTGATAAGGACCCGGGTAACTTTCATCGACTGGGCCTGGTAAGGCTGATGTTTCCCAACGCGGCGATTATTCATTGCGAGCGCAATCCACTTGACACCTGCCTGTCGATTTACACGAATTACTTTGCCCATGGAAACATTTATTCCTTTGATCTCGAGGAGCTTGGGCAGTATTACGTTGACTATCACAGGCTCATGGCGCACTGGAACGATATCTTTGCCGGAAAAATTTTTAATACGAGCTACGAGGACCTTGTAAACAACCAGGAACAGGCAAGCCGCTCGATCATTGAGCACCTGGGTCTTGATTGGGATCCCGCATGCCTGGACTTTCACCTTAATCAGCGCGCAGTCAGAACGGCAAGCAGCGTACAGGTCAGAAGGCCCATGTACAGTAATTCCATTGAACGTTGGCGCAGCTATGAAAAACAGCTGCAAGCTCTTTCCAGGATCCTTGCGAATGCGGGAGTCATTAGCGACAGTGGCTAACTTGATGCATCACAACAGCTCATGCAAAATACGCCATGGCTGGCCGAATCAAAACTCCAGCTGGCAGTTCCAACAGCCTTTATTATAAATATAACCGGGGGGCAGGATATGGGTCTTTTAGAGGGTAAACGTGCACTTGTCGTAGGTGTCGCCAGCAATCGTTCGATTGCCTGGGGTATTGCACAGGCCATGCGTCGAGAGGGCGCAGAGCTGGCCTTTACCTACCAGAATGAAAAGCTACGTGGCCGCGTAGAGAAATTTGCTGCCGAGCTGGACTCAGAAATCGTCGTTCCCTGCGACGTGGCACAGGACAGTGAAATTCAGCAGGTCTTTGAAAAACTCGATGACTACTGGGATCACCTGGACATCCTGGTTCACTCCGTTGCCTACGCGCCCAAGGAACAACTGGAAGGTGGTTACCTTGAGAGTGTCACGCGCGATGGTTTCCTCATGGCCCATGACATCAGCTCCTACAGTTTTACCGCTCTCGCGGATGCCGCACGACCAATGATGGAAGGAAGAAACGGTGCCATGTTGACACTTTCCTATATCGGCGCGGTTCGTGCGATGCCCAATTACAATGTCATGGGTGTGGCAAAGGCAAGCCTTGAAGCAAACGTACGTTACATGGCCTCGAGTCTTGGGCCTGAAGGAATCAGGGTGAATGCAATATCAGCTGGCCCCATTCGTACCCTTGCCGCATCAGGCATCAAGGGGCTCAAGGGATTCCTGTCCCACGTGGAAGAAGCTTCCCCCCTGCGTCGCAATGTCACCATTGATGAAGTAGGAAATGCCGCCGCATTCCTTTGCTCTGATCATGCCTCTGCAATTACCGGCGAGATTACCTACGTGGACTGTGGCTACAACTCTGTCGGAAGTACCTGAAGGCTATCCCGCCTGCCAGGGCTTCAAACTTCGCCCTCGTCCTCTTCCTTGATGCTGCCCACAGAACCGGCCTCAGGGTCGAGGTAGGTTTCCGGGTCAAATTGCCCTTCTTTACTGGCCACTGCAATTGATACGGAAGCGTCTCCAGTCACGTTAACCGCGGTTCTCATCATATCCAGCAATCGGTCAACACCGATAATCAGGGCGATCCCTTCTACCGGCAAACCTACCTGCTGTAACACCAACGCCAGGGTGATCAGACCGACCCCGG
>CAZXDV010000224.1:0-5082 GCA_964639535.1 uncultured Enterobacteriaceae bacterium | reverse complement strand
TACCGAGCCTGCTTCTGGCAACCCAGGGATGGAGAATCCTTCTTGTCTCTCGGACCTGCCCGTCGTTTGGCCGTGCCTTCATGGCCATGTGGATGGGACGAGCTGTAAATAACCTGCTGCCTGTGGCCACCATTGGCGGCGAAATTGCCAAGGCAAGGCTCATCACGCTGTGGGGAACACCGGGAATTGAAGCCGCAGCCTCGGTAATGGTCGATAAGGTTATCCAGGCCGCATCCGTGGCACTGTGGGGCCTGGCAGGCGTAATTTGCCTGATGCTAAGTAACAGGGATAGCGCCCTTGCCATGTACGCATTAACCGGTTTCGTGGTCCTGGCTATTTGCGCGGTAGGTTTTTTTCATATTCAAAAGGCTGGCTTGCTGGGCATACTGAGTAATCTTGGAGGGAAGCTGATCAAGACCGAGTCCTGGGAAGGGATCAGTTTTAACGCCCGCGAAATTGATGCGGTCATACTGGACCTGTACCAGAAGCGGCAACACGTGTTACTGGCATTGTGCTATCGCAGCATGGCACTTGTCCTTGAAACCGCCGAGGTCTGGTTGGCCTGCTATTTCCTTGGATACCCGCTGGGGCTTCTCGATGCCATCATGCTAAGAAGCCTGACATCAACATTAAGGGATATTGCCTTTGTCATCCCCAACGGTTACGGCATCCAGGAAGGCGCCTTCGTAATAATTGGTGCAATGGTGGGAATCGATGCCAGTACCGCGCTGGCCGTGTCACTGGCAATTCGAATACGGGATGTATTGCTCGACCCTGCTGGCTTAATGACCCTGCACAACGTGGAGGCCCGTCATTACACGCGGAAAAAGCGCGAAAAAAACCAGGCAGGCCAGGAGTGATGTCAATCACCGGCTAACTGGTCCTCGCAATTGCCGTGGCACAAGCGCCTTTTATTACCGGGGGCTTTTGTCATAATAATCGCAGGAAAATAAAACCATCCAGGATATGAGCGAACAAGAGAACACGCCCCCCGAAAGCAATGACTTCCAGTACCAGGAGCATATT
This sequence comes from uncultured Enterobacteriaceae bacterium, assembly GCA_964639535.1. Classification (GTDB taxonomy): domain Bacteria; phylum Pseudomonadota; class Gammaproteobacteria; order Eutrophobiales; family Eutrophobiaceae; genus WLWS01. Next base: position 4,056 of record CAZXDV010000224.1, on the reverse strand, counting down.
CTCCAGGGCGTCTCGCGCACCTTTGCACTGACGATTCCCCAGTTACCGGGTGAATTGAGCGTGGTGGTAAGCAATGCGTACCTGCTCTGTCGAATCGCCGACACCATCGAGGATGACAGGGACATGCCATTCTCCAGCAAGAAAGAGTTCTCCGAGAGATTTATCGCGGTCGTGTCCAACCGTGAAGACTCGAGACAGTTTGCCGAAGAGCTATCACCCCTGCTATCGGATAGTGCCTCTGCCGATGAAAAAGATCTGATCCAGAATACGGAAAGCGTATTACGTATCACGCACAGTTTTAATGACCGGCAGCGACAGGCCCTTGAGAGATGCATCAGGCTGATGGCCGATGGTATGTCCCGCTACCAGGAATCTGATGTCAGGAACGGGCTCGAGGACCAGCAGGACATGGATAGCTATTGCTATTACGTTGCCGGCGTCGTGGGCGAAATGCTGACCGAGTTGTTTTGTGACTACTCCGCGGACATAAACAGGCACTATGACGAAATGATGAAACTGGCAGTGTCCTTTGGACAGGGACTGCAAATGACCAACATCCTCAAGGATATCTGGGAAGACCAGCAGCGGGAAATGTGCTGGTTGCCATCCGATTTGTTTGAGCAGTACGGTCTTGACCTTGCAGACCTGGCCGCCGCAAAGAATACGCCCGGATTTCAAAAGGCACTTTCACAACTGGTCGGAATTGCCCGCTCACACCTCGCCAATGCCCTGCGCTACACGCTGTTGATACCGCCTGAAGAGGTCGGAATCCGGCGTTTTTGCCTGTGGGCACTGGGTATGGCGCTACTGACTTTGCGAAAGATACATGATAACCCCGAATTTAACGCCGGCAGGCAAGTGAAAATTTCCAGGAACAGCGTCAAGGCGACGATCTTCTTCAGCAACCTCCTGACTCGTCATGACACTTTATTGAACATGATGTTTCGTCTCACCGCAGCCTCGTTGCCGGAGACAGAACTCGATTCACGCTTTGCGCTCACGTCAGAAACAGGCTAGGCGGGACGAACAGGCATTGAAAACAGGCATCATCACGGCCTTACGTTCTGAAGCACTTTGCCTGGCTGACGGCCCCTGCCAACCTGGCATCGCAACGCCCGTGTCTCCTTCTACCCTGCTCGTCTTATCCGGGATGGGACCCGGGCGGGTTAGAAGTGCAATTGATGCTCTCACTGCCCACGAGGTTGATCTTCTCGTCAGTTTTGGAACAGCGGCCGCCCTGTCCCCGGCGTTAAAGGCGGGCGACCTGGTGATACCGGAAAACATTATTCTTGCAGACAACAGCGTGTTAAATATTGCCAACGAACAGCGTGAAAGACTAACCAGGGATGTCGATACTTACCCCTTCTCTGTCCACACTGGTGATATATGTGAGTCAGCGGCGGTTGTTGGCAGCCCCGGAGAAAAGCATGAGTTGTTTAATAAATATGGCGCGCTGGCCCTGGATATGGAAAGTGGTGCTATAACAATAGCCGCGTCTTCACTGCAGCTGCCAGTGCTGGTACTAAGGGTAATCGTAGATGACGCGAGCACCTCAATTCCCCTGGAAATTATTAATAGCTGTGACGAGTTCGGCGTGGCCAGTCCCTGGGCCCTTTCACTGGCGATCCTGAAAAATCCCCTGTTGATTGGACAATTGATTGGACTCGGCAGGGATTTCTCCAGGGCTCGCTCGGGAATGTCCTGGTTGTCACGGCATATTGATTTGATCAACCCGGCCCCGGGCCGCCCCTGACTTGTCTTATGCAGGCACATGGTTTATAAGACCGCGCAGACTTAAACCCCTGGGATGAAATATTTTTATGCTTTCTGAACAACAACTTGCGGATTTTAAAAAGGACGGCTACCTGCTGATTAAGGGGCTCTACAGCGAGAGCGAGGCGCAGGACATCATTAACTGGACCGATGAAGTCGCTGCCTACCCGGAAGTCCCTGGCAAATACATGATGTATTTTGAGAAAAGCCAGGTAGATGACTCGCGTATTCTTTCCCGCGTCGAAGATTTTGAACCCTGGCACGCAAATTTCAGCAGCTTATTCAGCGATGAGCGAATGAAAGGCTACTGCAGCCAGCTTTTTGGCGAGGAAGCAGTCCTGTACAAGGACAAGATCAATTTCAAAATGCCCGGTGGCGATGGCTTCAAGGCTCACCAGGATGTGCAGGCGGGCTGGGATCGCTATGCTTCCCTGCATATTACCGCCATGATAAGTGTTGATGCGACGACCCTTGAAAACGGTTGCCTGGAAATGGCCCCGGGGTATCACAAGCAGGGTCTTATCGGTGAACAGTGGAAGCCATTGGAAGAAGATGCACTCGACTACGTGCTGATTCCTACAGAGCCGGGTGACGCGGTGTTTTTTGATTCTTTTGCTCCACATCGTTCCAAGCCCAACATGACGCAACAGGCAAGACGCGTACTTTACGTAACCTACAACCGTCTTTCAGAGGGTGACCACCGTCGCCAGTATTACATAGACAAGCGTGCCAGCTACCCCCCGGACTGTGAAAGGGACGAAGACAAGCAATACGTGTTTAGAGTCTAGTGAAAACCAGGTAATCCTGTCACACCAATATGAGCCAATTTCGAAAAGCATCATTGCTACTGCTGAAGCACTGGATAGACTTCGTGCAGAAGTTCAGGATACTGGTGATCATACTTGCAGTTGTCGCCGGTGCCATGGCGCTTGTATACACCAAGAACAACCTTGGTATGAACACAGATACCAAGGACATGCTGTCTGCGGAGCTAAACTGGCGTAAGCTCGACCTCGAATACGAGGCGAATTTTCCACAGTACACGGACAATATACTGGTGGCCGTGGAGGCGGGCACTCCTGACCCGGCACTGGACGCCGCCGACCTCATGTACCGGGAACTGCTCAAGGAAGAAGACCTTTTCTCTTCTGTATATTATCCCAACGAGCTTTCAATTTTTCGCGAGTCGGCCCTGCTGTTCCTTGATATTGATGAACTGCAGGACCTCGCTGACAAGCTTGCCACCATTCAGCCATTCCTTGGAAGGTTAACGCAGGACCAGACCCTGAAAGGTCTGTTTGAAATGCTCGATGATGCCATCGCAGCTGAAGAGGATGGTGAAGACATCGATATCGAACCATTACTGAGCCAGGTTAATCTTGCCTTTGAAGCAATCATGGCAAACCAGTCTCACAGGGTATCGTGGCACCAATTGATGGGAGGCGATGATGACAAGGCCGGGATATATCGCGAATTTATTATCCTGCAACCGCGTCTTGATTATAGCAACCTGCTGCCCGCAGAGGAGCACATGGAGCGTTTGCGCCAGCTAAGCAATTCAAGTGAAATAAAAAATGTCATTGGTGCCAGGGTAAGATTGAGCGGCAGCGCAGCGCTTTCCCACGAGGATCTTCTAAGTGTTACACGGGGTACGGAAATTGCCATGCTGCTTGCCTTCACCATGGTGTCCATCATCATGCTCGTGGGCCTGGGTTCAGTTCGCCTGGTCGCGGCAACGCTCCTGACCCTGGTGTTTGGGCTTGTATTGACTGCGGCATTTGCCACCCTCACCGTCGGCAACCTGAACCTTATATCGGTTGCCTTTGCCGTGTTATACATCGGACTCGGGGTGGATTTTGCCATTCACTATTGCCTCAGGTACCGAGAATTACGCTATGACGGACACGACAACTTTCATGCGATCAGGGAGTCCTCGGTAAACGTCGGCAGTTCGCTTTTCCTTTGCGCGGCAACCACGGCGACCGGCTTTTTTGCCTTCATGCCAACAGATTACGATGGCGTTGCAGAACTTGGATGGATTTCAGGTGCAGGTATGTTCATCAGCCTGGTGGTCACGCTGACATTGCTCCCGGCCCTGTTAAGCCTGGTGCCAATGCAGGTGAAAGAGACAAAAAGCTCCACTACGAAACACCCTGGCCTGCACTGGCTGTTCGTCCTGCCCTTTACACACTCCCGCAGGATCAAGCTGTTGACCCTGGCAGCGGTAGTGATATTGCTGGGATTAATCAGCCAGGTCAGGTTCGATTACAACACGCTGAACCT
>CAZXDV010000223.1:0-5117 GCA_964639535.1 uncultured Enterobacteriaceae bacterium | reverse complement strand
AGGGCTGGTGATTTTTGTCATCCTGATGATCTGGCTGTTGCCAAAGCTATGGCGCGGAATCAGGCAGCTGATAAACAGCATCAGGAACCTGTTTGCGGGAGAAGCGGAAAGTCCAAAAACGGCGTTGATGAAACCCGCAGAAGGTGTCTCGGATAACTGAAGAAATATGAAAACAGGCATTGCCGCCGCGCTTGGCGGGCTTTGTATTGTTGCGCTGTCCTGGCTTGTCTACAGTCACTCTGCCTCGTCTATTTCAGCTGATCTTGAATTCCAGCTGATTGACGGCAGGCGCCTGCAACTCCCTGACCTTGAAAACCGCCCGGTGCTGGTTACATTCTGGGCGACTACCTGTGCCGTCTGCGTGAAAAAGACTCCTGAGCTTGTTCAGCTGTACCGGGACCTGAATCCCCGGGGTGTGGAGATGATCGCTGTCGCCATGGCTTACGACCCGCCCAACCGAATCCTTGATTTCTCGCGCCTCAATAACATTCCCTATCCTATTTCGCTTGACCTGGACGGGGACATTGCGCGTGCGTTTAATGATGTATCGCTTACCCCGAGTACCTTCCTGCTCGACCAGGACGGCCGAATCATATTCAGCCGCACTGGTGATATCGATGTTGAAAACCTGAGATCAAGAATAATCGGGCTACTTACCACCAATTCAGCGACAGGCTAATCATGCTCTGGGTAAAGGCATTACACCTGGTATTCATGGTCACCTGGTTTGCGGGCCTCTTCTACCTTCCCAGGCTGTTTGTTTACCATGCCATGAGTGATGACCAGGTCAGTATTGATCGCTTCAAGATAATGGAGCGAAAACTGTATTTTGGTATAGCAACGCCAGGCGGAGTCCTGACCCTTCTATTTGGTTTCTGGACACTGTATTTATTTGGTTGGGAAACTTACAGTGGAACCTTGTGGTTGCAGGCCAAGCTGGTGCTGGTGCTCGCCGTCGTGATTTATCACGTTTATTGCGGCAAGCTTTTACTTGATTTTAAACATGACCGTAACAAGCACGGTCATGTCTGGTATCGCTGGTTTAATGAAGTCCCGGTCCTTTTCCTCGTCGCCATTATTATTCTTGCCGTCGTACGGCCTTTTTGAAAAACAGGCAGGCAAGTGACAGCCTGGACATGGACTTCGGTACTTGCACCGGCAAGTGTGTAGAATACTTTTTTTTACTCGCAAAAAGGTACACGGGAGTATTGCATTGAGTAGTCAATTGTTTGAAGCCGCAAAAAAAGTTATACCCGGAGGCGTTAATTCTCCGGTTCGAGCCTTTAAATCAGTCGGGGGTGATCCCCTGTTCTTTGACAGGGCCGAAGGTGCCTACATGTTTGATTCGAATGGCCAACGCTATATCGATTACGTGGCATCCTGGGGGCCGATGATACTCGGACATGCTCACCCTGAAGTCATCTCTGCTGTCCAGGCTACCGCAAGTAAAGGCCTGAGCTTTGGTACACCAACGGAGATCGAGACAACCCTGGCCGGCAAAGTGTGCGAGATGATGCCGGCGATAGAAAAGGTCCGCATGGTCAGCTCAGGCACGGAGGCAGCGATGAGTGCAATACGCCTGGCAAGGGGATTTACAGGTCGCGACAAGATTGTAAAGTTTGAAGGTTGTTATCACGGTCACTCCGATTCTCTCCTGGTAAAGGCGGGATCCGGTGCTCTCACCCTGGGCGTTCCAACATCGCCCGGTGTGCCGGCAGATCTCGCACAACACACCATCACCCTGGCATTTAATGATGAAGACCAGGTGGCAGAAGTATTCAATGAAATTGGTGGAGAAATCGCCGCAATTATTGTCGAGCCGGTGGCTGGCAACATGAACTGTGTACCCGGCACCGCGGCCTTTTTGAGTGCACTGCGCCTTGCCTGTGATGAGTTCAGTAGTGTTTTGATATTTGATGAGGTGATGAGCGGGTTTCGAGTGGCAGCCGGCGGCGCCCAATCTGTATATGGCATCAAGCCCGATCTCAGCATCCTTGGAAAGGTCATTGGCGGTGGTATGCCGGTAGGTGCCTTTGGCGGTCGTCGTGACATCATGGACCATATTGCACCAGACGGCCCCGTCTACCAGGCGGGTACTCTTTCAGGCAATCCCGTTGCCATGGCCGCCGGCCACAGGACACTGGAGCTTCTTTCCAGGAACGGTTTCTTTGACGAACTTGAATCAAAAACACGTCGTCTTGTTTCAGGTATCCAGCAGGCCGCTGAAGCAGAATCCATACCCCTTGAATACAATTACCTTGGTGGCATGTTTGGCCTGTTTTTCAGTGACGAAAAAAATATCAGCCGGTTTCAGCAGGTCATGGACTGTGACGCTGACCGCTTTAACAGGTTTTTCCATGGCATGCTGGCCGAAGGTATTTACCTGGCTCCTTCGGCCTTTGAAAGCGGCTTTGTTTCCATCGCCCACAGCGATGATGATATCGATGCAACGATTGCAGCCGCTGCCAGGGTTTTCAAATCGATGGCCGAATAAATTCGGCCCTACCCACTCTCCTGGGAACTAGCCTGGGGTCGACTAACGACACATGCGTGTGATGTCATTGAAATAAAGGACGTAATTCATTCGAACAGGATCTTTTTGTTCTTAGCTTTAGGGCAAATTGTCACTAGTAGAACTGGATACTGCCTGACACGCTGACCGTTACCGTGCTCGTGCCCGCTTCCACGGCCGGGGCATCTGCCATTTCCATGGCCATGGCCCTGTGGCGGTTACGCATCATGGGCTGAACCTGGTTATTACTATTGACGTGAATATTCACCACGCGGTAATCCTGGTCTCCCATGTGCTTTTTTATAATCCCGGCACGATGTTCAAAGGCCTCCATTGCCTCATCTATTAGTTCATCCTCGATTGTATCGCGGGACTTTTTGCTGGCACTGAACTGCATGTTTCGAACCTGCAGTCTTTCCTGTAACTCACCCACGAGTTCACCCAGCGCCGCCATGTTTTCACTTTTAATTATGATTTCCTGGCTGACTCGCCAGCCAATCACGCGACCATCACGATAATCCGGGTAAGTCTGGTAGGCCCTCGTGCTCACTTTAAAATCATTGTTGTTCCTGGCTTTCTGCAATGCCCAGGAGGTATCCCCGTTGACCTTTCGAGCCAGGGATGCAGGGGTCTTGCCCTGGTGCTCGCTAACCAGCATTACCTGCATCAGGTCATTGGCGATATCCCGCTCGGCCTGGACCTGTATGTGTACCTGGTTAAACAGCGGCTCGGAATCATGCGCATACAGGCTTACCGGCAAACCCAGCAGGCCCGAACACAGCAGCAATATCATGGTTCTCATCAACTAGTCTCCTTGCATTGGTTATTTTGTTTGAATTGTAAACGCAGCACCGATGATTCGGGGTTAAATTATATTGACAAACGCTTTGTTGCGGTGCAACATCACGCAATCATATTGCAAGCCTACCCGGACAGGAGAAGAGAGATGGCCGAAATTCGTGAAGTCGTTGTTTTAAGTGGAACCCGCACCGCAATCGGAACCTACGGAGGTAGCCTGCTAAACAGTTCTCCGGGAGAGCTCGCCGCCACAGTGGTAAAGGAAGCTATCTCCCGCGCCAGCCTTGGCGGGGAAGACATTCAGCACACGGTCATCGGTAACGTTATCCATACTGAACCACGCGACATGTATATCAGCCGTGTTGCCGCAGTGAATGGCGGAATACCTATCGAATCACCAGCACTGACAGTAAACCGACTTTGCGGTAGCGGTCTGCAGGCGATAGTCAGCGCCGCACAGATAATCATGCTGGGGGATGCAGAGACAGCCATCGCCGGCGGTGTCGAGTGCATGAGTTCCGCACCTTACTGGGCTCCAGCCATGCGTTGGGGTCAACGCATGGGGGAAGGAACCCTGGTCGATGCAATGAATGCTGCACTTCACGATCCTTTTGATGCCTGTCATATGGGCATCACCGCTGAAAACGTTGCTGAAAAATACGGCATCACCCGTGAACAGCAGGACGAGTTTGCCGTGGAAAGTCACAGGCGAGCCCTGAACGCTATTGAACAGGGTTATTTCAAGGATCAAATTACTCCCATCGAATTAAAGTCGCGCAAGGGCACTACCATCTTTGATACCGACGAGCATGTCAGGGCCGATGCCAGCATCGACGGCATGGCAAAACTGAGACCGGTATTCAAAAAAGATGGCAGCGTAACAGCCGGTAATGCTTCCGGTATCAATGACGGCGCCGCTGCACTGACACTGGCTGATGCGGCCTGGGCAGAAAGCAAGGGCCTGCAACCGATGGCGAGACTGGTTGGCTACAGCCATGCCGGCGTGGAGCCAATGCTCATGGGTACGGGTCCGATTCCTGCCGTTGAAAAACTCATGGAGAAAACCGGTTTGAGTGTTGACGATATGGACGTCATCGAATCAAACGAAGCCTTTGCCGTACAGGCCATGTCGGTGAGCCAGAGTCTTGGCCTGGATCCGGCAAAAACCAATCCAAACGGTGGCGCCATCGCCCTCGGTCACCCGGTCGGTGCGACCGGCAGCATCATCGCGGTAAAGGCCCTGTATGAACTGCAGCGTATCAACGGTCGCTACGCACTGGTGACCATGTGCATCGGTGGTGGACAGGGAATTGCAGCTGTTTTCGAACGCATTTAAACCCCTGTAGCACCAGCACAAGGCTGTCCAAATCCAGCTTACGCTTAGCCCCGGGTATGGAATTTCCCGGGGCAAAGCGGCACTTCTTCATAAAAAACCTACAAACCCATTGATAAATAGCGAAAAAGGTTGATAATTTCGCGCAAATAGCGAGATTCTGTACTAGTCTTACATAGTTTTCATATGAACGAACAAGGGCCTTTGAGCAACAGCCAAACCGCTACCGAAGAGATGCTGTCCACGGTACTGCCGCAGGATCAGCCTTTTCACGCGCCCGCCGCACAAAACGATACCCTGAGCCAGGCCGTGCAAAAATCTGCCCAGGCACTGCTCAACCTGCAGGACGAGGATGGATGGTGGCGTTTCGATCTCGAGGCAGATGCGACCATACCCTCTGAGTACATGCTGCTTCAGCACTTTCTTGGCAGCGTCGATCAAGAGCAGGAAAGCCGCATGGTTGATTACCTGCAT
>CAZXDV010000222.1:0-5127 GCA_964639535.1 uncultured Enterobacteriaceae bacterium | reverse complement strand
GTCCATAACCCGCCAGGCATTGCAGACCTTTGATTACACCAGGCTGGTGAATGCTGCCTGGGATGACGGCGTTCGACTCTTTATTGAAATGGGTCCCGGTGCGAGTTGTTCACGCATGATCGGTCGAATACTCGGCGACAAGCCGCACCGTGCACGTTCCGCCTGCGTAGCCGGGCAAAGTGATGTGGGTAACGTGCTGCGCATACTGGCGATGTTGAACAGTGAAGGCGTGCAGCTGGACCTGTCTTCGCTATATGAATATAACGAGGCGCCCGCTGCGAGTGGAAACTCCCTCGCCATCGAGGTGGGCAAGCAGGCATTGAACATCCCTGTGCCGCGTAAAAAGCAGGCACAGCCTGCCAGCGTGGAAAGCGCGCAGGCAAGCACGGCCGAGGTTATTGCGCACCCGGGGCTCGACAGGCAGCTGGACACCATGTCTCAGATGATTGAACAGCTTGCTGCCACCGAGGCCGCGCGGGCGGAAACGGAAGAGGCTTTCCTGCGCGTGGCAAACGGGATAAACCAGGCCATGAGCCAGGCCATTTCCGCGCAGATGCAGCTGCTGCAGGATGCACCGGCGGGGTTTACCACCAGCAGCGTCATGACCCCGGTGCAAACGACAAGCAGGGACGTCGCCTTTGACCGCGACATGTGCATGGAATTTGCCATTGGCTCCATTGCAAAAATGCTTGGACCACGCTTTGCCGAAGTGGACAGCTATCCCACCCGCGTACGCTTACCGGATGAACCGCTGATGCTGGTTGATCGTATTATCGAGGTGGAAGGGGAAGCGGCATCAATGACCCATGGCAGGGTGGTGACAGAACATGATGTGCATGAAGGTGCCTGGTATCTTGATGCGGGCAGGATCCCAACCTGTATTGCTGTTGAAGCGGGCCAGGCGGATCTCTTCCTGTCGGGCTACCTCGGTATTGACCTTGAAACGAAAGGTCTCGCGGTTTATCGCCTGCTGGATGCGGAAGTTTGTTTTCACGGGCCACTGCCCCACGCCGGCCAGGTGATCCACTACGACATACATATTGATCACTTCTTTCGACAGGGAGACACCTGGCTGTTTCGTTTTCACTTTGACGGTACCGTCAATGGCGAAAAACTCATTACCATGCGAAACGGTTGTGCCGGTTTCTTCAGCCAGGCGGAGCTGGATGCGGGACGCGGTATCGTGCTTACCAGTCTCGAGCAAAAGCCGGTAGCCGGTAAGACCAGTGAAAACTGGTCCATGCCACTTGCCATGCGGCAGGAAAGCTACAGCGATGCACAGCTTGATGCCCTGAGAAAAGGCGATCTGGCAGGCTGTTTTGGTGGGGTGTTTGAACAGCTGTCACTGGATGATGCCATGGGCTTACCCGGTGGGCGCATGACCCTGGTGCATCGCATTCTTTCCCTTGAACCAGGGGGCGGCCGCTATGGCCTCGGCATGATCACGGGCGAGGCCGACATTCACGAGGATGACTGGTTTATCACCTGTCACTTCATGGATGACCAGGTAATGCCCGGCACCCTGATGTACGAATGCTGCCTGCACACCCTGCGAGTGTACCTGCTACGCATGGGCTGGGTGGGTGAAGCCAGCGAGTTTGTTTATGAACCGGTGCAGGAAGTGACCAGCAAGCTCAAGTGCCGCGGACAGGTGCTGGCAAGCACCAGCAAGGTCGAGTACCAGATAAGCATCAAGGAGATCGGCTACCGGGATGGTGATGGTGTGCCCTATGTGATTGCTGATGCACTGATGTCTGCCGATGGTCGCGCCATCGTGCAGATGAGCAACATGTCGCTGCAGCTGACAGGTCTTGACCGTGCACGTATCGAGGCACGCTGGGCAAAGCAGCCAGGCGCCGTTGAAGAAACCGCAAGGCCGGTGCTGTTTGATTATGCTTCCATCAATGCCTTTGCCGTGGGCAAACCGTCCGAGGCATTTGGCGATCGTTACCGCGTGTTTGATGATGAAAGAATTATCGCGCGCCTGCCCGGTCCACCGTTCCAGTTTCTCGACCGTATTGTCTCCATTCGGGATTGCGAGCAGTGGCAGTTAAAAGCCGGCGGCACCATCGTGGGTGAATATGATGTGCCCGCCGATGCCTGGTACTTCGAGGCTGACAGGCAGGGCACCATGCCATTTTCCGTGCTGCTGGAAATTGCCCTGCAGCCCTGTGGCTGGCTCGCCGCTTACCTTGGCTCGGCACTCACCAGCGATATCGATATGTCATTCAGGAACCTGGGTGGCAAGGCAAAGCAATTCCAGGCAGTGGGCCCGGACTGCGGCACGTTGAGTATTAAAGTGAAGATCACCAATGTCGCACTCTCGGGCGGCATGATTATCCAGAACTATGACTTTGCAGTGAGTAATCACGAAGGCCTGGTCTACGTGGGCGATACCTATTTCGGCTTCTTTTCAAAGGCAGCCCTGGCAGACCAGGTGGGCATTCGCGATGTGACCCCCTATGAGCCGGGTGATGAAGAGCGGGCACGGGCCAGCCGATTCCTATATCCCAGCGCGGCGCCTTACCCGGATGATCAAATGCGCATGGTGGGACAAGTGGAGTGCCTTGATGCCAGCGGTGGCCCCCATGGCCTGGGATTTATCAGGGGCACTGCCGAGGTAAACCCCGAGGCCTGGTTTTTCAAGGCACACTTTTACCAGGACCCGGTCTGGCCGGGCTCGCTGGGGCTGGAATCCTTTCTGCAGCTGTTGAAAGTGGTGGCGGTTGAGCGCTGGGGCGGTAGTGAGAACAGCCAGTTCCAGTGCATGGCCCTGGAGCAGGAACACAGCTGGTTATACCGCGGGCAGATCATTCCCAGGGACGAGAAGGTCACCGTGCAGGCCTCGATCACGGCCATCGACGATGGGGCAAAGACCCTACATGCTGAGGGGTTTTTAAGCGTAGATGGCAGAATTATCTATCAGATGAACGACTTTGCCCTTAAAATGACCGCATCATGAATTATAAAAAGGTCCACATGGAGTCCATCGGCTACGAGTTGCCCTCAGAGGTAGTGACATCTGATGACCTCGAGGCACGGCTCGCGCCCATGTACGATACCCTGCACATCGCCCCGGGTCAGCTCGAGGCCCTCACCGGTATCAGTGAGCGACGCTGGTGGGATTCCGGCCACGCTCTCTCCGATGGTGCAGCGGCTGCGGCACGCAAGGCCATGGAACAATCCAACGTCCGGCCGGAAGATATCGGTGTGCTGATTTATTCCGGCGTCTGCCGTGAGAACTATGAACCGGCCACAGCCTGTGCAGTGGCAGACAAGATAGGTATCAGCACGAACGCCTATATCTACGACATCTCCAATGCCTGCCTGGGTACCCTGAATGGCATTATCGACATTGCCAACCGCATCGAGCTTGGCCAGATACGTGCCGGCATGGTGGTTTCCTGCGAATCAGCGCGGGAAATTGTTGAGACCATGATTCAACGCATGCTGAACGACCGCTCCATGGAAATGTTCAGCTCTTCACTGGCAACCCTGACCGGCGGCTCCGGTGCCGCGGCGGTGCTGCTTACCGATGGTTCTTTTGATAACGATGCCACGCACCGCCTGATCGGCGAAGCCACGCGCACTGCGCCCGAGCATCATCGTCTTTGTCGCTGGGGTATTACCTTTACACCGGCGGAACTGGGCAAGCTGATGTTCTCACCCGACAAGCTGATGAGCGCGCTGGACGAGGTCATGCAGCCAGAAGCCATACCCACGGCCATGAAGGAAATGATGACCAGTCAAAAGTTGCCACCTGTTGTGGCCAACCTGCTGCCATCTGAAACGCTGCCAAAGGCAATGACGGAGTTCATGGCCACCGATTCAGTATCCGTTCTCAAGTACGGTGCAAAACTGGGTGTCTCCACCTGGGGTGCCTTTCTCAAGAAAATGGGCTGGGCGGTTGACCAGGTGGACAAGGTGATTTGTCACCAGGTGGGAGACGGGCACCGTGAAACCATCCTTCGTGAATTGGGGATTGCCCCGGAAAAGGATTACAGCACCTTCAAGTACCTGGGCAACATGGGTACGGTGTCGTTGCCGATGACTGCGGCTATTGCGCACCAGCGTAATTTTCTGAAGCCGGGGGATCATGTTGGGTTTCTTGGAATAGGCAGTGGGCTTAACTGTCTTATGATTGGCTGGGAATGGTAGGTTCTTCTGCCGAAATTACCCTTTTTCTCCTGATCAGCCTTGCCGACTTTTTGGTATAAACAGAACGCAGACACGCTGTGAATACATCCATGTACGCTTCACAGCGACATCCCTGTCGCTGAGAGTCTGCTTTTCTATTTATACCAACGTCGCCATGCAGCAAATGAATTAATAGCAACTCGCACGATAATGAGCTTTCCCGACTTCCCATTTAAAAGCCACTACGCCACGGTCAAGGATCTGCGTATTCATTACATTGATGAGGGGCCACGCACTGCACCTGCCGTGGTGATGTTGCACGGGAATCCAAGCTGGTCGTTTTATTATCGTCATCTTGTCAGTGCTTTAAGTGATGAGTACCGCTGCATCGTTCCGGACCACGTTGGCATGGGGCTGTCGGATAAACCGGCTGCCGATGCCTATGATTTTGGTCTTGACCGGCGCGTGGATGATCTCGATGCGCTGCTGGACAAGCTGGCACCGGGTGATGACATCACTCTCGTGGTCCATGACTGGGGAGGCATGATTGGTATGACCTGGGCGGCGCGCTACCCGGAGCGTATCAAGCGCCTGGTGATCCTGAATACGGCAGCATTTCATTTGCCTGCGGGCAGGGAGATCCCGTGGCAGCTAAAAGTCAGTCGCCTGCCGATGATCAACAAGTTACTCAACCAGGGCTTCAATGCCTTTGCAAAGGGCGCGGTAAAGCATTGTGTCACACGCAAGCCCATGCCGAACGATGTGGCGGCCGCCTATCTCGCCCCTTATGATTCCTGGGCAAATCGCGTGGCGGTGAGAAAGTTTGTCGAGGTGATTCCCCTTGAAGAAGGCGATAACGGCTATGACACGATCTCGAAAGTCGAAGAAAAATTACAGCATTTCTCTGATGCACCCATGCTGATTTGCTGGGGTATGAAGGACTTCGTTTTTGATTCTTATTTCCTCGATGAATGGCAGCGACGTTTTCCC
>CAZXDV010000221.1:0-5138 GCA_964639535.1 uncultured Enterobacteriaceae bacterium | reverse complement strand
AGCTCCTGCTCGCTTCGCACACCTGCCGCGCCGACAACGCTTACCATCAGCAGGTTATAGGAAGCACCGTAAAGGCTGTTCGTGTCCGGGTCGATAATCAGCAGCCTGTCTCCTGGCGTCATAACACTACGAATATTCTCGAGCAGCGTTAATGCATCGTTATCGGAACAATGGCTAAGAACCCGTTTCAGGATAACGATATCCGCCCTGCACGGGACTTCCAGCAGGAAATCATTAGCGTATACCTGGCAGCGATTCATCTCACAGTATGCTTCAAGGGTACCTGCTGCGTTTTGGGCAACGGCGGGCAGCTCAACAAGCGCAGCGTTGAGCTGTGGATATTTATCCAGTAAAGCAGCGAGAAGGTGACCTTCACCGCCGCCGATATCCAGCACGCTGTTGGCCGAGCCGGGGTCAAAGCTTGAAAGTGTCTCGGGAATGTCCTGCGCTGAAATTTCAGCCATGGCCCCGTTAAACACATTGGCCATTTCCGGATTCTGCTGCAGACCCTGGTAGAAGCTTATGCCGTTTTGCTGTTCAAAAACGCTTTTACCGCTGCCGAGACTGTCGCGCATGTAGGCGAGCATGTGCAGCACCATCTCGCTGTTTGTAAGTTGTGCATAGTTGGCAAAACTTCCCTCGCTGCCCGCATGCAGTAACGAACCGGCTAATGTGCTCTGCACGACGCCATCCCCAGAAATCGTCAGCAGCCCCATGTGCTCGAGAAGAACCAGCAGTCGCTCAAGCATGGCTTCATTTGTTGACGTCAACTCGGCGAGTTGCCTTGTGGAAAGAGGCGAGCCGGACAGGTGACCTGCGATATTCAACTCAGCCATCATTGACAGGGCCCTGGATTGCACTGCACCGAATATCGCCGCAAGCACCTGCTTGCGTGGATTGCTATTCATTCTTAAGCGACCCCCTTAATATCAGCCAACGAGAAGGCTGATGTTTTAAGTTAATAGCTATAACTCGCCTGCAGTCCAAGGGGCAGGCCGACCATCCAGTAAAGCAGCAGAAATACCGTCCAGACAGTTATAAATGTTACCGAGTACGGCAACATCAGTGCAGTTACGGTGCCGATACCTGTATTCTTTATGTATCGCTGGCAATACACCACCACCAGCGGAAAGTAGGGCATCAGCGGCGTGATGATATTGGTGGTGGAATCACCGATGCGATAGGCGGCCTGGGTAAGGTCCGGTGAAATACCCAGCTCCATCAGCATGGGTACGAATATGGGCGCAATGAGGGCCCACTTGGCTGAAGCGGAACCCACGAAAAGATTTAGCAGGCCGGTAAGAATGACGATACCTGTAATCGTCAAAGCGGATGGTAAACCAAGCGCCTTTAAAGCCGCCGCTCCCTTGAGCGCCATGAGCACGCCAAGGTTGGATTGTGAAAAGGCATAGATGAACTGGGCGATAAAAAACATGATGACAAGGTAGTAGGCCATGGTTTCCATGGTCTTTGTCATGCCGTCAATGATGTCCTTACTGCTTTTTACGGTTCCGGCCCGAATGCCATACACCACGGCGGGGATCAAAAACAGGATGAAGATAAGTGAGACGATGGATGACATCAATGGTGCACCAAGTTCAGTTAATGACCCACCAGCACCACGCCAGGCCGAATCAGCCGGTACGGCAGACACAACCAGTAAAGCAACACCAATAGCAAGAGCCAGCATCGCACTTTTTAATCCACGGGATTCAGCTTCGGAAAGTGCCTCCATGGATGGCGTGTCGCCAATTTCCTCGTCAATGGCATTACTTTCAAGACGCGGTTCGACATACTTGTCAGTAATCAACCAGCCCAGGGCAATGATCAGCAGGGAAGAAGTTGCGGTGAAAAAGAAGTTATTAAGCGGGTTGAGGGTAATGGATGAGTCAAGTATCTGCGCAGCCGACTGGGATATACCCTGCAGCAGGGGATCAATCGCTGAAGGGATAAAGTTCGCGGAAAACCCACCTGATACGCCGGCAAAAGCGGCAGCAATACCCGCAAGCGGATGTCGCCCTGCAGCGTAGAAAATTACCCCACCCAGCGGTATCACCATCACGTAGCCTGCATCTGCAGCGGTATGGCTGACGATACCAACCAGGATAATCATCGGCGTCAGCAACCAGCGTGCCGTCACTCGCAGCATCGCGCGCAGGGCAGAGTTGATAAAACCCGTGTACTCGGCGACGCCAATACCCAGCATGGCGACCAGCACTACACCTATGGGATGAAAGTGTGCAAAGTTTTTCACAACCGCAGACATGAAAGCCGCCATGCTGCTGCCGGATAACTGGTTTACCACCTTGAGGGCTTCACCAGTGCGGGGATCAATCACTTCCCAGCTGACAAAGGAGAACGCAAGGGAAGCAACCCAGACTATGACGAGTAAAGCGATAAACAACACCGCTGGGTCAGGAAGACGATTCCCGGTTCGTTCTATGAATTCAAGAATGCGCTGGGTGGGAGTGGATGGCTGCTTGCTTGTCATTGTTATAAAACTTTCATTGAGAATGTATATTGAAGGTTTGCCTGCATGATTTTCTCTTCCATGATGACGTCCGCAGGACTTGCCTTATGAAAGTAGAAAATTCCAATTACAGGAACCGGGTGCATAGTTAATTTATCAGGATTGCGCGATAAGTTTTTCCGACAGTTTTTTTTCAAATTCCTCGGGAGCCTGTGGTGCGCAGAAAAAGTAACCCTGGGCTTCATCACAGCCCTCGCTGCACAGGTAGCTGTGTTGCTCCTCGGTTTCGACGCCTTCCGCTACAACTTTGAAATCCAGGTTATGGGCCAGCGCGATTATGGTTTTAATTATAGACCGGCTTTCTTCTTTTTCCTCGATTCCGGCAATAAATGAGCGGTCAATTTTCAGCTTGTTCATAGGAAACCGGTGCAGGTACGACAGGGAAGAATAACCGGTGCCGAAGTCATCGAGAGCGATAGAGACACCAATGGACTGGAATTGATTCAAAATTTTGATGGTCTTATCAAGGTTCTCAATTGTCAGGCCTTCCGTGATCTCCAGCTCTATTGCACCAGGGGACACGCGACTTTCCTGTATTACCTGCCTGAATGTTTCGAAAAGGTTTGAATGACGAAACTGCTCTGCAGAGATATTTACCGCAATAGGAATATGCTTCTGTAGAGTTGTTTCCCATTTCTTGCTTTGCTCACAAGCCGTCGTCAACACCCATTTGCCAATATCATTAATAAGCCCCGAGTCTTCTGCCATGGATATGAAAGTAGAAGGTTCAATGAACCCGTGCCTGGGATGTTTCCACCTTACCAGTGCCTCTGCACCGGTAACTTCTCCCGTGTGACAGGAGATTTTCGGCTGATAAATCAGGGAAAGTTCGTCATTGTCAATAGCGTGCCTCAGGTCATTACCCAGTTCCAGGATCTGCAGCGAGTCATTATTAAAGTCACTTGTATAAAATCGATAACAGGCGCGACCACTGTCTTTTGCACTGTACATCGCCGAGTCAGCATTTTTTAACAGTTCATCAAAATCATCGGCGTCCCTGGGGTATATCGCAATTCCGATACTGGGAGTAATGTAGACATCCCGCCCTTCGACTGAGAAAGACTCCTGCATCCTGTTGATTATCCTGGTCGCCAACCTGGCCGATTTCCCGGTGATGTCAGGCAGGGTTTCACTGCTGGAAACCAGCACGATAAACTCGTCACCCCCAAAGCGGGCAACGGTATCTGATTTTCGTACACATTCCCCGAGTATGCTGGCCACCTGCACGAGAACCTCGTCCCCAAATACGTGGCCAAGGGAGTCATTTATGTCCTTGAATCGATCAAGGTCAATAAAGAGGATAGACAGGTATGATTTAGACCTGTTGGCAATTTCGAATTCCTGTTCAAGGCGTGCGCGAAAATAGGATCGGTTTGGTAACTGCGTCAGGGCATCGTGGTGAGCCTGGTGGTAAAGCTGCTCTTCCCAGGCTGCATTGGACAGTGCAACTGCGACCCGGTCCGCAATTTCATGTAGTTTAATGATAATGGTCTCATCATGTTCTATTTCGTCATCGGTACTTATACATATCATGGCAATTAAGCCATCCTTGTTTCTCACGGGCAGTACCAGGAAGATTTCGCAACCAAGGTCAATCATGCTTTTTGTATAGGACTTGGGATTGGCGCTGTCGGTGATAAGGTAGTTTGGGCAGTCTTCAAGCTGGTCCAGCTCTTCCCTCGATAGATGAATGGCAATATCAGATTCAACATCGGGATCATTCTTCCTGTTCAGGCTCATCAGCGCTTCCTGGTTGTCAGCATCATCAAGCATAACCACGCTGACATAGTCAGCGTTGACGATGTTGTGTAGATGTTGCAGCAAGGTCTCGACAATGTAGTTCCTGTCAAGACTTGACAGAATAAGCCTGTCTATAATCGAAAGCGCCTTCATTACCCTGAACTGTTCATCAAGGCGTTCTGTCATTACATTAAAAGAGTTACCAAGCTTTTCAAATTCATCTCCGCTATCGATATCAATCTTGAAGCCAAAGTCTCCCCTGGCGATCTTGTTTGTGCCATTCATTAATTTTTCCAGGGGAACCATGGAGCGACGGATCTGGTTGATGCTGAGCAAGGCTACCAGTAGCCCTGTTATGATCAGGGTCTGGGGGAAAATGTTCTTGTATTCTTCCAGGGCCTGTAGCAGCGTCTGGTTTGGTTTTGCGATGAGTACTGAAAGGCTTTCGTGGCCAAAGTGAGCTTCAAGAAAAACATCCCATGTATTCGCGCCATATTGCTGACCGTCGATGTTTACATTGGTAAAACTTTCGTCCGTAGAAAATTCAAGCTTATTACTTGAATCGTCACTCGCCAGGTTTGTAAAAGGGTCGGAGCAGAACAGGATTGCTCCTGTTTGTCGAAGCAGGCAATAAATATCCGGACTGTGAATACCCAGGTCCCGAATATACTCGAGCTTAATCTCTCCAACCAGGTAGGAAGTGGACTCGCCTGGATCGAGCGCTGTCAGCAGTAGAAAAGTGCTTTCGTCGCCGGATGCATTGCTGGTTTGAAGGAGAGTGTTATTTGAATTGATGTGCGCAAGCTGCTGCTGACTGAGAACTCCCAGCTCGCGGGGTTCTCCAAACAGTGAAAAAGTCGATTTGTTA
>CAZXDV010000220.1:0-5139 GCA_964639535.1 uncultured Enterobacteriaceae bacterium | reverse complement strand
AATCAAATTTAAACTCAGTTAAAAGCGGATTACAGTGGACATTTTGTTGACAGTTCCGGGACAGAAAAGCAGACCCTCAGTGGCAGGGATGCCACTGTGGAGCGTACACGGATGTATTCACAGCGTGTCTGCGTTCTGTTCCGGTACTGTCAGCGCATATGGTATTTAACAGATAGCATCGAATGAGTTCTTCGAATATGGAATTACCAATAAACAAGTTCAAACATGCAATTGCCGAGGGGCAGGTACAGTACGGTCTTTGGTCCGGTATTCCTGACACCACGAACGCGGAGATTTGTGCAGGCAGTGGTTTTGACTGGCTCCTGTTTGATGGTGAGCACGCGCCCTTCGATATGCGTGCAATTTATAACTGCCTGCAGGCTGTAGCCCCCTACGATATTCATCCCATCGTTCGTGCAGTCCAGGGGGAGACAAACCTGATCAAGCAGTTGCTGGATTACGGCGCGCAAACGCTACTTATACCCATGGTCGACACGGCGGAGCAGGCAGCAGAACTGGTAAGCGCGGTACGTTATCCGCCAGAGGGAATTCGAGGCATGGGCAGCTCCATTTCACGGGGCGCCCGCTGGAACACGATTCCTGACTACCTGACGACTGCCAATGATGAAATTTGCCTGCTGATCCAGGTTGAAACCACCCGCGCGCTGGATAACCTTGATGACATCCTCGCAGTTGAAGGCGTGGATGGGGTCTTCATCGGGCCTTCAGACCTGTCTGCTTCCATGGGTTACGTGGGTAACGCGTCCCATTCGGACGTGGTGACGGTAATAGATGACACTATCGCCCGCATATCCAGTGCCGGTAAGGCTGCGGGAATTCTTTCACTGGAGGAGTCCCAGGCACGCCACTATATTGAAGTGGGCGCGACTTTTGTTGGTGTGGCCGTGGACACCCTTATCCTCGGTAACGGGGCAAGACAAATGGCGGCGAGATTCAAAGAAAATGAATCCACTGAAGAAAAAGACCTGGCCAAAGGTTACTGATATGAACGTTTCTCTTGATGATGTTAATGAAGTTATCTGTGTAGCCCTGAACTACATCACCCACGTAGAGGAAGTGGAGTCGGCTTTTAGAAAGGCCCCCTACAAGTCTCCGCCTGCAACCCCGGTGCTTTTTATCAAGCCCCACAATACCCTGACCTCCCACATGGCCCCGGTGCTTTTTCCAACTGGTGTCGAGGAGATCCAGGCTGGCCCTTCACTGGCAATTGTTATCGGGAAAAAATGCTGTCGTGTCAGTGAAGCCGCGGCCATGGACTACATTCATGGTTACACGGTATTCAATGACATCAGCCTTCCCGAGGAGAGCTATTTCAGGCCGGCTATCACGAGTAAATGCTACGACTCGTTTGGGCCGCTCGGTCCGGGGATCGTGGCAAGAGAAGAAATCGAAGACCCTCACGATCTGCATATACGGACCTTTGTAAACGGTGAGCTGAAGCAGGAAGGGCATACCGATGAAATGATCTGGAGTGTGCCCTCCATTATCGAATTCATTTCCAGCTTCAAGACTCTCATGCCAGGAGAAGTTATCGCAACAGGGTTTCCGGCAGGTCGAGTGAGTCTAAAGGCCGGAGACGAGGTGAGCGTAGAAATAGACAAGATAGGCTTACTTGGTAACCGCGTGGTCAGCGAAAAGGAGTTTTACCAGGCATGAAAAGAGCACGAATAGAATACGACGGCGAAGTACAGGAAGTCAGCGTGCATGAAGACAACAAGGTCCTGCTGAACCAGGGGGTCAAGCTGTCGGAAGACCAGGTGACCTGGTTACCACCTGCGCACGGCACAGTCATTGCGCTGGGTTTGAACTATGCCGACCATGCATCGGAACTGGAGTTCAAGGCGCCGGAAGAACCCCTGATATTTATAAAATCCGGAACGACCTTTATTGGTCATCGGCAAAATACCTTTCGCCCCGATAATATCGAATACATGCACTATGAGTGTGAGCTCGTGGCCGTGATTGGGAAAACCGCCCGTCATGTCAAGCGGGATGAAGCGATGGAATATATAAGCGGTTACACGCTTTGTAACGATTATGCGATTCGGGATTACCTGGAGAATTACTATCGGCCCAACCTTCGTGTAAAAAGTCATGACAGTCTTTCACCACTTGGGCCATACGTGGTAGATCGTGACGACATTGCAGATCCACACGATCTTGGTTTGCGCACCCTGGTTAATGGCGAAACCAGGCAGGAAGGAACCACCCGGGACATGATATTTGATATTCCCTTCCTGGTGGAGTACCTGAGCGCATTCATGACATTGCAACCTGGTGACATGATTTCCACCGGCACACCAAAAGGCCTCTCCGATGTTCAGCCGGGAGATGAAGTTGTCATCGAGGTAGAAAACGTAGGAAGCCTGACCAATTATATTGTTAGTGAAGAGGAGTATTTTAAAAACTAAATTGGCCACAGAGGGCACAGAGTAGTAGGGTCGAATTTATTCGACCAATGGCGGAATAAATTCCGCCCTACAATTCGTGCACTCTGTGTTCTCTGTGGCTATAAAATTATTGAATGGATTCCCGCCTGCGCGGGAATGACGACATAAGCTAGAAAGGTAATTTCATGAGCAAAGAACTTGAAGAGAACTTAAAAAAGGCCGAAGGCTATCTGCAAAGGTTTAAGGACAACACGACAGTACATTTCGTTAATGGAGATAGCTATGCAGGTGACTCCGGCAAAACATTTGAAAATTTGACACCGGTTGATAACACATCGCTGGGTAACGTGGCTGAAGGTTCGGCCAACGACATTGACGTTGCGTGTCAGGCTGCGGAATCTGCCTTTAAAGAGTGGAGCAAAACACCTAGGAAGGAAAGAAAAAAGGTTCTTCATCGATTTGCCGATCTGATCGTTCAGCGGGCGGAGGAAATCGCCATGGTGGAAAGCATGGACTGTGGACAGGCGATACGCTTTATGAAAGCCGCGGCCATACGCGGTTCAGAGAATTTTCGTTTTTTTGCTGACAAGGCCCCGGAAGCGGCAAATGGTCATTCGCTGCACCAGGACGAACATTTAAATTACACGAAACGTACGCCTATTGGCCCGGTCGGCGTGATCACGCCGTGGAACACGCCTTTCATGCTCTCTACCTGGAAAATAGCACCTGCACTCGCTGCGGGCTGCACAGTCGTGCACAAACCGGCAGAGTTCAGCCCGCTTTCAGCCATGATACTGGCAGAAGTGAGCAAGGAAGCAGGCCTGCCTGATGGTGCCTGGAATACGGTCAATGGTTTTGGTGATGTGGCGGGTAAAAAACTCACCGAACACCCGGCCATCAAGGCGATTGGTTTTGTTGGAGAGACCGTGACCGGTTCGTACATCATTGCCCAGGGCGCGCCGACCTTAAAACGAGCCCACGTAGAGCTGGGTGGCAAGAACCCGGTGATCGTGTTTGATGACGCGGATTTTGAGCGTGCCCTGGATGCGGTGGTATTCATGATTTACAGCCTGAATGGGCAAAGGTGCACCTCCAGCAGTCGCCTGCTTGTGCAGTCAGGAATAAAGGACAGGTTTCTTGATGCACTGAAGCAGCGTGTGGCCAATATCAGGGTGGGACATCCGCTGGACCCCGCAACAGAAGTCGGTCCACTGGTTCACACCACGCATTTTGAAAAGGTCATGAGCTACGTGGATGCTGCCAGGGCCGATAATGCCACTGTCGCTGTGGGTGGCGAGGCGCGTACAGACCTGGGAGCAGGAAACTACTTTTCGCCGACATTATTCACTGATGCCAATAACAGCATGAAAATCGCGCGTGAGGAAATTTTTGGCCCGGTATTGACGGCAATGTCCTTTGACACGGAAGAAGAAGCCCTGGCCATTGCCAATGACACGGAATATGGGCTGACGGGATACGTGTGGACCCAGGATTCGGGACGAGGAATTCGCATGGCCGAGGGGATTGAAGCCGGGATGGTCTGGGTCAATTCCGAAAATAATCGCAACCTGCCATCACCTTTTGGTGGTATGAAGCAAAGTGGTATTGGCCGTGACGGTGGTGATTACAGTTTTGAATTCTACATGGAAACTAAGAATATCTGCGTCGCACATGGCACACACAAGATCCCGGTGCTGGGCAGGTAAAACAGGAGGGCTAATTTAATGGGTGAACTTCTCTACGCAGCCAAGATTACACATGTACCGTCCATGTACATTTCAGAATTGCCGGGCCCTCACCAGGGTTGTCGCGATGATGCTATCAATGGTCACAAGGAAATAAGCCAGATATGCCGGGGGCTCGGTGTCGACACGATAATTGTTTTTGACGTGCACTGGCTGGTAAATAGCGGTTATCACCTGACCTGTTGTGAACACTTCGAGGGGACCTACACAAGTAATGAATTACCGCATTTCATACAGAACATGGAATATGAGTATGACGGCAATCCGGAGTTAGGGGAAATGATTGCTGAATGCGCAAATGCAAAAGGGGTAAATACCCGTGCACACCAGGTGGAAAGCCTCGGGCTTGAATACGGTACGTTGGTGCCGATGCGTTACATGAACGAAGACAGAAATTTCAAAGTAGTTTCCATCGCAGCCTGGTGTGCCTGGCATCAGCTGGATGATTCACGCAAGTTCGGTGAAGCCGTCCTTGAAGCAATTGAAAAAAGTAATAATAAAGTGGCGGTATTGGCCAGTGGTTCCCTGAGTCATCGTTTTAATGATAATGACAATGCTGGTGACAATATTTTTGAAATCAGTGATGAATTTTTTCGCCAGGTTGATTTAAGGGTTCTTGAACTCTGGCAAAATGGTGACTGGAAGACATTCATCGATATGTTTGAAGAATACGCTGTGCGCTGTGAAGGGGAAGGAGGCATGCATGATACCGCGATGCTGTTGGGTATGCTTGGTTGGGAAAATTACAAAGGCAAAGTAAGAATAATTTCAGATTATTTCCCCAGCTCAGGTACCGGACAGGTTAACGCAGAGTTTCCCCTTTCCTGAGTCGGTGTATGGCCGTTCAGCATTCGCAAGCTGAAAATGTAGCGGAAGCTTTACTGGAGCTTCTTGCACTACGAGACATTCCTTATTTTATCGCAGGTGGTGCAGGAACGGACTTTCCCTTCATCATAGAAGCCCTGGCAAAGGCGGAAGAAGAG
>CAZXDV010000219.1:0-5218 GCA_964639535.1 uncultured Enterobacteriaceae bacterium | reverse complement strand
CATGTCGAACGAAGTCATCGGACTCGACGCCTGCGCCACGAAGATCGTCGACCAGGCGCGAGTCGAAGCCGCGCGAGCGCGACTCCTTCCCGAAGACGACCTCGCCGGACTCACCCAGCTCTTCCGACTCCTTGGGGACGTCACGCGCGCGCGGCTTCTCTACGCGCTCCTCGAGGCCGGCGAGCTCTGCGTCTGTGACCTCGCGGCGGCGACCGATACGCCCGAAACGAACGTCTCCCATGCGTTGCGCCTGCTTCGGACCGCCCGCGTCGTCAAAGCCCGCCGCGACGGCAGGATGATGTTCTACAGCCTGGACGACGCGCACGTTCGCATGCTGCTCGACCTCTCTCGCGAGCATCTTCGACACGCGCAGGGCGGTGAGTGATGGACGCTTCCTGGGCGGCGGCTCTGCTCTACGCAAACCTGGCGTCTCACACGATTCTGCTCGCGGGCGCGCTGTGGTGCATCGCATTCCCGGCTCGTCGCATCTACCCCATGACGTCGCCCGACATCTGGTACTACGCGATGTGGGCGCTGTTCGGCTTCGTCTTCCTTACCAACCCGCTCTTCGTGTTCACGGATTGGAACAGCGGGTTGTGGACGAGCCCAATCCGATTCTGGCTGGCCGGTCCGCTGATCATCCTGGGGGGCGGCCTCGTCTCCTGGGGGATGGCCACGCTCGGTTCCAAGCGCACCTCCGGTCTCGTCGACGGGCTGATCGCAGAGGGGCCGTACCTGTTTACTCGCAACCCGCAGTACGTCGGTGATCTCCTTCTCTTCATGGGCGTGATCGTCTTCTCCAACTCCGCGGTCGTCGCGGTCACCCATCTCTTCACTGCACTCGTTCTTCTCGTGGGTCCGATCATCGAGGAGCCCTGGCTCGAAGAACACTATGGAGACGCCTACGTCGGCTATCGCAAGAACGTGCCGAGGTACCTCTGACATGCCGCACATCGCACTCCTTCTCGTCGGATTCTGGTTCTTCATCGTCTTCGTACTCCGGACGGTCGTTCATTGGCGACGCACTGGATCGACCGGGCTGAATGGATTCCGAGGTCGGCCGGGCTCGATTTCGTGGATCGCTGGCCTCATGGTGAGCATCGGGTTCGTCCTGGCCCTCGGCGCGCCTCTCGCGACGCTCCTCGGGTGGCCGGGGGGCACGCTCCTCTTCGAGTCCCGCGTCGTCCACTCGACGGGCGCGGTCCTCCTCACGCTCGGAACGTTCGGAACGCTGGCCTCGCAGCTCTCGCTGGGGGACTCGTGGCGGGTCGGCGTGGACGAGAGCGAGGAGACGGACCTCGTGACGTCGGGGCTCTTCGCGTGGGTCCGCAATCCCATCTTCAGCTTCATGGGGCTATCACATCTGGGACTCGTCCTTCTGTTGCCCGTAGCGGTCGCACTGCTCGGCGCGCTCGTTGCCACGATTGGCGTGGTCCTGCAGGTGCGATTTGTTGAGGAGCCCTACCTGTTGCGCACGCACGGCCGCGCGTACGCGGACTACGCGTCTAGCGTCGGCCGCTTCGTGCCCCGCGCCGGCCGAATGGCGAGCGCGGGCGCGGGGCTGGGAGGATCATCCCGTGGCTGAGTCGATCGTTTAAGCGCGATCCGGTCTGCTTCGGCATGCGATCAGGCTCGAGATCCTGACGATCGTCTGGAATGTTCTCGAAGCGACCACTGCGATCACCGGCGGTGTTCTCGCCAAGAACGTCGCGCCCATCGGATTCGGGTGGGACTAATGGACTCACGCGAAGCATTCACCACGCCCCCGACCACGGTTGCGGCCCTCTTGTGGCGCCGACAATGCCTTCGGCGAGAAAGGGGATCCCTAGCATGACGGAAGCGTCGCTTGACGAGGAGACCGGCGTCTTCGAATTCCGAGTCATCGGCATGGACTGTGCCGAGGAAGTCGCCGCTCTCAAACAGGAAATCATGCCCCTCGTTGGCGCAGAAGACGATCTGGCGTTCGACCTCCTGAACGCGAAGCTCGTGATCGCGGCGACCGAAGGTCTGTCGTCAGAGCAGATCATCGAAGCCGTTCAACGGACCGGACTTCGCGCGGAGCCTTGGCGTGAGGCCGGAGAGACGACGGAGGGCTTCTTTGCTCGCCACGGCCGCGGCCTGGTGGCGGCGGTGAGTGGGCTCTTCTTCTTTGCAGGCCTCGCCACCCACATGGCGATCGAGGGCAGTCTCGCCGCCCCATTCGGGGCCGAGGGTGCCAAAGTGCGCCACGCAGTCCCGCTTGCGGTTCGGATCCTATACGGAGCCGGAGTTGTGTCCGGGTTCTGGCTGGTCCTCCCACGTGCCTGGAGCGCCGCGCGTCGGATGCGTCCCGACATGAACGTGCTCATGACCGTGGCGGTGCTCGGGGCGATCTCCATCGACGAGTGGTTCGAGGCGGGTGCGGTCGCTTTCCTGTTCGCCGTCTCGCTGGCGCTCGAGGCCTGGAGCGTCGGACGCGCTCGGCGCGCCGTCGAGCAACTGATGGACCTGACACCGCCCATGGCTCACTTCTCCGGGGAGGACGGGCAGGTCGAGGATGTCGATCCCGGCCGGGTGGCAGTCGGATCGCGGGTGCTCGTCAAGCCAGGTGAGCGGATCCCCCTGGACGGGACGGTCGTGAGCGGCGAGAGCGACATCAATCAGGCGCCCATCACCGGGGAAAGCGTCCCCGTGCCCAAATCGAGTGGCGCGGAGGTATTCGCCGGAACGATCAACGGGGACGGAGCGCTCGTGGTCGAGACGACGAAGGACGCCGAGCACACCACCTTGGCCCGCATCATTCGCATGGTAGGGGAAGCGCATTCCCGGCGCGCCCCGTCCGAGCAGTGGGTTGATCGCTTCGCCCGGATCTATACGCCAGTCGTGATGATGCTCTCACTGACCGTCCTCGTCGTGCCGCCACTCGTGTTGGGAGCTTCGTTCGGAGATTGGCTCTACCGCGCACTCGTGCTGCTGGTCATCGCCTGCCCGTGCGCCCTCGTCATCTCGACACCGGTGAGTATCGTTGCGGCGCTCGCGGCCTCCGCACGGCAGGGAGTCCTCGTGAAGGGCGGCCGGTATCTCGAGGCACCGGCCCACCTGCGTGCGATCGCCTTCGACAAGACCGGGACGCTGACAGAAGGGCGGCCGCGCGTCGTGGAGCTGGTACCGCTGGACGGACATACCGAGGAGGAACTCCTGGCGCGCGCAGCGGCCATGGAGGTGCATAGTGACCATCCTCTCGCTCGTGCGATCGTACAGGCCGCCCACGAGCATGATGTTCAGCCTCCGCTCGCGGATCAGTTCCAGATTCTGCAAGGAAGAGGGGCGAGAGCTCTACTCGGTGGCGAGGAGTACTGGCTCGGTTCGCATCGATACCTCGAAGAGCGGGGACAGGAGACGTCCGACATCCACGAAAGGCTGGAACAGATGAGCCGCGAGGGCCGATCGGTCGTCGTCATCGGAAACGAACGCCACGCCTGTGGCCTCATCGGGCTCGCGGATGGAGTGCGAGCGGAGGCACGCTCGACGTTGGCGCAGCTGCGAAACGCCGGCATCGATCATCTCGTCATGCTGACGGGTGACAACCGCGCGACAGCGGAGGCGATCGCGAGGGAATTGGGTCTCGGCGAACTCCGTGCGGAGCTCCTGCCCGAGGACAAGGTGCGCGCGATCGACGAGCTCGTCGCTCAGTATGGCGACGTCGCCATGGTGGGCGACGGCGTGAACGACGCCCCGGCCATGGCCAGGGCCACATTCGGAATCGCCATGGCGGCAGCAGGGAGCGATGCCGCGATCGAGACCGCGGACATCGCGCTCATGTCAGACGACCTCTCGCGGGTTCCGTGGTTGATAGAGCACTCGAGACGCACGCTTCGCACCATCCGGCAGAACATCGCTGCGGCCCTGATCGTAAAGGGTTGCTTCGTGGTGTTGACGTTCGTCGGCGCGGCGTCGCTCTGGAGCGCGATCGCCGCCGACATGGGCGCTTCGTTGCTGGTAATATTCAACGGACTACGCCTCATGGGCGGCCCGGCTGCGCCCCAGGCGAGCCAGTGACCGCAGATCCGAAGGAGCGTCGTCAGAGACGCCTGCGACTGATGATCGCGATCGAGACCGGACAACGACTCAATGATGGATCTAGACGTTCACACGATCGCGATCATCGGGATTATCGCCATTCTTCCAGCGATCACGCTGGCATGGGTGGGGTGGAGAATCTATCGCTTCAGGTCACAGGGCCGCCGCCCGAACGACCCGAACGCCATCGATGCGAAGGACGAGGATGGGACGTAGCGAATC
This sequence comes from uncultured Enterobacteriaceae bacterium, assembly GCA_964639535.1. Taxonomy (GTDB): domain Bacteria; phylum Pseudomonadota; class Gammaproteobacteria; order Eutrophobiales; family Eutrophobiaceae; genus WLWS01. The sequence continues at coordinate 937 of CAZXDV010000219.1, read as the reverse complement.
GGCGGGGGGATCAGCTCCTATCGTCCCATGCCGCCGGCCACACCGTCGAAGGACATGACTCGCCGAGAGATTCTCCATTCGTGCACATCAGCGCGGCAACGAGCCGATCTTCGACACCGCAGAGTCAGCCGCGGTCGGGCTCCTCGTGCCCGACCACGGGGACTTCATGATCCGCCGATGTCTCGCGCTCGAGTTCCAGAGTCGAGTGCTCGATTCCGAACTCGTCCGCCACCGCCTGTTTGACCGCTCGTTTGATCGTCTCTGCGCGCTCCCAGGCGTGATCGCCAATCACCACGTGCGCATCGAGCGCGGCCTCGTGTTCCTGCATCTGCCAGAAGTGCACGTGGTGCACGGACGAGACGCCGGAGACGAGATTCATCGCCTCCACCACACTCTGGGTGTCGACGCCGGGTGGACTCCCGAGCGCAAGCGTCCGAATCGGACCCCCGATCTCGTGAAACGAGATCCACAAGATGTAGCCCGCGATCCCCAGCGTCACGAGCGGATCGACGAGCGACCAACCGAACAAGAGGATCGCACCACCACCTGCGACAACGGCAACCGAAGCGAGCGCATCCGACAGGTTATGCAGAAAGAGCGCTCGGATGTTTACGCTGCCCTTTTGAAGCGTTGCCGTGAGGAGCACGGTCGCGGTATCGACTATCAGAGCAATCGTGCCCAGAATCACGACCGTCCACCCCTCGATCGCCGGCGGATCGATCGAGCGCATCAGCCCCTCATAGATCAGATAGAACCCGATCAGGATCAAGGACGTGTAGTTGATGACAGCGGCGACCACTTCCAAGCGGCCATACCCGAAAGTCATCTCCCCGTCCGCGGGGCGCCGAGCGATCTTCCGTGCGACGAACGCGATCACAAGGGCTCCCATATCGGAGAAGTTGTGAATCGCGTCCGCGATGAGCGCGAGGCTTCCCGA
>CAZXDV010000218.1:0-5223 GCA_964639535.1 uncultured Enterobacteriaceae bacterium | reverse complement strand
CAAAAACTCCGCGAAGGCGGGCTACCCGGCTCCAGCACCGAGTACCTGAGCATGCTCAGTGCCCGTGATGGACAGGTGGCATCCCTAGATATCGACGAGTTTTATTACCTGGCCCGCACCAGCCTGGTCAAGGATGAATCTCATTTTGATCGTTTTGACCGAATTTTTGGCGCGCATTTCAAGGGACTGGAAGAGGTGATGGATTCAATCATCGCAGAAATCCCGGCTGAATGGCTGCAACTGCAGCAGATGCTCAACCTGACTGAAGAGGAAAAAGAAGAAATTGAAGCCATGGGCGGCTGGGAAAAACTCATGGAAACATTAAAAGAACGGCTTCAGGAACAGCAGGAAAGACATGAAGGTGGCAGCAAGTGGATTGGTACTGGCGGCACCTCGCCCTTTGGTGCCTATGGTTACAACCCGGAAGGCATTCGCATTGGCCAGCAGGAGTCCAGGAATCGCCGTGCAGTCAAGGTCTGGGACAAGCGCGAGTATCGTAACCTGGACGACACCATTGAGCTCGGAACACGAAATATCAAGATGGCGCTGAGAAACCTTCGCCGTTTTGCCCGTGAAGGTGCGACCGATGAACTGGATATCGATAACACTATAAACCACACCGCCCGAAACGCAGGCTACCTGGATATTCACATGGTGCCGGAAAGACACAACGCCGTAAAAGTCCTGCTGTTTCTCGATGCAGGTGGCTCTATGGATCCCCACGTGAAGGTATGCGAGGAATTGTTTTCAGCAACACGTACTGAATTCAAGCACCTGGAGTACTTTTACTTCCATAACTGCGTATATGAGAAAGTATGGAAAGATAACCGCCGCCGGCACAATGAAACAATTCCGCTATATGACGTCATGCACAAGTACGGACACGACCACAAGCTTATCCTTGTTGGCGATGCCAGCATGAGCCCCTATGAAATCATGATGCCCGGCGGCGCAGTTGAGCACTGGAATGAAGAAGCCGGGGTCGACTGGATGAAACGCCTGCTCGCCACCTACCCTAACGCCATCTGGCTGAACCCCGTCAGCGAGCATCACTGGCCCTATACGGCGTCCATTTCAATCATCCAGGAACTCATGTCAGAACGAATGTTCCCCCTGACCGTAGACGGGATCACCAGGGGTATCGAATCTCTGAAAACACCTGTGCATCACTAGGCACGCTGACTGGCATGCCTCAACCACCCTAAAGCGTCAGCATCTCCTGCCGATACAGGTAAGGTCAATACCGGCCTGAACGGGAGAATTACGCGTGAAACTCTGGGATCTCAAGGGAAAAAAAATCCTTATCGTAGACGACTTCTACGAGATGCGTTCACTGACACAGAGCATGTTGCTTCCGTACACACCGGAAAAGATTGAAACAGCCCGCGATGGCGAAGAAGCCATCGCCCTGATGCAGGACACGCGCTTTGACATCGTCCTTTGCGATTACAACCTCGGAAACGGCAAGGACGGGCAGCAGATCCTCGAGGAGGCCAGGCATCGCTCACTCATTCCATTCTCCTGTATCTACATCATGATTACCGCGGAAAATACCTCGCGCATGGTCATGGGTGCGATTGACTACCTGCCGGATGACTACATATCCAAGCCCTTCACAAGGACGCAATTACAAAGTCGTCTTCAAAAGCTCATGGAAAAGAAGGAAAGCCTGCTGGACATTTCAGCTGCCATAGAGAAAAAAGACTACATGCGAGCACTGGCACTTTGCCAGAAAAAGCTTGGGGAGAACTCCGGCAAGCGCCTGCCCCTGCTTAAAACACGTACAGACATCATGATGCGCCTGGGAAGATATGAAGAAGTTATCGAGTCCTGCGAAATCCTGCTTGAGGAACGCGATATTCCCTGGGCCAGGCTGGCAATGGGCCAGGCCTGCTTTGCCCTGGAACGCTACGATGATGCGGAAGAAATTTTTGAATCCATGATCGAGGACAACCCTGCCAACGCCCTTGCCCATGATCACCTGGCGCTCACGCTTGAAAAGATGGGTGACGACAAGAGAGCCGAAGCTTGTGTTAATAAGGCCATCAGCATTTCTCCCAAGTCTATCCTGCGACAGAGAAAACTGGGCGAATTAGCTTACAGGAATGAAAACTACGCTGTTTCGGAGCAGGCCTACAAGGAGGCCGTGGATATCGGTCTGAATTCCTGTTTCAGGAAACCCGATGACTACAGCCACGTGGCAAAGTGCATGATCCAGCGCAAGGCCAGCACAGAGGCACTGAAATTCGTCGACAGCCTTGAATTTGAATTTGGTGAGAGCGACGCCGAGGCACAGTTTCACGGCGCACTGGCAGAGGGGCTTGCCTATCGACAGCTGGGGGACGAGGAAAAAAGCAGCGCTGCGCTGGAGCGCGCGATGGAAAACTTCGCTGATATTGGCGATAAGCTCTCCACTGAGTCCGTGCTTGACCTTGCGGAAAGCTGCCTTGCCCTTGGAAAGAAAGACCTTGCCAATGACATAGTCAAATCCCTGGTTTGCAATAATCACGACGACGACGAGATTCTCAACCTTACCCGCAAGATGTATGAAGAGGCCGGCCTGGGAGCCGAAGGAGATGCCCTGGTCAGCGCAGCCAGGGAAGAAGTTATTCGTGTGAATAACGAAGGTGCACGCCTGCTCAGGGAAGGAAAACTGGAGGAGTCCATAGCCTTGTTCATGGAGGCGGCGCGGGGTATGCCGGACAACGTGGTGATTAATCTCAACACGGCATACTCCATGATCAAGCAGATGGAACACACGGGAATGGTAAACAAGTACAGTCGTCGAGCAGGCAAGTACCTCGACAGGGTGCACCAGCTTGACCCGGTCAACGAAAAATACTTTCAATTGATGAACACCCTGCAGAAATTATCAGCAAGGGCCGCATAGGGATCTTTTGTATGAGCGCGCAGATAGAAAAAGGAATGGACTATTCAACCATACTGGCCAGTTCGATTCATGACATGAAAAATTCACTTGGCTTCCTGCTTGGCAGCCTGGACATGGTTGGCCAGCAATGCCGCGCAGGTCAATGTAACTCTGCCAGCCAGATCAGCCGGTTGCACTACGAGGGAAAGCGTGTAAACGATCACCTGGTGCAACTGCTAGCACTGTATCGAATGGAAAACTCGCAATTCCTGGTTGAACCGCAGGAGTACTGCCTGGAAGAATACTTCCAGGAAATCATGCTGGAACATGTCGATATGCTCGACCTGAGAAATATATCCTGGCGCGTCGATTGCGATGCAGAGCTTCACTGGTTCTTTGATGGCGAACTACTATCAGGGGTCTTGAGGAACATCATTAATAACCTTTATCTATATGGCCGCGATGAAATGCTGATCAGCGCCGGGGAAGAAGATTCCTTTCTTTGCATTCGTATCAGTGACAACGGTAAAGGCTACCCGGAGCAGCTGTTAAGTCTTAACGAAAACCCAGCCGGCAAACTGGATTTTCGCTCGGGTGGAACCGGCCTTGGGCTCTATTTCGCCACACAGGCTGCACGGCTTCACAGGCATAATAAGCGCCAGGGTTTTATCCAGCTGAGCAACGATGGGCTTAACGGCGGTGGCTGCTTTTCCATCTACCTGCCCTAGTACTGCTTCCTGCCCGGGCCCCGGCAGCGCTGTCACCAGCGTGTAATCCGTCACAAACGCCAAAATTTTACTTTCTGCAATATACCCCCAGGCGGTAAACTTGGAGGCTTGATTCAATGAACTCGTACCTTCCCAGGGGATTAGCATGCGTAAAATTCTGATAGGCCTCGCTGGCCTTATTTTAGTTGTCATTGTTGGGCTGGCGGTTTACATCAGCCAGATTGATGTAACAGAGTATAAAGACCAGGCTCTTGCCGAGGTGGAAAAGGCCACTGGACGCAAGGTCAGTATTGATGGTGATCTCGATATTGCCCTGTCCCTGACACCGTCCATCGTGGTAGAGGGTATACGTATTTCCAACGCTGACTGGGCCTCTACCCCTGACATGCTGACCATCAAGAGAATCGAGGTCCAGGTAGGCCTCCTGCCGCTGCTGAGCAACGAAATTGACATCAAGCGTTTCATACTTGTGGAACCGGGACTGTTCCTCGAGAAGAACAAGAATGGCAAGGGCAACTGGGAAATCGGCGAATCTTCTGCTGAGAAGGAAAGCACTGAAGGTGGAAGCATGGCCGCAGTGGACATAGGCAAGATGGTCGTGCGAGATTTGAAATTGTCCTATATCGACAAGATTGCCGACAAGACAACCGAGTTGGCCATCGATCGTCTTAATCTTGAAACGACCAGTGACAATATGCTCAAGCTGAAGCTGAATGCCAGCCTTGATGGCAATGACATACTGGTGCAGGGCACCATGGGCAGCCTGGAAACCCTCTTCGACAATGATGATTTTCCCGTCGACCTGTCCGTGGACGTGAGTGACCTTGCCATGAAACTCCAGGGTTCCGTGGCAAAGCCAATGGAGGGCAAGGGCCTCAAGCTGGAGATGATGGCGGATACAGCTAACCTGAACCGGCTAAACGGACTGGCGAAGTCTGAGCTTCCCGACATTGGTCCTTTTTCTCTGAAGGCCAATCTAAGCGATGAAAATAATGCCTACAATCTTGCTGATCTCGCCCTGACCCTGGGCGACACGAGCCTGACCGGAACGCTGTCGGCAGATATCAGCAAGGAAATACCAAAGGTCACGGCGAAACTTAAGTCTCAAAGTATCAACCTTGTTCCTTTTCAACCGGAGCCACCCGAAGAAACCGAGAAAGTCGAACGCTACCTCTCCGACGAAGCCATACCCCTTGATGGTCTCAAGGCTGCCAATGCTGATATTTCCCTTGATGCAGCCGAAGTACTCACGCGACAGGCAAAAATCCAGGATTTCAGTACACGTGTTCGCCTGAACAAGGGCAAGCTCAATATCAAACCACTTGCGATGAACCTCGCAGGGGGCAAGGTAAGTGGCAACATGAAACTGGATGCTTCCGGTAAGACGCCATCACTGGTGCTGAACCTTGAGGGTAAACAGGTCAACCTTGGTGAGCTGGAGCAACTAAAAGAAACCCTGAGCGGAGGTAGCACGGATATTACCCTCAGGCTTTCAGGGCAGGGAAATTCCAGCCAGGCCATCGCCGGCAGTGCCAACGGCAAGCTGCTGGTGCAGGTGGGCGAAGCGCAGCTTGCCCAGGAGGAAAAGAAAAAGGGATTTCTGAGTTCCATTGCCGAGTTACTTAA
>CAZXDV010000217.1:0-5247 GCA_964639535.1 uncultured Enterobacteriaceae bacterium | reverse complement strand
TGAGCGTCGTGGTACTGACAACATTTCCATCCATTCTCGTGGCAGCAACCACGCCTTCGGCCGCGAGGCTCTCCAGCATGGTGGACATGCGGGTAATAATCACCGCAGACTGCATTTCCTTACCTTCAGGAATGTTATCCAGGCTGAAATCATCGGTGTCTTTCTCGCGATGTAAGCTGACACCGGGGGCATCGTCACGCTCAATGACAATCCTGCTTATGCGGGCTCCATCGATGTCCACCAGGCTCTTGTCAAACCAGTCCCTGATATCGGCACTGAGTTCGAGACGACCCTCAACCAGCAGCGCTGCCTCAGCGTCGGGCAGGCGTACATACAGACCGGGTTGGGAATCCGCAGATTTACTGTGACGAATCTTGCCGACGATGACAGACGCCATGCTGTTGCCGCTGGCATCGCGTAGTTCAAGCAGCAGGGAATTGGACTTCTCCGATGCCGGGTCTTCCACACCCAGCCTGCTGTACAGCTTCGGATTGCTTGTCTTGCTGGACAGAATTTCAAGCTTTGAAACGGCAATGACTGATTCTTTTATCCTGCCAAAGTTGGCCGGGTAGTTATCTGCTTCTTCGATCACCCAGTCATCACCCTGCCTGGCCAGTGTCAGGGTCTCACCAAACTTTTGCAGTGCCATGGTATGCACATCATTGATTTGCTCGGAAAGTCCGGGGAACAGGACCTGCTTATCAAGGGTACTGCTGGGTGCACGATTCCTGTCTGCCAGCACTGCGGCCAGGATAACGGCAACCGTAATGATCGCTAGAATGATAAGGTTCTTACTTTTCATTTATTTCTTCCCGCTTGTCTTTCTGGATTGGTCAATGTCAGTGTGAACGGGAGCGATAAACGCCGGCGAAAATTGCAATAAGCATAATAATAAAAGGTATCAGGCCAATATTGATGAACTTGAGCTTGCTGCCCAGGCTTTCAATATTTTTTTGCAGTTCATGCTGGACTGCGCGCAGTTCCTTCCTGGTCTTTATCTGCTCCGCCTGGAATTTTTCGATTTCAGCGCTTTGCTCCTTGCTCAGGATCAGGCCACTTTCACCGGTATCTCTTTGCAGCGAAAGGATACGTTGCTCTGTTTCGGCAAGCTTTGTCTGCAGCTCCCTTTCACGATCTCGAAACTTGTCCTCGGCTTCACGTCGAATATCTTCTACCACTTCGAATGGTCGGGAAAATTCGCCGCGACTTCGAAGGCTGATAAGGTCGGTATTACCTGACAGGTTTTCCAGCGTGTTAATAACGAAGTCACCATTGTTGGCTATCGGCTCGGGTATATCGACGCCAAAGAAACTCTGTGTCCTTACCCAGAAAATATCTGCCAGGATGTCGGTGTCGGAAACCAGGATGACATTAATATCACCTTCACCAATCGCCGCGGCATCGCCATCACCACCGGCAGGGTTGCCCTCGGGGAAAGCACTCTTCACGCGGCCACTGATGCGAGCGGCCAGGAGTTGTTTCCTGTTCTCGGATTCAAAGTTGTCGAGAATCACGTTTGGGTCCTGTTGAAACATGATAAGGTCACGCTCAAGCTGCATGGAATCTACCGAGGTTTCTATGAGCCTGGATAACTCGACGCTTGAGTCTTCCTTTTGTTCGATGATGCCAGCGGTGCCCAGGTGTATCACCTTTAGTTCGCTGGTGGTGAAATCACTGTTATTGAAACTCTCTTCGCCAAGGCGCAGCCAGGGCAGGTACAGGGTTTCCTGCGGTCCGCGTGCGCCCCGTGTTTGAACTCGCATGGCCGAGGTAATATCGGCCGCCAGCTTGCTGTCCACGACTTCGATTCCCCAGCCGTCAAGAAACACTTTGAGGTCGGAGTCCATGTCCGGCATGACCATGGGATTGTTGGGATCAGGCTGGGCACGGTCGCTTTCGGCCAGGGGATCCACGAAGAATAGCGCGTTGCCTCCGGAGAGGATGAACTGGTCGATGGCGAACAGGGTGGCATCGTCGAGATCCTTGGGATGAATCACCATCAGCACATCAATTTCGTCATCGATTGTTCCCGAGCCTTTGCCAAGGTTTCGAACATCAAAGAACTCTTCCATGACGCCAACGATTGCCCATGGACTTGGTGGCAGGCCGGGCTGGGCCTCACCAAATACGGGCAGTGTTGATATCACACCGACAACACGTTTCTCGGGATTGGCCAGGTTGAAGATCAGCTTGGTGATATCGTATTCCAGGGCTGCTTCACGGGAGTCCTGGAAAAAGGGAATATTGGACTCATCGTCGGTGGAGTTTGTACCAACAAGACCAAAGTAAGCCCTGTCACCGGCAGTATTGATGGATACACCCTGCAAGCCACTGGCAACTGCCTGGTCTTCCTCTTCCGAAAAAGGTTCCGGTTCAATGATGTTCAGCTCGATATTGCCACCGGATTTTGCCGCGTATTCTTCCAGCAGGTCACGTACCCGGTTGCCATAGTTAAGCAGGGCAGGAAAGCCCAGCAGGGTCTCTCGGGAAAAATAAAAATCGATTTGCACTGGCTCTTCAAGTGACTGGATGATGTTGATGGTGCCATCAGACAGGGTAAAGAGCCTGTTTTCAGTAAGATCAATACGCAGGCTGGTAAGACTGGCATTGGCCAGTACGATCACTGCCATGGCCAGCACCGCTGCAAGGAGTAAACCGCTACCGGAGTGTAATGTTTTGTTTTTCATACTAACTCGCCTTCCTTGAATCGATGACAATGATGTTGGCGTAAAGCCAGAATGCGATCAGTGTCAGGAAATAAATTATGTCTCTCAAATCGATGACACCTTTTTTTATCGATTCAAAATGGGTCAGGAAACTAAAAGATGCGATGGCATCAACCACCAGCGCCGGTGCCCAGCCCTGGAAAAAATCCAGTACAAGGGGAAAGCCTGCCAGCACGAAGAGAAAGCAAATCACCACGCTGATAACAAAGGCAATCACCTGGCTACGCGTGATGGCGGAGATACAGGAACCAATCGCGAGGAATCCGCCCGCCATGAGAAAGCTACCGAAATAGCTGGCAACGATAACGGTGTTGTCGGGGCTGCCGAGATAGTTAACTGTTATCCAGATGGGAAAGGTCAGCACGATGGCAATACCGGTGAACAACCAGGCCGCCAGGAACTTGCCGATGACGGCTTCAGAAATTGAAACCGGCAGCGTCATTAGCAATTCGATGGTGCCGCTTTTTCTTTCCTCTGACCACAGGCGCATGGCAATGGCAGGGATCAGGAACAGGTAAAGCCAGGGATGGAACCTGAAAAAAGGCTCCAGGTCGGCCTGTGCCCTTTCATAAAAAGCACCGAGGTAAAAAGTAAAAACCCCGGTAAGGAATAAGAACACCACGAGGAACACATAGGCCACCGGTGTAGAGAAGTAGCCATAGAGCTCTCGTTTTAATATAGCGCGTATATTGTTCATGAGTGGGCCACCTCTCCTTCCTGCTGGTAATGCTCAGTGGTAATGATTCGAAATGCATCATCAATATCGTTGCTTGAAGAGCGAGCACGTAACTCGGCGGGTGTTCCATCAAACAGGAGTTTGCCGGAGGCAATGATGATTGCCCTGGTACAAATGGCATCTACTTCTTCAAGGATATGCGTGGAAATAACGATGGCCTTTTTCTCTGCCATTTCCTGGATCAGGCTACGCACCTCGTGTTTCTGGTTTGGGTCGAGACCATCGGTAGGTTCGTCCATGATCATCACGTCGGGGTCATGCAGGATGGTTTGAGCCATGCCGACTCGACGCTTGAATCCCTTTGAAAGGGTTTCTATGGTTTGATTCAGTACCGCCTCGAGATTGATCTTCTTTACCACTTCGTCGATGCGCTGCTGCATCTGTTGCCCTTCAAATCCGCGGATTTCTGCAATAAAGCGCAGGAAGCTCATCACGGTCATTTCGCCGTAGGAAGGCGCGCCTTCCGGCAGGTAGCCAATGGAGGCTTTCACCGCAATGGGATCTTCTGTGACGTCTTTGCCGTTTACTCTCACCGTACCTGAAGTGGGCTCGAGAAAGCCCGTGATCATTTTCATGGTGGTGGACTTACCGGCACCGTTGGGCCCGAGAAAGCCCAGCACCTCGCCGTGGCTCACATCAAAGGAAACACCACGGACGGCGTGGATCGGCCCGAACTGCTTGTCCAGCTCGATTACCTCTACCGCCGGTTTCTGATTTTCTTCGGTCATTTGCGCTCCTGGGCACTCATGCTATTGATTGTATTCCAGTTTTCCTGTTTTTTGCGGCGAATTATTTTGCATAAAAATTGCCCATCGTCAATACAGGCCGCCGCAAAAAGGCCGGCATATTAACAGCTTAAATGCCTGCCGCGGGAAGTTTTCAATAACAATGGATAGCCAAAGCGGACTGAAAGTTCAGCCACGGCCTCATGGCAACATCTGCCCCGGGGCGGCAGAAGCTGGCTGCTTTTGCAGGCCCGGCTGGCCTGGAATGGCTTGCATAGCCCATGGCATGTGCCTTGCAGGCTTTCACTGGCAATAATGCGCAAACAGGAATGATGATACTCAAATGAGTGCCCTTGGCCTGATCACACAGCAGTTCTCCAATGCCTCACCGCCCCCGGTGCGTGGCGATGAAGGTGATCCTGGGCTTTTTGGAAAAGACGGGTTCAGCTTTGGCGATCTCATAGACATTATTAACCCGCTCCATCATATCCCTGTGCTGGGCACGCTGTATCGCAAGATCACCAGTGACGAGATCGATCCTGCGGCAAGGGTGGCTGGAGGTGCACTGTTTGGTGGTCCACTGGGCGCAGGCCTGGCGGTGGTGGGGACAGCCCTGGAAAATGTGCTGATTGATAAGGAAGATCCTGAATCCGAAGTGGCGGTGGCTGCAACCAGGCCGGAGATCATTGAAAGAGCAGCCCAGGCAACGGTGATTCCTCAGCCAGCCAGCAAAGAAAGAATCGCCGGGATTGATAATACAGTACAGTTGCGCGGAGGCTGGATAGTTAATGCCGCCTATGCGGGGAAGTCCAGCGCGCTTTTTCAATGGGCACGGGACCCCGGTAGTGAATACCGGGATCAGTTACATGCTGACAACCGAGAGCAGGCGCGAAGGGTTTCGGTGAACATTTAGTACCTGAACCCGGCGCGATTAATCCGGGGCAGGCTGCCGGGCTACTTATTTTTCCGAGAGTTCAAAACGATTGAGTTCGATATTTTTAACTGTATGGTCCGGGTTGAATATTCGACCATTCATCGCGATAAATACACCATGGGGAAG
>CAZXDV010000216.1:0-5278 GCA_964639535.1 uncultured Enterobacteriaceae bacterium | reverse complement strand
ACGTGGTTCCTGGACATTAAAATTAATCCTTTGATGCCTTTGGATCGAGCGCATCGCGAAGTCCATCCCCGAGGAAATTAAGCGAGAACAGGGTGACCGACAGTGCCAGTGCCGGGTAAATCAGCAGCCACGGGTATTCCTCCATGGTTTCCACGCCATAGGAAATCAACAGACCCCACGAACTTTGTGGTGGTTGTATACCAAGACCAAGAAAGCTCAGGAAGGACTCCAGCAAGATCACGTTTGGAATGGTCAGGGTCACGTAAATAATGATGGTTCCCAGCGTGTTGGGCAGCACATGACGCCACATGATCCGGGCCCGTCCCAGTCCCATGGTAATGGCAGCGTCGACATATTCCATGCGCCTGATGCTGAGTACCTGCCCGCGAACGATACGCGCCATGGTGAGCCATTCGACGGCGCCGATGGCCATGAACAGCAGCAGGATATTGCGTCCGAAAACGACCATGAGCAGGATGATAAAAATAGTAAAGGGCAGGGCATAGAGGATATCCACGGTTCTCATCATGAAGGCATCCACCTTGCCGCCAAAATAACCGGACACCGTGCCCCAGATAACACCGATAGTCAGTGCAACAGCGGTGGCAAGAAAACCCACCATGAGTGACACGCGGCTTCCGTACATGATGCGTGTCAGCATGTCCCTGCCCAGGGTATCCGTACCAAGCCAGTGCGCTGCCGATGGCGGCGTGGCTCCCATATCCAGGTTTTGCTCGAAGTAGGAGTAGGGTGCCAGCCAGGGTGTGAGGATGGCGATAACAACCATGAAAGAAACCACGTAGAGGCCGAGCATCGCCAGGCGGTTCTTTTTAAGGCGGTACCAGGCGTCCTGCCATAGCGAAGTGCCCGACTCGATGCTATCGAGATCGTTAATACCTGCCTGGGAGTTAATCTGTGTCATTAACTAATCACCGTTGTTATTTTCGTCGCGGAGTTTCGGGTTCAACCAGACAGTGACAATATCGGCGAGCAGGTTAAACAGGATGATCATCGTGGCAAAGAAAATTGTCGTGCCAAGTATCAGCGTGTAATCACGATTAAACGCGGCCTGTACAAAGTACCTGCCCATACCGGGGATCTGGAAAATAGTTTCCACCACGAATGAACCACTCAGCAGGCCCGCCAGCGCAGGGCCAAGAAAGGATACCACTGGCTGTAAACCACCCCGCAAGGCATGGCGCGTTACTATGGTGGCCGTCTTGAGACCTTTTGCCCGGGCGGTGCGAATAAAGTCCTGCGAAAGTATTTCAAGCATACCTCCCCGGGTCAGGCGGGCGATATAGGCGGCGTAGGCAAAACCAAGCGTCAGGGCCGGTAATACCTTGTCTCCCGGTATGTAACCCCAGCCTGATACGGGCAACCATTCAAGCCAGATACCAAACACCAGCACCATGGTAGGGCCCATGACAAAAGTCGGCAGGCAAATTCCAATCATGGCCATGGACATGGGCACATAGTCCTGCATGGAATTTGGCCTGAGCGAGGCGAATACCCCGGCGGTGATACCAAGGGTCAATGCAATAAGGATGGCGTACATGCCAAGCTCAAAGGTTACCGGCATGCCGGCACCGATAATTTCAGTGACGCTGCGACCAGTGTATTTAAATGACGGGCCGAAATCACCGTGAAGAATATTTTTCAGGTAGATAAAGAACTGCACGTGAGCCGGGTCATCAAGGTTATATTGTGCATTGAGTGCTTCGATAACTTCCGGCGGCACGGCTCTTTCGGCGGAGAAGGGCCCGCCCGGGGCCGCGTGGATCAAAGCAAAGGTAATGGTGATAACAATCAGCAATACCGGTATTGCCTGCAACAGTCGTTTAAGAATGAAATTAATCATGCTACTCGGCCTGTTCCCCTTCCAGGTAGACGTACTTGTAAGGATGCTGGTCGAGAATATTCTCATCCCAACCTTTTACACTGGGGTCAATCAGGAAGACCCGGGTATAGGTGTATATGGGCATGATGGGGCTTTCTTCCAGGAGTATCTTTTCATTTTCCTGGAAGTACCTGAAGCGTTCTTCCTTTGACGTTGCTTTTGCAGCCATGGCGACAAGTTCGTCATACCTTTCATTACCCCAGCCGGTGCGATTGTTTCCACCATCGGTAAGCCACATATCAATGAAGTTATTCGGGTCAAGGTAATCCCCGATCCAGGCAGCCCGGGAAATCTGGTAATTTCCCTGGCTTTCATTTTCAAGATAGACCTGCCAGTCCTGGTTTGACAGGGTCACGTCAATATTCAGGGCCTTCTTCCACATTTGCTGTATGGCAATGGCGACCATTCGATGGGACTCGTCCGTGTTGTAGATGATTTCCAGCTTCGGAAATCCCTCGCCATTGGGAAAGCCGGCCTCGGCAAGGAGTGCGCGGGCTTTCTCGACGTTATATTCAACCTTTGCAGTGGCGGTAAAACCGTTGGTATTGGGGGGGGTGAGATTGTAGGCGGCAATCTGGCCACCCTTGGTGACATTCTCCACGATTTGAACCCGGTCGATTGACATGGAAAGCGCCCTGCGAACGCGCACATCCCCCAGGGGCTCTACCCTCGTGTTAAACCGATAGAAGTAGGTACCAAGGTAGGGCGTGATGTTCAGGGATTCCGGCCGATTCTCCCGGTACCAGGCAATTTTTTCATTGGGAACACGATTGGTGACGTGTAACTGGCCGGCGCGGAACATGCGTTCTTCCGTGGAGCGGTTTGAAACCGGGTAGTAGTGAATTTCCTTCAGGGTAACCTTGTCAGCGTCCCAGTAATAGGGATTGCGTTCCACGGTCAGGATGCGGTTCAGTTTCCAGTCCTTCAGGGTAAACGAACCGTTACCGACAAAATTCCCGGGTCTCGACCACTGGCTACCACGCTTGATCATCCCGCCAAATTTTTCAATGGTCGGTGGATGCACGGGATAGTAACTGTGATGATCAAGGATCTGTAAAAAGAAGGGCGTGGGGGCGTTCAGTTCAACCTGCAGCGTGCGGTCGTCGAGGGCCTTGACACCAACAAGACCAAAGTCATCAATTTCACCCTTGAAGAAGGCATCTGCATTCTTGATATAGGTGAACATGTAGGAGTAGAGGCTTCCCAGTTCCGGTCTAAGGGCACGCTCCCAGGAATAAACAAAGTCCTGCGCTGTTACCGGGTCGCCATTGGACCACCTCGCATTCTCGCGAAAATGAAAGGTATAGATCTTTTGATCTTCGGAGATATCCCAGGACTCCGCTACGCCTGGTTCTATACTGAGATTGGAAGGGTGTTTCGCCACCACCCCTTCAAACAGCGCCTGCTGAATATGAAACTCCGGAATACCCGTTGTCAGGTGGGGATCGATCTCCTGCGGCTCATCGCCATTGCCAAAGTGCAGTATTTGCTCGCGATTACCGGACTCAACATTGGTCTCCCAGTCAAACGAGCAGGCCGGGACAAGGAAAACCATGGCCAATAGCAAAAGTGGCTTTAAAGACTGTGATGAGTACGAATTCACGCGGCGAGATAAACTGGATGAATGAAAAGCAGGTGGGCCGGGAGCGAGCTGTCGCGCATTAACGAATCCCCGGGCCGCGTAATGTTGGGCGGATATCAGGGTCTTCCTGGATGTGTTCCCGTCGCTTCATCGGCCAATTTTAAAAAAATTATAAATATCAATCAATTAACTATTTCCAATTTGTCGCAGGTGAATTGCTGATCTGCCTGTGTACGACATTGGCATAATTACTGAATGGACACTAACATGGGTGTGTCCCAGCTTCTCGCCAGGACCAGGGCGAGGCGTGGGGCCGGCTCCAATATTGAACCAGCTTGGGAACAAAAACATGGCAGAAAGTAGCAAAAAAAGCGCTGTTTACATCGTCGATGGCAGCCGAACACCCTACCTGAGGGCACGCGGCGTGCCGGGGCCATTCCATGCCTCGGACCTGGCCGTGCAGGCAGGAAGGGCGCTCCTGGCGAGACAAAAATTTGAGCCAGGTGACATTAGTGAAGTGATACTTGGCTCAACGATGCCCAGCCCGGACGAGGCCAATATCGGTCGCGTGGTGGCCCTGCGGCTCGGTTGTGGTAACCACGTTCCTGCATGGACCGTGCAGAGAAACTGCGCCTCGGGTATGCAGGCGCTGGACAGTGCCCTTGGCAATATCAGCAGTGGCCGAGCGGATATCGTGCTGGCTGGCGGAGTCGATTCAATGAGCCATGCGCCGCTGCTGTTCAGTACGGCCATGGCCACCTGGCTGGGGAACTTCTATGCCGCCCGCACTGTTCCGGCAAAGTTACAATCCGTCAGTCGCTTTCGACCTGCACTGTTAAAACCCGTCATTGCACTATTAAGGGGTCTTACGGACCCGGTGGTGGGCCTGAACATGGGGCAAACGGCCGAGGAGGTGGCGCATCATTTTGGAATTGACCGTGGCGCCATGGATGCCTTTGCAGTGCAAAGCCATCAACGCCTGGCTGCCGCCCATGACGCTGGCGCCCTGGATGAAATCGAAGTGATCTATGACCACAAGGGAAACTATTACGATCATGATGATGGCGTGCGCAAGGACAGTTCCGTGGAAAAACTGGCGAAACTCAAGCCGGTGTTTGACCGCGAGTTCGGCATGGTCACTGCGGGGAACAGCTCGCAAATTACAGACGGTGCTGCCTGGCTGCTGCTGGCCAGCGAAAAAGCCGTGAAAAAACATGATTTGCCGGTACTGGCTCGGCTGGTTGACAGCGAATGGGCAGCGCTAAAACCGGAAATCATGGGACTAGGGCCGGTACATGCCATGACGCCGCTAATGAAGAGACACAAGTTCAAGGTCGAAGACGTGGACTACTACGAGATCAACGAGGCCTTTGCGGCACAGGTGCTGGGCTGTATTGAAGCCTGGAAGGATTCGAAGTACTGCCGCGAGGCACTTCACCTGCGTTCTGCCTTTGGCGAGATTGACCAGGAAAAACTGAACATTGATGGCGGTGCAATCGCACTTGGACACCCGGTGGGTTCAAGTGGCGCACGTATCGTCCTGCACCTGTGCAAGGTACTGGAACAGAACAATGCGAGACGCGGCGTGGCATCCATCTGTATTGGCGGTGGCCAGGGTGGTGCGATGCTGGTTGAAAGAGATTAAAAGACGGTCGAATAAATTCGACCCTACTGTAGAGCGGAGAAGTGGTGCAGGGATAACAAGCCATTCTAAAGGATTGACAACGGTATGCACCGTTTACGAACCTGAGGATGGAATCCAGTAAAAAATTGTAGGGCCGAATTTATTCGGCCAT
>CAZXDV010000215.1:0-5358 GCA_964639535.1 uncultured Enterobacteriaceae bacterium | reverse complement strand
ACCATTGAACCCGGCAAAGCCATCGGCATGGACCGTGCCGGTATAGCCCGAGAGATGATTGGCGGGGTGCTCACCCTTCCGATCGACGCTAAACTGATACCAGGCGCAGGGGGGTGCCACCCCGCACCACGGGCGTTCGTCCCGGACATAACTCCAGAGCCGGGCCGTTTTGGTCTTCGTGGTGTTGGCGCGCACCTGCAGTTTGACAGGGGTGTCGTCTGCAAACAGGGCTGGCCCCGCCCGGACCAGTTTGCCGATGTGCTCGGCCAGAGGTGCCAGCAGGGCCGTCGTGCGCCCGACCCAGTCGCTCAGCGTGGAGCGATGCAAATCGACCCCTTCGCGGGCGTAGATTTTGGATTGCCGTTCAAGCGGCAGGTGGTCGCAATATTTGCCGACCAGCATGTGCGACACGAGGCCGGGACCGGGCCGGCCGCGTTCGATTAGGCGGGAGGGCAGCGGAGCTTGGGTGAAGGCTTCGCAGCAAGTGCAGGCCATGCGGGGGCGGATGAACCGCCGCACCACGAAGTGACCGGGGATGTAATCCAGTTCTTCGGTCACGTCCTCACCCACCTGGCGCAGTGTGCCGCCGCATCCAGCGCATGCCTCACCAGGTGACAGGACCTCATCTTCCCGATCAAGGTGGTCTGGCAGCGGCTTGCGGCTGTGCTGGCGCTTGTTGGTTGGGGCCTCTTCATCGCCGGGCGACTGCTTGGTGTGTTGATCCTCTGCAGCCTGCGCGATCTCGTCGTCTTCCGACAGGTCGAGAGCAAGTTGATCCATGCCCTCTGACTTCGAACCGAAGCGCGCCTTACGATGGCCGTGAAGTTCGGCCTTCAACTTCTCGATTTGGTAGGCTTGAGACTGGATATGTTGGAGCATTTGCACGCTGACAGAGCGCAGCTCGTCAGGGTCTTCGGGCAGGGATTTGAAGGCGTCCAGCATGGCGCAATCCATACCAGATCGCCCCATAGGAGGGAACGCAAAACAGCGTCAGAACCCATGTTTTGTTGGGGTTCGCCCTATCCCGCGACCAGCGGTCGCCAGGTTTTTTGTGGGGTCCGCCAGTCGATCCCTTCGAGCAGCATCGACAGCTGCGACGGGCTCAAGCTGATCTTGCCTTCCTTGGCCGCGGGCCAGACAAACCGGCCCCGTTCCAGCCGCTTTGTAAACAGGCAGGCCCCCTGAGTATCCCACCAAATAATCTTCAAAAGATCACCCCGACGACCGCGGAAGACGAACATGTGGCCGGAATACGGATCCTCGGCCAGAACCTGTTCAGCTTGGGCTGCCAGCGTATTGAACCCTCGCCGCATGTCCGTGACGCCCGCAGCCAGCCATACCCGCGTGTTGCTCGGCACCGGGATCATTACGCCAGTCTCTCGACCATCGACACGATCGCTGACAGGGCAGTCGGACCCTCCACCAATATCCGCCGACCATCCGACAACGTGATATCCACGCGCTGCGCAGTGACGGAACTTGTCGAAGGGGTGGGCAAAATGGGTGCCGTTGGGGCGGGGGCAATGCCCGTGATCTCGATTGGAAGAAACGTTGCATCCTCAGGCACCGACAAATCCAAAGCCTGCTCCTCTGATGCAAACCGAGGATCGCGAAGCCATTTATGGATCAGGTTGGTGTTCATGGCGTAGCGCCGAGCAACCTGCGCAACCGAGACACCGGAAACCCGCGCCTGCGCGCAGATCGAAAGCTTCTCATCGTCTGACCAGACCCGCTTCTTCTGACCCTTCTTGCCCGCCATCTCCCACCTCAAGATGTCCACTATCAATGGTGGACATCTAGCAGGCACTCCATCATCCCGTCAGAGCATCGTCCAACGGTTCCAGTTCTCGCTGTGCGATTTCATAGCGCTCTTGTCGAGTAAATTCCGGTATTTTACTGTCCTTAATAAAACCTATCATCCAATCACGTATCGCTTTCAAAGTCCGCTTTAAGCGCCAGAAAGTACAAATAACTAGAAATTTTTCTAAGCGTAAGGTTAGGCGATCTCACGCCCTCCTTTAAGTCACCCCTAAGAAAATCTAGATCTTCTTCTAAACTGCCGACCATATTCGCAATAGGAGCGACCTTAGCCTTAGCGATAAAATGGTCAGCATCATCCAAATGGAAGTATTCGTTCCAATCTCCAGTAGAGTAGAGCAATGATGAGCGGGCCTCAAGCATAGCAAGCGATTGCTCTATTAGCTTGGAAATTTCAGGGCCCTTAAGGTCATCGCATTCCATTATCTCTCTCGCATTTTCTGATGTTGCGTTTGATAGTCTCAATTTCGCTTACAATAGATGCCACCCTGCCGAAAATTATCGTCATGGTTGCAATTGGGTGCTGAGCGTTCTTTAACAAGTCTTTGTTATCGCCAGCAAATGGCTCAGATAGATAGTCCTGCAATTTCTTCTGATGTTCTCGTAGTTGAAAACGCAACCCTCTGCATGGATCTTTTCCACCTCCTGGTGGATTCATTGACTCCAGAGAGCTTGCAATTCGCATCGCGTCAAGTTTTTTCATTGTAGCGACGGACAAACTAATTATGCCGCCCAAAAGCGTGTCACCTTCACTATTTGGAGTTGAAAGTGCCACAATACCCAGACCCGCTGCACCAGCCGCCTTTATGAAATCAGCAGTTGACGCCCCGTACAAACCACTCGGGTCTGAGAGCATAAACGGATTATTTTCGGCATATTCATAAATATTGGCGGTACCTGACCAGAATTCTATTGGGTCAACTTGCAAAAAACGCCCGGTATTCGCATCGTAGTATCGAGTCCGATGGAAGTATAAGCCAGTTTCTTGATCAAATTCTCGACCGTTAAACAGAAAACTGGAATCCAAGTTCGCTCCAATTGAAGAGGGAACCCCAAAGGCATCATATTCAATACGACCGGATGTCTCGCCACTTGAAGCAGACAGAACAATTGAAACTGAACGCTGGCGGTCTGAAAAAATCTCACCTGTGACTCCTGCGCCAGGAGTGGCATTACTGGAGTAGATCTCTCTGCCAATAACTTCATCGACATGATTAGTATGCAACCAACGAGTTCGAAGAACTGTGTCCAAGCCGCTCTCGAATTCAAGAACTATGTCATCGTTTCGCAGACCTGTTCGAAGGTCTGTGTCGTAAATTAATACCTTCGTTTCGCCATCTACCGTCTTCGCGATTCGCCGATCCAGCGGATCATAAGCATAGCTCGCCGTCACATCGTCCGACGCATACCCCACCAACCGGTTCTGACTGTCGTAGCTATACGTCTCGACCGAGCCATCCAGTTTCGACGTCTTCGACACACGGTTGCCCTTTGCGTCGTAGGCGTAGGTGAATTCATCGTCCTCCAGCAGCTGGTTGTGCGCGTTCGAGGAGTACAAAACCGACAGATGCGAGGACAGCCGGTTGCCCTCTTCGTCATAGGCATAGTCCTCAACCGGCACAGGCACTCCGCCCTGCGCCACCGGCACGCCTTCGGACACCTGCACCAGGCGGTTTAGATCGTCATAGGCGATGGCTTTGGATTTGGTCGGATCGAGGTTGTCGAGGATCGCCGTCAGTTGCGCGTCGGGGCCGTAGTCATAGGACAGGTCCGTCAGCGCCACACCTGATTGTGCGTGCTCCAACCGCGTCAGCAGATCGTTTTCGTAGGTATAGGTCGACACCCGCCCCGAGGTCGAGGTCAGCGACGTCCGCCGCCCCTCCCCATCATAGCCGAAACTATACACCGTTCCCCAGGGTGCTGTCAGCTCGGTCAACCGATCTTCGGGGTCATAGGCATAGGTCGTTGTCCCGCCAAGGCTGTCGGACATCGATGTGCGCCGGTCGAGCTGGTCATAGGTATAGGTCAGAGTCACCTCGGGCTGCGGGCCCACCGTCCCGTCGGTGGTCGAGGACACAAGGCGGTTGCGTTCGTCATAGGTGAAGGTCACCCGGCTGTCGTCATCGGCAGCCAGGATGAGGTTTGACCGCGGGTCGTAACCGTAGATCAGCGTGTTGTCCGGCGTCTCGACCCGGATGCGGCGGCTGAGCCCGTCATAGGTCGCAGTCTCAATGGCCCCATCCTCACGCGTGAGCGTCGCAAGATTGTCCCGCCCGTCATAGGCCCGTGTCATGGCCTCGCCGATGGGATTGGTCCGCACCAGCATCCTGTCGAGCGTGTCATAGGTAAAGGTCGTCACACCTCCCCGTCCGTCTGTCACGGTCGTGATATTGTCGCGTGGGTCGTACGTGAATGATTTCACGAACCCTTCGGCATCGGTGGTTTGCGTTAGGCGACTGACTGCATCATAGGTATAGGTGTGTACCTCGTCATCACCGTTGATGTGCTCAACGACTTCGCCAGCAGCGTTGTACGTCCGCCGGATCAGCCCTTCGGCTGGATCGTCGAGCGAGACAAGACGCTCCAGCCCATCGTAGCCCATGGTTGTGACCAGTCCGGTTTCGTCCGTGACCGTGGCAAGGTTGCCGGCCGGCAGATATGTATACTGGGTCAGTCCGTCGATCTGACCGCCGTCAGCGCCTGTTACCTCAACCGTCAAAACACGGTTCAGTGCGTCATAGGTCCGCTGCACCTGACGTTCGATGTCGGTCCCTTGCGCTTCGGCGATCGTGGTGACGTTGCCGGTGGCGTCGTAGGACATGCCCGTGACGGACCCATCGGCATAGGTGATCTGATCCAAGTTGCGCACATCGTTGTAAACGAACGCGGTCAGGTTGCCGTTTTCGTCTGTGCGACTCGCCAGCTTGCCGTCGGTCTCATAGACAAATGTACGCTCACCCCCCTGACCGTCCACGATCTTGGTGACTTCGCCGAAGGTGTCGTACTCGTACAGCATCTCGAACCCGTCCGGGTCCACCATACGGGTCACCTTGTTGTAGACCGGCTCGTATTCGTAGGTCGTGACGCGCTCCGCCGGTGCGCCGACGGCTTCGCGCATTTCGGTCACGTTGGCACGGCCATCATAGGCAATCTCGTCCACCCGCACACCACCCGGCGCCGCCGCACTCGGACGTGCAACCCGTACAGCCAGGTTGGCTTCGTCCCGCGTAATGACGCTTTCCCGGCCCAGCGGATCGACGGTTCGGATCACTGAGCCAAACGCATTGACCTCCACAGTCGTCACTTCGCCCTTGCGATCTGTCACTGTAGTAACGCGATTCTCGGGCGCGACGTACTTCAACGGCTGCGCGGCAACACCGCCCAAACCATCAATCAGTCCCAGCGACGTCGCCACCTGATTCGAAACCGAAGAGCCGTCCGGCAAGACTGCGCCAGACATGTTGCCCGCTGCATCATAGGCGTAGGCAGTCGTGTTGCCGTTTTGGTTTGTCAAACTGACCAGCCGACCGTTTTCGTCAT
>CAZXDV010000214.1:0-5405 GCA_964639535.1 uncultured Enterobacteriaceae bacterium | reverse complement strand
AGCTGAATAAATCGCGCATTGTGTTCGATTTGTGTCCAGTGACCGCATTTCCTGAAAACATGTAACTGTGAATTCTGTATCAATCGTAGCAGGCGCTCGGAACAGGACACGGGAATCACTTCATCTTCCAGACCATGGATGATCAGGGTTTCATGTTCGATACGCGCAATATCGTCTTCTGAACTTGCCATGCCGCGAATGCCATCCTGGCGTGGTGCCGGAAACATGGAAGCATAGGCCTCCTGCACGCCTTCACGCATGCTGGCCTGGTAACGCAACTCGGCCAGCTCGTCGGTGACGAGGGAGCGGTCATAGGCAAAGATATCGAGCAGCTCCTTCATGTTTTCAAAGGACGGCGTGTAGCCCCAGGTCTTGTCCAGGCCCTCGGTGAGTTCAAAATCAAGACCCACACTGCCCATCAGCACCAGTCGATCCACGCGTTCCGGTGCGTGGATGGCCAGGGCAAGGGAAAGGGCGCCACCAAAAGAATTACCAATGACATGGGCCTTTTCGATATTCAAAGCATCAAAAATACCCAGGGCATGAGCAAGCCAGGCCTCCATGTTGTACTGCTGTCCCTCGGGTTTCTCCGTGTAACCGAATCCCACCATGTCAGGGGCAATGACCCTGAATGATTCGGACAGTGCAGGTATAACAAGACGCCAGTTGGCAAAGGCGGAGACTCCCGGGCCCGAACCATGAAATAAAACCAGCGGCTGGCCTTCGCCCTGCTCGTGGTAATTGGTTTCAATTCCCCCTGCCTGCATGGACAGTCCAATCTCCGGTGATTCAGCCATTATTGTGTTCTCCGTCTTTATGGAAGTTTTTGCTCAAAGCAGCGGAATGATATAGCCACTGGTGGAAAAATATCGATATTTTCTTTGAACTGGAGGGCATTGAAGCTCAAATTTGATCATATGGTGAAATTTGCCCAGAAACAGGCATAATCCTCTTCATTAATCCTTTACCGGATAGACCACAAGCCATGGCAAATGTAATCCACAACGACACCGGCCACCGCCAGGAAATCCAGTCGCGGCTCAAGTTTTTGCCCGAGAGTGGGCAAATCTGGCTCGATAGCCAGAGGATGATCATGGTGCATACCGCTGCCATGAGTTCGTTGCGCCAGGAACTGATTGAATCCATGGGGCGCCAGCGGGCCCGCGGCGTGCTAACGAGGATGGGCTATGCCTCCGGTGTGCGCGACGCACGCTTCATTCGTTCCATGTATCCCGATGAAAGCGATCGGGAATTGTTTGAACTGGGTCCCCAACTTCACAACATCGAGGGCATCGTCAAGGTGACCCCGGTGCGTTTTGAAATGGACGTCGCTAAGCATGTCTGTAGCGGCGAGTTTATCTGGGAAAATTCCTACGAAGCGGAAGTGCACCGCGAAGCTTTTGGTGTAGATAGCGAGGCAGTGTGCTGGATGCAGGTGGGCTATGCCACCGGCTATACCACGGCACTTTTCGGCTCCACGGTGCTGTTCCGAGAGGTGGACTGCGTGGCAAAGGGCGATAGCAGTTGCCGTATTGTAGGGAAGATGGAAAGTGAATTGAGTGAAGAAGAAAGCGCAGACCTGGCATTCCTGAAACCCGATAGTCTTGCTGACCGCTTGCTGGAATTACAGGAGCAGGTGGATAACCTGCGAGCCTCGCTCAAGCGTGATGATGATACTGAACTGGATATCGTCGGCTCATCCCGCAGCATCGAAAACGTCAAGGACCTGGTGGACAAGGCGGCACCCAGCCAGGTTACGGTGATGCTGCTGGGGGAGACCGGCGTGGGCAAGGAGCTGTTCAGTCGTCGAATTCACAGCAACAGTAATCGCAACAAGGGGCCCTTCGTGACCCTCAATTGCGCAGCCATACCAGAAGACCTGATCGAATCTGAACTGTTTGGCGTTGAAAAAGGTGCGTTTACCGGGGCCAGTCGCTCGCGGCCGGGACGTTTTGAAAGAGCCCATGGCGGCACACTTTTTCTCGACGAAGTAGGTGAGCTATCCGCCGGGGCACAGGTGAAGCTGCTGCGTGTTATCCAGGAGGGGGAACTGGAACGCATCGGCGATACGTCTACCCGTAAAGTGGATGTCAGGCTTATTGTTGCCACCAACATAGACCTCTGGCAGGCCGTATCTGAAGGGAAATTTCGCAGCGATCTTTTCTATCGCCTCAACACCTATCCCGTGATTATTCCGCCTCTGCGGGAACGACTGGACGACATTCCGCTTCTTGTGGACAGGTTTATCGAGAGGTATAGCCTGCAGCACAACAAGAAGATTGCCGGTTGCTCCGAAGAAGCCATGAACGCACTGCTGGATTACCAGTGGCCGGGGAATATTCGTGAGCTGGAAAATATTATCGAGCGAGGTGTTATTCTCACCAACAGCGCCAGCCTGATAGAACCGGGAAGCCTGTTATCGATTCCCAATGATAACAGGCAGGAGGATGACGGGCGGCGGGATTCAAGACTGGCCAGCCTTATTGACCACGCACTCAGGCACAAGATTCCGCTGGATAAACTGGAGGCTCGCCTGCTGGACGAAGCGGTGGCAAGAAGCAAGGGCAATATCAGCTCCGCCGCACGCATGCTCGGCATGACACGACCGCAGCTGGCCTATCGACTTAAAAAACACGCCGGTACTTTCAACGAGTGAGGAAAACAAATGAACGATACAAGCAAGTTACAGTTTGTCCTGGTACACGGTGCCTGGCACGGCGCCTGGTGCTGGGAGAAAGTCGTACCCGTACTTGAAAGTTACGGACACGAGGCGCACACACTTGACTTACCGGGCCTGGGCGAAGATCCCACCCCCGTTCATGAGGTGTCCCTCGATGGTTACGTGGATAAAGTGGTCGAGGTAATCAATAAAGTCGGCGAGCCAGTGGTACTGGTGGGTCACAGCATGGGTGGCATGGTCGTGACCCAGGTAGCTGAAAAGGCTGCAGACAGGATCAGTACACTGGTTTATCTCACTGCCTTTTCACCCCGTAATGGCGAGAACCTTCTGCAATATGCCCAGGCTGATGAAGGTTCGCTCACCGCGCGTTACCTGCAGGTACACGAGGATGAAGGGATTATCTCGGTACCGGAAGACAAGCTGCGCGAATGTTTTTATGGCTTATGCAGTGACGAGGACGTGGCTAATGCCATCGCTCGGCTCAAGCCCCAGGCCATTGCTCCTAACGCGACACCGCTTGAGCTCAGCGAGGAAAATTATGGACGTGTAAGGCGAACTTATATCGAGTGCAGTGAGGATGCCGCCATTACCCCGTCAATGCAGCAGCGCCAGAAGTCAAATGGCAGGGTCGATGGCAGCATCACCCTCGCCGCCGATCATTCCCCCTTTTACAGCTGTCCGGAAGAACTTGGCGAGGCCCTGGTAGCGCTGGCGAAGGGAAATTAACCATTTGGTAACTATTTGATCTAAATTATTTTATCATATGGTAAATAATTCCTGTTGCTTATTGACTTGATTGATTAAATATACTTTTAATTCATAGAGTTAAGGATTATGGCACGGAGCGTGCGATAGATATTGGAGCCACAGGGCAATACGGCAACAATCTAAACGGGGGGAAAATGTGAGCGAACAGCCGCTGAAAAAATACGTGCACGTTACCGACCGCGAGCGCGATGGGTTCGTCGAATTCAACTTCTCTATCAACGATCCCACTCTATTCCTGGAAATGATCCTGCCTGAGCAGGCCTTTGAAGATTTTTGTCGTTACAACGACGTTACTTTTCTCACCGAGGAACAGGTGAAGCAGGTAAACGAAGCAGAAAGCAAGTGGTACGGTGGTGAGGTAACAGATATCTCACTCGTACATGACAATTCCTAATACGAGAGATCAAAACCATGTCTATCGATCTTAAAACAGCCAGCCTGGAAGCGAAGAGAACAACCTTTGACCACATAGAAAGAAAGCTGGGCGAGGGTAAAAAGCCAACACGCTACCAGGAAGTAGTGTTCGGTCACCAGGCCGAAGATGTCTTTCACTATCGACCAACCTGGGACCCGCAGCATCAGTTATTTGATGAACGCCGCACCGCGATCAAGATGGAGGACTTTGAAGACCTGGTGGACCCGAGGCAGTATTACTACGGCACCTATGTCATCCAGCGTTCGAAACAGCAGGAGTCCCAGGAAAAGAACTTCAGCGTCGTGGAAAAGCGTGGCCTGGTTAACAACCTTGATGGTGAATTGAAAGAGACTATCGAGAAAGTCATCGTGCCTTTTCGCCATGCCGAGTGGGGTGCTAACACCAATAATTTTTTCGTGTCTTCATACGGGTTTCAGACGCCCATAGTCAGTGCTGCCACCATGCAGGGCATGGACAGGCTGGGTAATGCCCAGTACCTCACCCGTATTGGCCTCATTCTCAGCGAAAATGATCCGGCCATCCTTGATAACGCAAAGGACAACTGGATGAATGACCCCATGTGGCAGGGTCTGCGAAAGATCATTGAAGACAGTTTCGTGGAAAAGGACTGGTTCGAGGTTCATGTTATACAAAACTACCTGCTTGATGGCATTTTCCAGCCCTTATTGTTCCAGCATGTAGAAGGGCACATCGTCGCTAACGGTGGCGCTGCGTTTGCCATGCTTACCGAGTTTTTCGTTGACTGGTATGCAGAATCGAAACGCTGGACAGACGCTACCATCAAGACAGCCGTTAGTGAATCTGACGAAAACCGGCAGCTGATCCAGTCCTGGGTTGAGAAGTGGCAACCGGAAATCGTTGTTGCCGCAAAACTCATTGCTAACGAAGTGTTTAAAGACAAGGCTGATGAAGTCATCCAGGAAATTGAGGATGAGTTAAATGCCCGTTCAAAGAAACTGGGTTTACAGGGCTAGGAGAACAGCATGGCTGAGAATGTATTTATCGCACTTCAGAATAACCCCGAGGCCCAGCCAATTATCGAGGCGATTGCCGAGGATAATGAAAACGCGGTTGTTAATGAAACGCCGGGCATGGTGAAAATTGACTGTCCCAAGCGTCTCGTTATCAGGCGGGAAACCATTGAGGAGAAACTGGGGCAGGAATTTAACCTGCAGGATATTCATCTCAGCCTGATTTCCCTGTCGGGAAATATTGACGAAGATGAAGATGAGTTCGTGCTGCATTGGAATTTTTGAGTAGGGTCGAATTTATTCGACCATTGGATTGAACTGGCCGAATGAATTCGGCCCTACACTATATTTAATTTTTTGAATTAAAGAGGACTAGACTTATGTCGGGAAAAGCAAAGCGCCTTAACCTGAACCAGAAATACCAGCTCATGACCCGTGGTCTTGAATGGGAAACCACTTACCAGGACATGGATGATGTATTTCCCTATGACAAGTACGAGGGCATCATCGTAAAGGACTGGGACAAGTGGCAGGATCCCTTTCGCCTGAC
>CAZXDV010000213.1:0-5440 GCA_964639535.1 uncultured Enterobacteriaceae bacterium | reverse complement strand
ACCGGGAAAAGCCGCAAGGGCCTGGATAATGCCCTTGAGGAGAGCGGCCTCGCCAGCCTGTTCCATTTTAGTCGCTGTGCCGATGAAACTTTCTCCAAACCCCACCCTCAGATGTTAGAGGAAATCATGGATTTGGCCGCAGTTAGCCCTTCATCCACGCTCATGGTAGGTGATAGTGAGCATGACCTGCAGATGGCGACAAATGCAGGGGTGAAGGCGGCTGCGGTAAGTTATGGAGCGCAACCCGTGGAATATTTAGTAAAATTTAATCCCGTCGCGTGCTTTCATAGCCTGCGCGAATTACCGGGCTGGCTCGCCGCCTGGTGAATTATTGACTGAACTGATTAAGGATTAGCCGGATGAACGACACAAATGAACCAGAAATGGAGCAGCGCCTGGTAAACCAGCTGGCCCGGGAATTTCTCAAGGAACAGCGCACACACAGGCGCTGGAGTATTTTCTTCAAGATCCTGCTCTCGCTGTACCTGTTTTCCTTCCTTCTCATCTTTCTCGTGGACAGGTGGGAAATGGGTGGTCTCGGCGGCGACCAGCATACTGCTCTTGTCGACATAAGGGGGGTCATTGCGGCCGAGAGCGAGGCAAACGCAGATTATGTTGCCTCGGGTCTTCGAGCCGCCTTTGAAAATGAAAATACAGCAGCGGTTATCGTAAGAATTAACAGTCCCGGCGGAAGCCCCGTGCAGGCAGGTTACATTAACGATGAGATCCAGCGCCTGCGGCAGAAATATCCGGAAACGCCCCTGTACGCGGTGATTGGTGATTTATGTGCTTCAGGTGGGTATTACATCGCTGCAGCTGCCGATGAGATATACGCGGACAAGGCCAGCCTGGTGGGTTCTATTGGTGTGATCATGGCCGGATTCGGCTTCGTGGATGCCATCGAGAAACTGGGTATTGAACGTCGTGTCCTGCACGCCGGCGAAAGCAAGGCCTTCATGGACCCGTTTTCTCCCCAGAAAGAAAGCGACCTGGCACACATGGATGTGCTGCTGGATGATGTCCATCGACAGTTTATCGAGACGGTAAAAGAAGGACGCGGTGAGCGCCTGGCGGATGATGAGCGAATTTTTTCAGGCCTGATCTGGACCGGTGAACAGTCTATTGAACTTGGATTGGTCGACGCGCTTGGAAGTGCGGGCTACGTGGCCCGCGAAATCGTCGGTGTCGAGGACATCGTGGATTTCACCCGGCGTGATACCTACCTGGATCGCTTTGCCGGCAGCATCGGTGCTGCTTTTGCACACGAAGTGAGCAGCTTGATTAATAACATTAAAATACAATAGCTTGTGATTTATACTTAATGTTAATACTAGGGTATTTTGACACCTTCCTGCCGCAGCATACTGGACAGGCTTAACAGGGGCAGGCCAATCAGGGCACTGGGGTCGGGGCCATGCATGGAGCTCACGAGACTGATGCCGAGCGCCTCGGATTTGAACGCGGCAGCACAGTTATATGGCTGCTCACGCTCCAGGTAGCGCTCAATTTCATCGTCTGAATAGTCCCGAAACTCGATTCCATAGGTGACACAGTCTTTTTGTTCTTCCATGGTCGTGGTGTTCAAGAGGCAAAGACCTGTATAGAAATCAAGGCGTTGGCCCCTGATTGCCTGTAGCTGTGCCACGGCATCCTGCTTGCTTCCAGGCTTGCCAAATACCGTCGAGCCGAGGCAGGCAAGCTGATCAGAGCCGATGATCAGTGCATCACTATTGTGCCGGGCTACCGCCTGCGCCTTGGCGCTGGCAAGGCGTACAACAGCTTTTGCGGTATCTTCACCTGGCCGAAGACTCTCGTCGATATCGGGGCTAACGCAGGTAAATTCGAGCTGGAGACGCTCAAGCAGCGTTTTTCTGTAGGGCGAAGAACTGGCCAGGATCAGTGCTGAAATTGTGCGTTACCTCATTTTCTGCCGGTTGCTCATGGCGGCATAGCATGACAGTCTGTAAATACCTGTCAAGTCAAAGGCTTAAACGCGGATTTTCAGTGTTTATTTCTTTGACACTAGTGCCTTGTGTGGCTAAACTTCCCCGCCTGATGCAAGCAGGCCATCCGCAGCAGATTTTTCCTGAGCAACTCGCCGATGCTGGAGAGAGCCTGTCCGGCACCCTGGCCATTGAAAGCATGGGGCGCCTGTCGGGCTTACTGGCGAGTAACACGGGCATGGTGGATTACACCCTCGACTTTGCCCGTCATGAGCAGGGTTGGGTCAGGATCGACGGACAGTTTAGTTCAACACTCAGCATGTCCTGCCAGCGTTGCCTGAAACCGGTAGACGTTGAGATTTCCCAGGATGTAAAGGTCGCCGTCGTGAATGATGACAAGGCCGCGGTTAATATTCCGGGAGAATTTGAACCCCTGCTTGTCGCTGACAGGAGCTTGTTGTTAAGCGATTATATTGAAGAAGAGTTATTGCTGGCTCTGCCCCTGGCTCCAAGCCACGACACAGAAAGCTGTCACAGCGTAGAACTGGAAGAGGAGCAAACTGGAACGGAAAAGCTTAATCCCTTTGCCGTACTGAAAGATTTAAAACTCAGTAAATGATACGAAGCGAAATTTAAAGAGGAAACAGAAAATGGCTGTACAAAAAAGCAAGAAATCGAGTTCACGCAGAAATATGCGTCGTTCTCACGATGCCCTGACAGCGCCAGCACTTTCCACCGAACAAACCAGCGGTGAAGTGCACCGCCGGCATCATGTCAGTGCTGAAGGATATTACCGCGGGCGCCAGGTATTGAATAATACCGACGACGACGAATAAAAGAGCACTCCATCACTCGAGAAACGACGAGTGATTTATTCCTGATACGTCCTGTTCCGGGAGAACAATTTTGACATTCTGTCTAGCGCTGGATGCCATGGGGGGGGACTTCGGTCCCGGTGAGATTGTGCCAGCTGCACTTGATTGCCTGGAAAAACACCAGAGTCTCGAGATAATTCTCGTTGGTGACGAGGATACCCTGCAAGGTGTGCTAAAGAATCACTCTGCAGGAACCAACGACCGCCTGCATATTCAGCACGCCAGTGAAGTCGTGGAAATGCACGAGCTACCCTCACTGGCCCTGAAAAACAAGAAAGACTCCTCCATGCGAATCGCCATCGAGCTTGTGCGTGACGGGCGCGCATCGGCCTGCGTCAGCGCAGGTAATACGGGGGCATTAATGGCTACCGCGCGATTCGTTTTAAAAATGCTTCCTGGTATCGACCGACCTGCCATCTGCTCAACCATGCCGGGCCTGGATGGGCATACCCATGTGCTGGATCTCGGTGCCAACGTTGAGCCCAGCTCTGAGCAATTGTTTCAATACGCAGTCATGGGCTCGGAACTCACCAAGGCCGTCGAAGGCGTTGAAGATCCCAGTGTGGCACTGCTGAATGTAGGTGCCGAGGAAATCAAGGGTAATGACAGGGTAAAGCAGGCAGCACTGCTGCTATCGGAAAGCCACCTGAATTATGTTGGTTTTGTGGAAGGTAACGACCTGTATTCAGGAAAAGTGGATGTCATAGTCTGTGATGGATTTTCAGGTAACATTGCCATCAAGGCGAGCGAGGGGGTTGCCAACCTTTTT
Source organism: uncultured Enterobacteriaceae bacterium (assembly GCA_964639535.1). GTDB lineage: Bacteria > Pseudomonadota > Gammaproteobacteria > Eutrophobiales > Eutrophobiaceae > WLWS01. The sequence continues at coordinate 1,853 of CAZXDV010000213.1, read as the reverse complement.
AATGCCCATGCAACGGATGTTTTTAAATCTTCCGTCTACGGTAAACTGGCAGCCTTGATGAGCCGGCCGGTGCTGAAGGCCGTGAAAGAGCGAATAGATCCGAGGCGTTATAATGGCGCAAGCCTTCTCGGGCTACGAGGTATTGTAGTGAAAAGTCACGGGGGTGCTGACAGGCTTTCTTTTGCACATGCCATTGAAGAAGCCATGATTGAAGTGACCAAAAATGTCCCCGAAAGAATCAGCCAGCGACTTGAAGACCTGCTAATAGAGACTTGAATGATTTACTCCAGGATCACCGGAACAGGTAGCTATCTCCCCGAAAGGGTCGTTACCAACGAGGAACTAGAGACCCTTGTTGATACCACCGATGAGTGGATCCAGGCACGCACTGGTATCCGCGAGCGACACGTGGCAAGGGAAGATGAAACCACCTGCGATATGTGTGAACAAGCAGCACTTGGTGCAATCGAGGCTGCCGGCATTAGCCCTGATTCCATTGATCTGATCGTGCTTGCCACGTCAACACCTGACCTGATTTATCCGAGCACGGCCTGCCTGCTACAGGATCGTCTCAAGATTAAAAACAATTGTGGTGCCTTTGACGTCCAGGCAGCTTGCTCCGGCTTTATTTACGCGTTCAGCGTGGCGGATAAATTTATTAAATCCGGCAGTGCAAAACGTGCGCTTGTACTGGGCGCCGACACTAATTCGAGAATACTGGACTGGAGCGACCGCGGCACCTGCGTGCTATTTGGCGATGGAGCAGGGGCTATTGTCCTGGATGGCGGCGAGGAGCCCGGTGTTTATACAACCCGGCTACATGCAGATGGCTCCCATGCTCACCTCCTGCAGGTACCTTCCGGTGTTTCAAAACCGACCGATGACCCGTTCATACGCATGAGCGGAAACGAGGTTTTTAAATTTGCGGGAAACGCCATGGGCAGCATCGTCGACGAGACCCTGGCAGACTGCAATCTCAGCAAAAGCGATATCGACTGGCTGGTTCCTCACCAGGCTAACCAGCGTATTATCAAGGCCACAGCAAAAAAGCTCGGCATGGAGATGGACAAGGTGATTTTGACCGTGGCTGAGCATGGCAATACCTCTGGCGGCTCGATTCCGCTTGCCCTCGACACCGGCATACGTGATGGACGCGTAAAGCCCGGTGACACATTGTTCCTGGAAGCCGTTGGTAGCGGTTTCACCTGGGGTTCAATCGTAGTTCGTTATTAAGGGCAGGCAAGCTGATGGGCAACACTAACCTGGCATTTGTTTTCCCCGGGCAGGGCTCCCAGTCAAGGGGAATGCTCGCCGATCTCGCTGAAAAGTATCCAGGCGTTAAAGATACCTTTGAGACTGCTTCCGGGGTGCTTGGTTATGACCTTTGGGCACTGGTCCAGGATGATGCGGAAGACAAGCTGAATCGCACACAGTTCACCCAGCCCGCCTTACTCACCGCCAGTATCGCCACCTGGAATACCTGGCATGAACTGGGTGGGGAGACACCTTCGATCGTGGCGGGACACAGCCTTGGTGAATACAGCGCCCTGGTCAGTGCCGGTGTATTGCGATTTGAAGATGCGGTGCGCCTGGTCGCAGAGCGCGGCCGGCTCATGCAGGAAGCCGTCTCTGACGGAGAAGGCGCCATGGCTGCGATACTTGGGCTGGAAGATGAACAGGTGGTCAAGCTCTGTAGCGAAGTCGTCGAAGCAGGGACGGTATCGGCTGCTAATTTCAACTCTCCGGGCCAGGTAGTCATTGCCGGTAGCAGTACGGCAGTAGAGAAAGCCGTGGAAATTGCATCCGCCGCCGGTGCCCGAAAAGCCATGATGCTTGCCGTGAGTGTACCTTCC
>CAZXDV010000212.1:0-5461 GCA_964639535.1 uncultured Enterobacteriaceae bacterium | reverse complement strand
GCCCTCAATTGCAGATTTTCCAGCCTGATCGAACAAAGTTCCTCAGCGATACGCCTGGCTGCGGACTCCGGCGGCTCATCATCACCTACATAACCAATCAGGCCGGTATAGAGGCCTTCAAACTCCCCCCGCTTGTGTAACACCAGCAGTACCTTTTCCTGCCCTGGATCGATAACAAGGGTTTGTGAAAGTTGTAGCATGGCACTTACCTGTTCATGATGAAGGAAATCTGTCGTAAGACTTTCATTGCTTGGCTAACGTGGTTAAGCTAAAAACATAGTACATAGACCAGGGAGAGACAAAAAATGATAGCACGAATACGCTTCCAATTTCTTTGCGCCACCTTACTCAGCCTGGCGACATTAACCAGCCACGCTGCGGATGTCAGCCTGCTTTTTGATCAAAAGCTGCAGGATATTCCAGGAAAATCCGGCCAGGTACTCACTGTTACATTTGCACCCGGAGAATCATCGGCCCAGCATCGGCACAATGCGCATACCTTTGTTTATGTGCTGGAAGGCAGTGTCGTCATGGGCGTCAGGGGCAGCGAGCCCGTCACCCTGAAGGCCGGCGAGACTTTTTACGAAAACCCGGATGATATTCACGAGGTGTCACGCAATGCCAGTGATACGGAAGCTGCAAAAATCCTGGTGTTTTTCATAAAAGGCACGGATGCTCCACCGACAGTGCCGGTGGAATAAGCAGTGCAGGCGCGACGTAATACCTATTTCATTGTCGCGCGAAACAACTTGATCGCTGCCAGGCCATAACCCACGGTTGCAATCACAATTGATGCATAGACGAACTCCAGCATCAGCGGAGCATCGTATTCCGGGAAAATTGACTCAAGCAGAAAGCAGGTTGGGTTCGTGACGGAGCCAATTGCCGTCGGCCACTGTACGTACATGGGCAGTGGGATCCGCGTAGCATAAATGGCGACAAGCAGCATGGTCATCATCAGGAAATCGAGATGTGAAGAAAGCAGCGCCTTCTTACTCTTGAAAATGTCCAGTACAAACTGGATTTCCATACCTGACAGTACCAGGCACCATGCAAGCACCAGGGCAATCAGCAGCGTTATACAGCCAACGCGAAGTAACAGGACATTATCCGCAGAATGATCGATAGTAGACATATTTATCCCCTTCGTTTGTTGTTATTAGTAATCGCACAATAGCAGTAAACCATTGTTGTGTGCAGTTTCACTTCAATTTGAGTCCACTTTCACAGTTTCTTCACCTGCGCGGCAGCAGCATAGAGCCTGGTTTATTAAACACAAATTACGATGAATAACTTCTTATTAAAAGTAGTAACAATCTTCACCGGACTGGTACTAAGCACTCAGCTTTATGGTTATGAGCAGGCCTACTCAAAAACCACGGTTGGTGAAATCGAGATAGTCGATTTACCCCCTGCCAGGCTTATCGAGGCCGGGGAAGAAGGCGATTACTTCAGCCAGTCCAGTACGCTGTTTCGCAGCCTTTTCAAGTATATAAAAGAGAACGAAATTGCCATGACCGTGCCCGTCGAAGGCGATCTCACGGCTGCCAGGATGCGTTTCTTTGTCGGCGATGATGCGCCAGCTGATATCGATAGCACCGAATCTGTTAGCGTCGTGGAGATGCCAGCACGTAGGGTCGCCAGTATCGGTGGCAAGGGCTCCTACAAGGAGAAAAATGTCAGTAAGGTACGTGAAAAACTCGAATCATGGCTTGAGAATCAAGCTGATCTTGAGCAAGCCGGTGAGGCATACGCGGTTTTCTGGAATGCGCCCTTCACGCCCTGGTTTCTGAAACGCTTTGACGTGCACATACCCGTCAGGGAGAAAAAACAGGGACCTTAGCCTGCAGGCATCAGCTCATAATATATTGAACCTGCTTACAGTGGCTTGAGATCTTCTATTGCTCGGTGAGCCTCGACGATGGCGGTTTCTGTCATGGCATTGGACGCGGCATCAGTGCCGGCAAAACTGATATTGCCATAGCGCTTTCTTGCTCTCAGCCAGTGTTGCCTGGATTCAGGCCAGAGACCCGGCTCAAAAGCGACATCCCCGCTTTCAGGATCATAACCATAGGCATAACCGTGGGCCCATCGATTTACAGTAATAGCAGTGATATCTCGAGCAGGATCAAATCCCCCTGCACCAAGTACCCTGCCAAGCTGGTCGCGAATATTGCGTTCAAAATCCTTAAAAGATGTCGTTAGCAGGTCTCTTCTACCAGCCATGAATTGTTCATAAGGTGGTGCACCGGGCTCTCCGGGAATACGCGTGAGATGAAGTACCATGGGTTCCTCGGGAGACTCGGGAAATCGATACTTACCAAGGCTGACTGGAAAGTCCAGCGTCAGGCTGTTGTGAAAACTGCCGGGGCAATAGGCATAGTCCAGGCCAAGGTTCTGAAAGCTTTTCCAGTTACGGATTACAACATTGGTATAAACAATCGGTACCCGTATTGCATTGGATAAGGCACTTCTCTGAGACTCCGGTAACTCGGGGCACAGGTAAGGAACCATGGAATGATAGCCGGCCATAACGACCTTTTCCGCCATTACCGAGTGAGCCTTACCGTTTTGCACGTAGGTTACCGTCACTGGTCCTTGCCCATTTGCGTCCCTGTGCTTCACGTCAACTACGGTACTGCCAAGACGTATACGTACCGGTGATGACTCCTCGTCCAGGTGGTGGTAATCAAACCTGGCTGTCACAATATCCTCCATATCACCACCGGACGCCACGGCCGGTATCATGCGTCGAACCAGTAATCTCGCCAGCGACGCGTTGCCATCAGGAAAATGAAAGATATAGGGTTCCCTGCCCTCTGCCTGGTAGGCTTCAAAACCCAGGTCCATCCCTGCAAAGCCGGGACTGCCGCCGCTCCAGGCTGCGGCAGCCGGTAAGGCATCAGCCCCCAGGGCCCAGAGATTCCTTGTTGATGACTCTGCATAGGTGAGGACTTCCCTGTTCATTCCGCCATAGCGCTCCAGGAAATCGAGATAGGGCGTATTTTTCAGGAGTTCGAGACGCTCTTTAGCTGACATTCCCGGCAAATAATCTTGCTCGTCCCGCACCAGGCGAGCCAGGTCCTCTTTCCCCTGCTTGCTCATCGGAATATCTTTTAAAACTGCAGCATCTGCGAGATTCCCCACAGCCAGGTGGTCCCGACCAAAACCTTCCCTGTTAAAAAATGTTGCGCGCTCAAGGCCCAGGGAATCATAAAGGCCCCGGTTAAAAGCGGTATAAAACCGTTGTGTATCTACGCCGAGCTGCTTGATTAGATCAGCGGCAATCTTGGGGTAGCCACCGGGCCCCTCGATACTCTGGGTCCCACCGTACCCAATAAGTTGACGGCCATCGACTTCAAACTCATTGCGTTTTGCATGCCCACCAAAATCATGCGTGCATTGTTTCCTGCAGATTCACGGTAGTAGTGAGCAGCGGACAAGCCGCTGATACCAGCACCTACGACAACAAGATCGTATTTTTCACCTGTACTGGAAGCATCCCATCGATAACCCTCTCGCAGGGCATGGGCAACTTCAAATGATCCCCTGTGGCTACCCCTCATCCCGGTTAATGAAGGCGGATAGTGTACCCGTGCATCGTGAGGGTGATTTGCCCAACTGGAAGGACTATTTGAAAACAGGGCCGAGCCAACCGCGACACTGACACCGTTTAAAAAATCGCGCCGGCTAATGTTGCGCTGCATCCCGAGGTCCTTGTCTGAGTTATTTTTCATTAGATTCCTTGTTCACCTATGCACACTTTAACTCCCGGAAATATCTCGATTGACTCCTGGTGCTACTGGCATTGCGAGCCAGCTACTATAATACATGTTACCCAGGTGGGTATGGATTAAGTATTAAATTTCTTCAACAATTTTTCTTTAGATGATCTGCCAGCTTCAGGCAGAGAGCCAGGATCGTCAATGTTGGATTTGCCCAGCTGCTCGTGGGAAATACCGAGCTACCTGCTACATAGATATTGTCTACTCCATGAATCTTGCAGTGTTCATCAACTACGCCGGTCCGGGGATCGCTGGACATGCGCGTCGTGCCCATGTGGTGATACCCTGCAATCGCGTGGTTACTAATAAGCTCATCTGTTTCCCATGGAGCTGAATCATCCTTGAGCCAGGGCGCAAGTTCGAGATGTCCCAGGCCGAGACGCTTCATCTCGCTGTCCAGCGTTTGCATTAATACACTCACCGTTCTCTTGTCTATATCCATGAACTGCCAATCGAGATTGATTTTTTGCATGCCCAGCGCGTCTTTTTCATCGACCAGTGTCACACGGCTATTTGGGTTCGGCGCCTGCTCCGCGCGAATCACCGCATAAAGATCCTGCATTCCCGATTTAACTACCATCCATCGCAGGTATTGGCCGACATGCTGTGCCGCCCTTGCGACGATGCGACGTTGAAACTGCCACAAGCGACGATTACCTGAAGTGGGATTGAGTTCGTGACGTAGCGACTGGTAGGCACGGGTGCTCAATGCCTGTTTCTGATCGCGACGACGCCGGGCACGGTATTCAGGATATGTTCTTCATCCTGTAACCTGGCCCCGGGCCGGGCGACACTGGCATAGCGCTCACCGCGGTGGCGGTAGGCACGGGGTAATATCTTGATTGTTCGCCAGGGCTCAGCGGTGACAAGCCGACCTCCACGGGCATGCGCATGCTCCATGAAGAAACGTCCCACAAGGTCATGCTGGTTACCAATCCCGGTGGATTGCACACCTCGAGAATTAAGAAGCAACCTGGGGTTTTCAAGGCCGCCCGCGGCGAGAACAAAAGTCCCCGCCTGCAGCTGGGCTCGCTTGCCCACGGTGTCCGCGATTTCAACAAGATTCGCACGATCTCCCGATTCATTCAGAACGATATCCGTGACCGTGGTATGGAGGAATATGCACACGTTTTCTGACTCCAGCAGATCCTTCGCCATGGGCATCACAAAACGGTCGGCCACACCATCGAATTGCCAAAATGAAGTGTCTATCAAACCCTGGTCGAATGGCGGTGCTGCTAAATTATGATCGGCCCATGTATTACTTCCCAGTTCCAACGGTTCCAGGTCAAGCATTGACTGGGCTGCACGGTAATACGGCATGAGAGTCGATCGTTCAAAAGGCCAACCACTGTAGGGAAGCCATTCCCGTTTTATAAAATCTACCTCGTCAAACAGTGCGCACCTGCCACCCCAGATGGCGGTGGTTCCGCCGAAGAAACGTAAACGGGAATCGACCAGGTCGTAATAGGGGTAACCACTGCTTGAACCCTGGGCCAGTTGTTGCACGTCACTTTCGTAATCTGTACCGCCGCTTTCCAGTAGCGCAATCCTGATTTTCGTACCTGATAGGGAACGGGCAACGGTAATACCAGCCGCGCCAGCACCAATGATACACAAGTCGAAAGTGTCTACCCCTGTACTGTCATACTCTCTACAATCAATTAGCATATCAC
>CAZXDV010000211.1:0-5471 GCA_964639535.1 uncultured Enterobacteriaceae bacterium | reverse complement strand
CTGCGCATATTGATATAGTCAATAACTTGCCGTATCGCATCTACCTTGATGGCCCTGCCAGGGCTTTCTGGCTCAACCCACATCAGGTCAGGGTGATTTCCGGCCATGAAAAGCGAACAGGACTTACATGAACCACATGCCTCGTCATAGCCACTGGAGTTTTGGCACAGCACCCTTGCGGCAAACCTGGTGGCAAACTCGTCTGTGCCAATGCCCTCAGGTCCACTCAAAAGCAGCGCATGGTGAAGCCGTCCCCGGTTGTGGGCATCCATTAACTTGTGCCATTGATCTGCCTGCCAGGGAAAACCGCTCACAGGAAATAGTTCCTTGCCGATAGAACCCGGTCAACCTGGTCCTGAACGTTTTCCATGTCCGAGGACGCGTCAATGACAACGATGCGGTCGGTTTGTTCCCGGGCCAGTTCAAGGTATTTTTCACGGATTGACTCAAAAAAACGCAGGTCCTCGGATTCAAACCGGTCAAGTTCGCCACGCTTGTCCGCCCTTTCCATTCCAATTTCAACAGGCGCATCGAGTAACAGCGTCAGGTCCGGGGAAAGTGATTTTTGCACCCAGTCTTTTAGCAGCTGGATCTTTTCGTCCGCGATACCCCTGCCTCCTCCCTGGTAGGCAAAGCTGGCATCAGTAAAGCGATCACAAATCACTACTTCGCCACGTGCTAGTGCCGGTTCAATAACGCGCGCGATGTGCTGGGCCCGTGCCGCGAAGATCAATAAAAGTTCTGTTTCATCGCTGATATCAAGATCGAGGCTGTTGAGCAGTATATTCCTGATTGATTCCCCTACCGAGGTGCCACCGGGTTCGCGGGTGATTGTCACCGTGTGTCCACGTTGCCTGAGAGCTTCACCGAGGTAATCCACCTGGGTTGTTTTGCCCACGCCTTCAATACCCTCGAGAGTGATGAAAATACCTTTTGCCATTGTCCTAGCGTTTTCTGTTTAACTGGTAGCGAGCCACAGCACGGTTGTGTTCCTGCAAGGTCCTGGAAAAATGATGCGAACCATCGCCCTTTGCCACGAAGTAGAGAGACTCCCCCGGTTCCGGATGCAGGGCTGCATGCAGTGCATCCCTGCCTGCCGATGCGATGGGGGTTGGCGGTAGCCCCCTGTACCTGTAGGTGTTGTAAGGGGAGTCAATAGACAGGTCTTTTTTCCTTATATTACCCTTGTAGATATCCCCCATGGCATATATCACCGTTGGGTCAGTTTGTAATTTCATGTTCTTCCTGAGTCGCCTGACAAATACCCCGGCTATCATACCTCTTTCTTCTGCCACACCGGTTTCCTTTTCGATGATTGATGCCATCACCAGTGCCTGGTAGGGAGAATCGTAGGGCAGGTTTTCATCGCGCTGCTGCCATTCCTCCATGAGTACCTGTTCCTGCATTTCTATGGCTCGTCGAAGGAAATCCACGTCACGGGTTCCGGCGGGGAAATGGTAGGTATCGGGATAGATCCTCCCTTCTGGCTTGTATCCGGCGAAGCCCAGTTCTGCCATGACAGCCGAAGGTTTCAGGTTACCCAGGGTCTGAACGATTCTTGGATCCTGTCTCAGTAGTTCCAGTATCTGTAAAAAAGTCAGGCCTTCAGGTATTGTCAGGGAATACTGTTTTACTTTTCCCTGTACCAGGATATCCAGGAGCTGCAGCGGTGTGGTGCCGGGCTCAATGGTGAATTCCCCGGTTTTTAGCTTTGCGGCAATTTCCTGTCTTCTTCCTTCGAAGATCAGGTAATACGGGTGCGCGATCCAGCCCTTGCTGGTAAGTTGCCTTGCAAGAGAGGTGAGACTCTGGCCGGGTTTTACTTCCAGCACCCGGGTTTGCTTGATAGGAAGCGGGGTGCTCAGCATCTTACGCATGTCAGCCTCTAGCCAGGCCCCGCCAATAAGGGTCGCGATCAGCAGGACCACGAGGCTTGTCACGAGTATTTTTTTCATTATTTGACCACCAGTACTTTATCCTGGAGAAGTCGCAGCATAGACCGGGCAATATCAAGCTGATCATATTTCCTCCCTGGAAGCTCCCGTACAGGCCAGATACCGATCAGGCTGTTACAGAAGAACAGCTCGTCTGCATTAAGGACATCATCAAGCGATATGTCCTGCGCCCGCACAGCCAGATCTATTGATCCGGCCAGCTCAAGGATGGCCGAGCGAATCACGCCATTCACTCCTGAGTGCTGCAGGGAAGGTGTAAAAAGCGAATCACCCCTGGCGATGAAAACATTACTCATTATTCCCTCTATTACCTGGCCGCGAGTATCCATCACCAGCGCTTCCACATAACGCTCACCTATCTCTTTCCTGAGCAGCACCTGTTCGAGCCGGTTCAGGTGTTTAATGCCGGCAAGGGCGGCATTGCAGGAGAGTCTGCCCTCGCATATACCCGCCACAACTCCTTCACTTGCATGGGAAGACGGGTAGTCAGGCCACGGGAAAAGCATCACGACCCTGGATGGAACCGCTTGCGACGGCGGTAAATAGCCTCGACCACCCTCGCCCCTGGAGACTATTAACTTGATGACGGCCTTGTGCTGACCGTGTGCAAGGGAATTGCACTCACTGTAAAGGAGATCCTCGCTCGGACAGGGTATGCCGAGCCGTGAACACCCCTCTTTCAGTCGATGTAGATGCAGGTCAAATGCCAGGAGAGCTTCCTTGTATACGGCGATGGTTTCAAACAGCCCGTCACCGTACTGGAAAGCGCGATCCCCCGGGTTAATGCTGCTGAGCTTTTCTCCGTTTACCAGTATCACGATTTCTTAATGGGCTCCGCGACATGAGGAGACAGGGCTCAAGCCATTTAATTCAAGCTGCTGTTACACCTGTCTGAAAATAAGCGAACCGTTTGTTCCACCAAAACCAAAAGAATTTGAAAGGACGGTCTGAATTTCCATTTGTCTTGCTTCATGGGGAACATAGTCCAGGTCACATTCAGGATCGGGATTATCAAGGTTAATCGTAGGCGGTGCTACCTGGTCCCGGATACTCAGAACAGAAATGACTGCCTCGACCCCACCGGCGGCACCCAGCAGGTGGCCTATCATGGATTTTGTTGAACTGACTGCCGTGCTATAGGCGTGTTCCCCGAGCACCTGCTTGATAGCGTTACTTTCTATTACATCACCCGCCGGAGTGGATGTGCCATGGGCGTTAATGTAGTCCAGTTCAGACACGTCTATGGCGGCATTGTTTATGGCGTTGCGCATACAGCGTGCCGCACCGTCGCCACCGGGAGATGGCAAAGTCATATGGTATGCGTCTCCGCTCATGCCATAGCCGGTCAATTCCGCATAAATCCTGGCTCCCCTTTTACGGGCGAATTCGTATTCTTCCAGCACAAGCACACCAGCCCCATCACTGAGTACAAAACCGTCGCGATCCCGGTCCCAGGGGCGGCTGGCGCCCTTGGGGTCATCGTTGTTTGTTGATAATGCCTTGGCGTTGGCAAAACCAGCCAGCCCTGTGGGGGATGTAGACATTTCCGCACCACCGGCAACCATTACGTCGGCATCACCGTACTCGATAATCCTGGCCGCTTCTCCGATATTGTGAGTACCTGTGGAACACGCGGTTACAATGGCAAAGTTTGGTCCCCTGGCGCCGTAGCGAATAGACAGGTGACCGGAAATCATGTTGATGATGTTACTGGGCACATAAAACGGCGATACCTTGCGGGGGCCGCCCTCTGTAATGATGTGTGTCCCTTTCTCGATACCAGGCAGGCCACCAATTCCCGAGCCGACGGCAATACCAACCCGTTCAGAAATATCCTCGGTAATTTCAAGCCCGGAATCTTCAATCGCCTGGATGCCGGCCGCCATGCCATAATGGATAAAGGGGTCCATTTTCCTGGCATCCTTCCTGGAGATGTAGTCCTCGATGTTGAAGTCCCGAATTGAACCGCCGAAACGTACGGGAAACTCGGACACATCGAAGTGGGTAATCGGGGCTATACCACTGACCCCGTTCAATATATTTTTCCAGGAGTCGGCCACGTTGTTGCCAACAGGTGTCAGTAATCCAAGCCCTGTGATGACTACTCGACGTTTGCTCACGGTAATTCCTCGGGTATAGCAGAAAAACAAAAGGCCGCGTTCTTCAACGCGGCCTTTTATCGGTTTTAATGCTGGATGCTAGTCAAGATTGGCGTTGACGTAATCCACTGCCTGTTGCACGGTCGTTATCTTTTCCGCGTCTTCGTCCGGTATCTCGGTTTTGAACTCTTCTTCAAGAGCCATAACGAGTTCTACCGTGTCCAGCGAATCTGCACCGAGATCATCAACAAAAGATGCCTCGCTGGAGACTTCCTCTTCCTTAACGCCTAGTTGTTCTACTACGATTTTTTTAACGCGTTCTTCGACACTGCTCATAATGGGTCATTCCTCCCTCAACGGTGTGGTCACCGAAAATTCGTGTGTAAGTTTAGTGAAAAGCCTATAACTTGCAAGCGGCATAGGCTCAAAATTTTTATCTAATTGATTATCAGACAATTAGCATGTCCAATTAATGTGAATAATAGGATATTACGTCATGTACATGCCTCCATTGACATTAATAGTTTCCCCCGAAATATAGCCCGCTACCGGTGATGCCAGGAAGGCTACCGTGGCGGCAATTTCCTCTGGCTTACCCAGTCGTTGGACGGCAATTTGTTCAAGCAGGCTGGATTGCTGGTCCTCAGTGAGCGCATCTGTCATATCGGTTTCGATAAAGCCGGGCGCAACGGCATTCACCGTAATCCCCCTGCTCCCCACTTCCTTTGCCAGCGCCTTGGTGAAACCGATCATCCCGGCTTTTGTAGCTGCATAATTCGACTGGCCGGGGTTTCCTGACAGCCCTACAACCGAGGTGATATTAATGATCCTTCCGAAGCGGGCTTTCATCATTCCACGAAGGCAAAGCTTGCTGATCCTGTAAACGGAGTTCAGGTTCGTATTCACCACGTCATCCCACTCATCGTCTTTCATACGCATTAACAGGTTGTCCCTGGTAATGCCGGCGTTATTCACCAGCACGCTGATTTCTTCTCCATCATTCTTGAGTTGCTCAGTGAAAGCCTGGACTGAATCATTACTCGACACATCCAGCACGTAACCCTTGCCCGCTATACCCTTCTCTGCGAGGTGTTTTTCAATCGCTTCTACTCCAGTCGCGCTGGTAGCCGTACCAATAACCCTGGCCCCGTCCTCGCCCAGGCGTTGTGCAATGGACTTGCCAATACCTCTACTCGCTCCCGTTACCAGTGCCGTCTGTCCTTCAAGTACTGCTGTCATAATTCAACACTCCCCAAGTGCTTTTTCCAGAGATTCCGGGTCAAGTACCGGATGTACAACCAGCGATCGATCAATTCTTTTTATCAGTCCAGACAATACTTTTCCGGGGCCGCATTCGACAATATGCGTGATACCCCCTGACTGCAGGTTCTTCACTGATTTCCACCAGTGCACGGAC
>CAZXDV010000210.1:0-5547 GCA_964639535.1 uncultured Enterobacteriaceae bacterium | reverse complement strand
CGCCATGACAGCAATGAGCATGTCGCAACTGTCCGGTGGGCGATTTATTCTCGGCCTTGGTGCATCGGGTCCGCAGGTCGTTGAAGGCTGGCATGGTGTGGGTTACGACCAGCCGTTACAGCGCATGCGAGAATGTATAGAAATTGTCAGGGAAATTTTTGCGCGCCAGGGGCCAGTGAGTTATGACGGCGAGATTTACCAGCTTCCCTACAAGGGTCCCGGTTCAGTTGGAATGGGTAAACCCCTGAAGTCCATCCTCAGCGCCGAGGAAAACACCCCGATATACACCGCTTCATTTACACCGGCAGGCATGCGCCTGTCCGGCGAAGTGGCTGACGGGGTTTTTCCGGTATTTATGAGTCCCGACAAGATTGAGCTCATCACGAAGGATGTGGAAAAAGGTTTTGCAATCGCGGGCAATGGAAAGTCATTTGCTGATTTTGATATTGCGCCTTTTGTGACGGTGCAGATGGGTGATGACCTGGATGCCTGCCGTTTACCAATCAAGCAATTCCTTGCTCTTTACATTGGCGGCATGGGTTCCAGGAAGAAAAATTTCTACAAGGATTTTGCCTCGAAGATGGGCTACGCAGACATTGCCGCTGAAATCCAGGATCTTTATCTTGCCGGCAACAAGGAAGAAGCGACCATGAAAGTTCCTGATGAACTGGTGGACGAAATTGCCCTGGTGGGAAATCGCGAACAGATCCTGGCCAGGGCAGAGAGCTGGAAGGCGCAGGGAGAGTATATTAAAACAATGATATGCTCCGTGACCCAGCCAGAGGCGCTGCCCGTATTGAAAGAAGCATTTAATATTTAATGGTGAGATAAATGTCGGATAAAAAAGTAAAGATTGCAGTAGCAAAGTTTGGTTGTATCGGGGCTGCGCCCCTGCTTGACCTGATTCTTGACGAGCGGGCAGATCGTGAGGACCTGGAAATTCGTGGTTACACAAGCGGTGCCAAGCTGGACCCTGGATCCTGTTCAGCGATCGTGGAAGATATCATTGGATATGAACCGGACATTGTTTTTATCAGCAGCCCCAATGCGGCCTTACCGGGGCCAACCCAGGCACGGGATACTTTTTCAGAAAAAGGCCTTGCTTCGATCACGCTTTCCGACGGCCCTTCAAAGAAAGCCTTTATCGGCAAGGATGATGATGGCAACAAGATATTCAAGGTTGCCGACAACCAGGGCTTTATCGTTTTACCCTGCGATCCCATGATCGGCGCGCGCCGCGAGTTCCTCGACCCCAGCGAGATGAGTCTCTTTAATGCCGACGTGATCAAGGTACATGCCGTCACCGGTGTCACGCGATTTGTACAGTTAGCCCTGGACAAGGTGGTGTCGGAGATCAAGCTTGGGGAAACACTCGAGATGCCGCGCCTGGTGGCAGAAGCAGAAGACGTGGTTGCCGCGACACAGTTTGGCAATCCTTACTCGGCAGCGAAGGCAATCGCGGCGCTGGGTATTGTAGAGTCGGTGGCAAAGTTAACCACGAAAGGCTGTTTCATGGTCAAGGAAGCGGAGCGATACGTACCGCTCGTCGCCGCCGGTCATGAAACCCTGAGAGCCGCGGTGAAACTGGCTGATGAAATCCGTGAACTGGAAAAATCTGTTGATGGCGTACTCAGGACTCCCCACAGTGCCCACGGCAATACCCGCAGGGCAACTTCACTTGGAGAGAAACCGGCCTGACAGCCCTGCTGCGTCAGCACTCTACTGAAAAGCGCTGACCGGCATAGATCCTTTCATTGTGCAGCGGTTGCAGGTGCCTGACGAAGGTTTGTGCTGTTTCACGCCAGGTACGTTTTGAAGCGAAATCGATACAGTCCTGGGGATTCAACCTGCTCGCGGCGATAGCTGCTTTTCCAAGATCTTCATCAAGCACACCGGTTACACCGTTTTGCACAACATCGACGGGTCCCTGTACCGGGTAGGCGGCAATCGGTAGACCACAGGCCATGGCTTCCAGCATGACAACGCCATAGGTATCAGTCAGGCTGGGAAACACAAAGACATCTGCAGACGAGACATTTTCGGCCAGTTCCTTGCCATGCTTCATACCGGTGAAGTGCACGTCGTCATAACGCTTCTTAAGCTTATCAAGATCAGGACCATCACCAATAACAAGCTTGCTACCCGGTAAATCCAGTTTCAGGAATGCCTCGATATTTTTTTCCACGGCGACACGCCCCATGTAAGCGAATATCGGACGTGGTAAATCAAACAGGTTTTTGCCCCAGGGCTGAAAAATCGTGGTGTCCACACCGCGACACCAGGTAACCACGTTTTTGAAACCCCTGTCTTTTAGCGCCCGGCTCTGGGAGTCAGTTGGTGAAAGTGTCCGCACGGCCGGTTCATGAAAACGACGAACTACTGCATAAGATAAAGCCAGTGGCACCGGCGCACGTAACCTGATGTACTCAGGAAAGCGTGTATGAAAAGACGTGGTAAAGGGTAGCTTGTGTTTCAGGCAATAACTTCGAGCGGCAAATCCAATAGGCCCCTCGGTGGCGATATGCAGTGCATCGGCATGGCTGTTCTCGATTATCTCGGCCACTTTCTGGCCGGGAAATACTGCCAGCCTGATATCCGGGTATGTCGGTAGTGGCACGGTGCGAAACAGCCCGGGATGGATAACTTCCACATCGTTGCCAATACTTTCAAGGTATTTACAAACATTCTGATAGGTGCGAACAACACCATTAACTTGCGGTGCCCAGGCATCCGTTGCGAGTATTATTTTCATGTTAAGCGACTTCTTCCAGGTCAAGGGTTTTCAGCGAGGACTGTTCATCGGTCCAGTGAAGTAATTCCAGTTGACCATCATTGGTTTCAACAAGCGCGGTACAACTTTCAACCCAGTCACCGCAGTTGCAGTAAATTATTTCGTTAATCCGTGTAATCTCGGCATTGTGAATATGTCCCGATACAAGGCCATCAACTTCGTGTTTCTTTGCAGCAATGGCCAGCGCGGTTTCAAAGTTACTGATAAAGTTGACAGCATGCTTGACCTGGTGCTTGAGAGCTTTTGCCAGTGACCAGTAAGGTATCCCTCTCCAGCGCCGGTAAAGGTTGACTACACCGTTCAGGCTGAGCAGGAAGGAATAAAGACTGCTACCGAGCAGGGCTACCGCTTTTGAGTTGCATACGACCGCATCAAATTCATCGCCGTGCATGATGAGAAAGCGTTTACCGGTTTTTGTTGTGTGGACGGCTTTCATCTGGATTTCCAGGTTACCCAACTGCATGGCGGAATAGGCGCGGAATATCTCGTCGTGATTGCCTGGCACATAGATTATTTTTGTACCGTGCTTGGCCTTGCCAAGAATGGTGCGAATGACATCATTATGTGCCTGTGGCCAGTAAAGCTTCTTTTTCATCTGCCACACATCGATAATGTCACCCACAAGGTAGAGGTAATCGCAGGTGGTTGAGCGGAGAAAGTCGAGAAGAAATTCGGCGCTGCAGCCACTGAAACCCAGGTGCACATCCGAGATAAAGATTGCCCGGTAGTGTTTCGGGCTGATGTGACTCACGTTTGGAGTTGAGGTCATCATAGATTGGAAGGCAAGTATGGGGTCGAAATATGACAAAATGTGAAAGCTAATATGACAGGGAAGTTAAATTTTTCATTTTGATCAGTTAAATACCGTAGATATTTAATTTATTTTTTATTACTTATATATATGCCCCTGTAAAGACAGGGATCATTGTTGAAACCGGAGAGTGCTTTTGTGCCCTGACAACATAACCTACCAGGACCAGTCCAGTATCAGCGGCGGTAGCCTGTCAGACATTCGCCCTGAGCAGCGTGACAGTGCCCTCAAGGGCGCACAGATACTGGCCCAATGCCTGAAGCTGGAAGGCGTGGACGTGATCTTTGGTTACCCGGGTGGTGCCAACCTGGAGATATTTGACGTTCTCGCGGAATCCGGCATTGATTGCGTACGTGTTGAGCACGAACAGGGCGCCGCGCACGCGGCCCAGGGCTATGCACGGGCCAGCGGCAAGGTGGGTGTCTGTCTTGCTACTTCAGGACCGGGCGCAACAAACCTTGTCACCGGCATTGCGGATGCCAACAGCGATTCCACCGGAATCGTGGCGATTACCGGGAACGTACCGTCTCACCTTCTGGGAAAGAACGCTTTCCAGGAAGTGGACATCGTCAGCATTACCCGTCCCATCACCAAGAAGAATTACCTCGTGGAAAAAGTCGGGGACATACCCGAGGTCGTGAAAGAGGCCTTCAGCCTTGCCGGTGGTAACCGCCCCGGCCCGGTGCTGATCGATATTCCCAAGGACATACAGCAGCACTACCCGAGGGACCCTGACGGTAACTACGCGCCTCCGCGCATGCCGGCGGTGATTGAAAACCCGGAGGAGGAGGTGGCAGGCCTGACAGAAAACCAGCTGGATGAATGTCTCAGGCTCATCAGCGAAGCGCAGCGCCCGCTTATTTATGCAGGTGGCGGTATTGTCAGCGCCGGGGCTGAAAATGAGCTGCTGGCGCTGGCGGAAAAACTGGATTGCCCGGTTGCAGTGACAGTGATGGCAGTGGGTTCATTTCCGCCGGGCCACCAACTTTCCCTGCACACGCTAGGCATGCACGGAAGCAAGTATGCCAATGTTGCGATCAACGAGGCCGATCTCGTGCTGGCACTGGGTGTGCGTTTTGACGACCGTGTCACCGGCAAGATCAGTGAGTTTATCCAGTCAGGCAAGATCATCCACATTGATATTGATCGAAACGAGTTAAATAAAAACAAGACAGTCACACTACCCATTTGTGCCGAGATAAAAACCGCGCTTCAGCAACTTATCGGTGGTGCCGATTCAAAATCCAACGACGACTGGAATAACTACCTGGCGGGTTTACGTACTGAATTTCCCTTTCCCCTGGGCAGCGGTGAGGGAATCAAGCCACAGAAAGCCATCGCCCTGTTAAGTGACATGACTGGCGGAGAAGCTATTGTCAGCCTTGGGGTGGGGCAACACCAGATGTGGGCCATGCAGCATTACCAGAGCGTGTGCTCCCGTTCCTTCCTCTCCAGTTCCGGCTTTGGCACCATGGGTTATGGTTTACCAGCCGCCATTGGCGCAAAGGTGGCCTGTGGCGATCGCATGGTGATTGATATCGACGGTGACGGCAGCCTGAACATGACCATCCATGAACTCAGTACCTGTCATCGTTATGGCATTGGCGTCAAGGTGGTTGTCATTAATAACCAGTGGCTGGGCATGGTCAGGCAATGGCAGGACATGATCTATGAAGGCAATCGTGCGTGCTCTGACTTGTCCGATCCCCTGATGCAGGTAAAGCCGGATAGCGAGGCGGATATCTATCCGGACTTCCTGTCCATTGCCGCGGGTTATCGTGTGAAGGCCGAGCGTGTTATTGATATGGAAGAACTGGCTGGAGCCTATGAACGCATGCTTGCCGATCCCGAAGAACCCTGGCTGCTGGATGTCATTGTTAATGCCGATGAGAATGTTTACCCGATGATTCCAGCGGGTGCAAGCTACCGCGACATCATCATGGGA
>CAZXDV010000209.1:0-5554 GCA_964639535.1 uncultured Enterobacteriaceae bacterium | reverse complement strand
TAAGACTGGAAGGCAGAAGCCAGTGCCTTGGCAATGGAACCCATGCCACCCCGGGCAAAACCCCAGGAGCCGATGCTGCCATCCACGTCACCCATGTAATGGTGCAGCAGGACATAGGCCGTACCGGGAGAATAAATCCCCAGCGCGGTACCGATGATGCCGGAACCGGCCATGTGTGCCTTGACCACGTCGGATTCAAAATATTCATCAAGAAAGTCACCCACGCTCATGGTCCAGAAGCGCATGGTGTCGTAGAGAATCTCTTCACCGAGATCCCAGTAGGTCTTGAGCATGTAAACCAGCTCCATGACATCCCTTGGTTTAAAAGACGTCGGATCCGGCGGAGTGCGCATGAGAAAAGGGCGAATCAATCGGGTTTGTCGCGAGACGTCTGCTGAAAAGCGGTCATAGGCGTTTGCGTCGCGCTTTGAATGCCGGGCTATTTCCCGGTGATGCCGTTCATGGTCGGGGTAGTTTCCAAAATAGCCGCCGTCCTGCATAAAGGTGATACCACCTTCGTAGGGGATTACCTGCAGGCCATGCCTGGCCAGTTCAAGGTCGCGGTAAATTTCCGGCCGGAACAGGCTGCACACGTAGGAACAGTTTGAATAGGTCCAGCCATCATAGAGCGAGCGGCTCACCGAGGCGCCGCCAATCCACGGGTTCTTCTCTACCACCAGCACCTTCAGCCCTGCCTTGGCAAGGTAGGCGGCGTTGGTCAGCCCGTTATGTCCGGCACCGACTACAATTGCATCATATTTCTTCAACGATATTACCCCCTTTAAAACCCCGTCAGGCTGTTTCTTTCGTCAGCCCGTTCTTTCGATTTTCCAGTTCAATGTCCACCGCTTTTTCAAAACCACTGAGCGTGTCCGCGAGGCAGGCCTCGTCGTGGGCAGCGCTGATAAACCACGGCTCCCTGGAGTCCGGCTCCACCAGTACACCATGGTCATGCAGTACCGGTGCAATGGCATCATAAAAAGCATAGTCGGCGTTAAGCCAGTCGCGGTAGTTACCCGGCGCCGTCTCATCAAAAAACAGCCCGGGCATCGATGGGTGCCCGGAAAAAGAATGGGCAATTCCACGCCGCTCAAGAATCTCCGTTATACCCTGCTGCAGTTTTGAACCGTAGGCCGCAATGTCCTCCAATGCGGTGGTTGTTTCAAGTATCTCGAGCGTCTTGTCGGCTGCCGCGATGGCAACCGAGTGGGCGGTGTAGGTGCCGCCGTGTATGACACCGTTGCCCACCTGGCGCATGATATCCTCGCGCCCAGCAACCACGGAGATGGGATAGCCATTGGCAACTGCCTTGGCGAAGGTACAAAGATCGGCCTTGATACCCATGAGCTCCTGCACACCACCTTTCGCGACCCTGAAACCGGTTTTCACCTCGTCGATGATCAGCACCACGTTGTACTTGTCACAGAGCTCCCTCACCGCCTGCATGTAGCTTTTCTCGGCGGTGATGCCACAGCAGTTACCGAGGATGGGCTCAATAAGTAGTGCTGCGATGTTGTCCGCGTCCTTTTTAAAAAGATCCTCGAGCCTGTTGGCGTCATTCATGGGCACGATGTGGACCATGTCCTTTAACACGGAAGGCAATCCTTCACTTTCGGCTTCAAGCTGTGGTTCACCCTTTGCCGGATCCCAGTTTTCGAGATCCACGCCCCACAGCACCTCGGCAAAAACACCATGGTAGCCACCTTCCACCATGACATGTTTTTCCTTGCCGGTGTGGGCGCGGGCAAGACGCAGGGCCGCCATGACAGCTTCCGTACCGGAATTGGAATAACGCACGAGCTCTGCCGCCGGCACCATGCGTGATATTTTCTCCGCCACGGTGAACTCTTTTTCCGTGGCCAGGGCGAACACACCGCCGACTTCCATGCCTTCCCGTGCGGCGGCGTCTACTTCTTCGTTGGCATAACCCAGTATGGCGGGCCCGTAACCAAGCCGGTAATCCACGTACTCATTATCATCAAAGTCCCAGATACGGGCGCCCTTGCCGCGCTTTATAAAGATCGTCCTGTCTTCTCCCCAGTAACGGAAGTTGGAGGTCACCCCCAGGGGAAGACGGGTGTTGGCCTTGTGAAAATGCTGGTTTGAGCGTTCTAGTTTGCGTGGCATATAGCTACCTTGAGCTTATTTAAAGGCCTCCAGCATGCCACGACCCTATTTACTTGTCCACTAAAAATGAATGATTATTCATTCATATTTTGCTTGAATTATGCTGTTATTTACTGGCAGAATGCCATGCACACCCTGCCTTCGCAGGGTGAAATTAAAACGAGAACAACATGGTTCAAACGAAACAGAAGGAGTCCGGCAACAGCCGTACCGTGAGCAAGGAGCGTCGACGGGAACAGCTGATCAAGTCAACCATGCGCTGTATTTCCCGCAAGGGAATCGCAGGCACCACCATGGCTGACGTCACCTCGGATGCGGGTTTAAGCCTTGGCATTATTAACCTGCACTTTCAAAGCAAGGAAAGGCTTTTTGAAGAAACCCTGCGCTACCTGTCCGACGAGTACGAAACCCACTGGAACGATGCGCTGGCTAAAGCCGGTGACTCCGCCGCCGAGCAGCTCGCGGCCGTGGTCAGGGCGGACTTTGATGCAAAGATGTGCGAGCGTAAAAAGCTCGCCACCTGGTTTGCTTTCTGGGGCGAGGTTAAATCACGCCCCACCTACACGGAGATCTGTTCAAGCTCCGATGAAAGAAACAACGAGATCGTCACGCGCATATGTGAGCAGCTGATCGTCGAAGGTGAGTACAGCAATGTTAAGGCACGTCGCTTTGCCATTGGGCTGGCGGCCCTGATCAACGGGCTGTGGCTGGATCTTCTCATGACACCCAAGGAGATCGATCGGCAGGAAGCCCATGACATTTGCTGGGAATACCTGGTCTCCACTTTTCCGAAGCACTTCAGTGAAACACCGGGGAAGTAAGTCGTGGACATCAAGCTCGATGACAATGCCAGGGCCTGGCAGCAAAAGGCGAGGGAGTTTGCAGAGAAGGATTTGATCCCCTGGGAAGTGGAAGCCGAGTTTAACGGTGGTTTTCTTCCCGAAGAAGTAAGCAGGCAACATCATGCAAAGGCAGTGGAACTTGGCTTCAGCAGGATGGATGTGCCGAAACAGCACGGCGGCCTGGCGCTCAGTATGACCGCGCAGGTAGCGGTGTGGGAACAGCTTGGCCGGGTGACCAACGCCCTGTGCTGGTGTTTTTCCGAAGCACAGCAGTGGATGTTTGAAGCCTGCAGCGAAGCCCAGCTGGAAAAATACGTGCTTCCCCTCGTGGATGGGTCGCGCAAGGAATGCTATGCCATCACCGAGGCGGAAAGTGGATCACACGAGGTGATACATACCACGGCCACGGCCACCGATGGTGGTTACCTGCTCAATGGTGAGAAATGGTTTGTCACCAGCGCCAACCTTGCTGATTACTTTTTCATCCAGGCGGTACTTGAAAATGGAGAGCACGCACTGTTTTTCCTGGATATTGACACCGACGGTGTAGAAGTCTCAGCCAATCCCCTTTTCAGCCACACCTTCTCTGCCCATCACCCGACTTACACTTTCAGGGACGTCTTTGTTCCCGCGGAAAATAGAGTTGGTGAAGAAGGCGACGGCATGCAGTACACGCGAAGCTGGTTTCGCCACGAACGCATGATGATTGCAGCGCGATGCTGTGGTGCGGCTGCAAGGCTTATCGAGGAGGCATCCGAGTTTGCGAAGAATCGCGATATCCAGGGGGAAAAGCTGGCCGACAAGCAGGCCATACAGATCATGCTGGCAGACAGCGTGACCGAGCTCTGGGCGGCGCGCCTTATTACTTACGAAGCGGCCGAGGCCCACGATAACAACGAAGACCTGAAACAGTTACACAATCGATGCTCCATGGCCAAGCTTTATGCTTCAGAAATGGCCAACCGCGTTGCCGACCGCGCAGTACAAATACTTGGTGGTCGCGGCTATATGCGAGAGAATGCAGCAGAACGTTTTTACCGGGAACTACGCGTGGATCGAATCTGGGAGGGTACCAGCGAAATGCAGCGATTGATTATTGCGAAGAGCCTCAATAAACGCGGCCTCGACGGCATGTAGGGCACCCTGACTTGAAAGCACCAGGGATAATCAAGCAACTCCTTTTCACCCTGCCCCTGGTGTTCACCCCGGCAGTTTTCGCCGAAGAAGAA
Source organism: uncultured Enterobacteriaceae bacterium (assembly GCA_964639535.1). Lineage (GTDB taxonomy): Bacteria > Pseudomonadota > Gammaproteobacteria > Eutrophobiales > Eutrophobiaceae > WLWS01. Next base: position 1,356 of record CAZXDV010000209.1, on the reverse strand, counting down.
AAAGTCGTCAATTTCTATAACTGGGCAGATTATATCGGCCCGGACACCATCGCCAATTTCGAAAAGGAATACGGCATCAAGGTGAATTACGACATCTACGATACCACCAACATCGTTGATGCAAAGCTGCTGGCGGGCAACTCCGGTTACGACGTGGTGATTCATTCTGCTGCTTTCAGTCCAAGGCTGATTAATGCCGGGGTATTCCAGGCCCTTGATAAGACCCGGCTGGATAACTGGCGTCATCTTGACCCCGGGCTGATGAACAAGCTGGGCAGTTTTGATCCGGGCAACCGTTACGGTGCGCCATACATGTGGGGCACAACCGGCATCATGTTCAACGTCGACATGCTGAAACAACGTATCCCCGGGGTATCACTTGATAACGCCGACTTTTTCTTTGACGAGAAAAACCTGGCGCGTCTTGCGGACTGCGGCGTCAGCCTGTTTGATGGCCCTTCAGATACCCTGCCGAGCTTTATGATTTACCTCGGGCATGATGCCAACTCCATTGAGCCTTCACACCTTAAAGAAGTTGAAAACCTGGTCCGCTCACTGAGGCCGCACATCAGGTATTTCTCCTCTGCAAAAATGCTCATTGATATACCCAATGGCGAGATGTGCGCCGCCATGAGCTGGTCCGGGGATTATGGTGTAGCAAGGCGAAACGCCGAGGAAGCCGGTATAGATATCAATATCGCTTACGCCATGCCTTCAAGGGGCGTACACGTGTGGTTTGATATCCTGCTAATCCCTGCGGATGCACCGCACCCTGAAAACGCACACCTTTTGATCAATTACCTGATGCGCCCTGATGTTGTTGCCGCAATCAGCAACTTTACCGGCTACGCCAATGGTAACAAGGCCGCCACGCCCCTGCTTGACAGGAAGATCAAGGACGACCCGGGCATCTACCCCGATGAAAGTATCAAGAAGAAACTGCAGCCGGTGCTCATGTATGAACCCAAGAAAGAACGTGTTCGTTCGCGCACCTGGACCCGGATCAAGACCGGTGTATGAGTTGATGCTGGCATGAACGACAACAACACGAAAAGCCGGGCCAGCTGGAGCCCACCCGAGGAAGCTCCCCTCATCCAGGTAAAGAATGTCTCGCGTTTTTTCGATGACTTTGCCGCAGTCAACGATGTCAGCCTGGATATTTACCGCGGCGAGCTGTTTGCCATACTCGGCGCATCCGGCTGCGGCAAGACAACCCTGCTGAGAATGCTGGCGGGGTTTGAAAAACCCAGCAAGGGGCAAATCCTCATTGACGGCATCGACATGACCAACGTGCCACCCTATGAACGGCCGGTGAACATGATGTTCCAGTCCTACGCGGTGTTCCCGCACATGACA
>CAZXDV010000208.1:0-5670 GCA_964639535.1 uncultured Enterobacteriaceae bacterium | reverse complement strand
TTTTATTTTTCATAAGACAGGCCCAGACAAAAAACTAAGAGTGGAGTATGAACATGTTGGTAGTTGTATCCCCGGCTAAAAAGCTGGATTTTTCCAGTTTCGCAGATTCAAACTTACCCAGTACCAGGCCTGCTATGCTCAAATCATCACAGGAGCTTGTGGCAGTTATGCAGAAATACGACCTTCGAAAATTGAGCAAATTAATGAAGGTCAACGATAAGATCGCCGAGGAAAATGTAAAGCGATATAAGGAATTTTCCACTCCCTTTAAACCATCAAATGCCAGGCAGGCCGTGCTCGCCTTCAATGGTGATACCTACCTGGGGCTTGAAGCCCAAAGCCTGAGCCAGGAGGAACATGAATATGCACAGTCGCACCTGCGAATACTCTCTGGACTTTACGGCGTGCTCAGGCCGCTCGACCTGATTCAACCCTACCGACTGGAAATGGGGCTGAAACTCAAGACCGATAAGGGAGATTCAATTTACGATTTCTGGGGTGAACAGATTACCGCACGATTGAACCGTGAACTCGCAGCCTGTGGCAGTGAATATTTGCTCAATTGCGCTTCAAACGAATATATGGGGGCCATCCAGCAGGATAAGCTCAAGGCGAAGATCATTACCCCGGTTTTCAAGCAGGTGAAAAACGGCGAAGCGCGTATGCTCGGCATGATGGCAAAGCGAGCCAGGGGCGCAATGGCAAGATTTGTCGTTCAAAATCAAGTATCTACGCCAAAAGAGCTGGAATTGTTTAAAGTCGATGGGTATCGCTTTCAGAGGAAGTTATCTGGCGAACAAACAATGGAGTTTCACCGCAAGGCCTGAGCCTGTCTTTTCCAGGCCCGCTTTGGCAGCTGGCCATGCAAAAAATGTTGAAATTAGAAGGGATTATTTAAACTCTTAAGTAATCACTTTAATTAAAATTCTCAACATAATGATATAAAAAGATATCTAATATCCCGTCCTTGAGAATTCTCCCGAGTTTTCCAAGTTTTCGCTCATAAGTGCCTGTTACAAAGGCAGATTTTCTCCAGAAAATTGCAAGATTTGCTTGACACAATAGAGCACAAGTTTCTATAGTTCACCTCGGTGGGGAAAAGTGGGGAAAAGTGGAATTTTCCAGAAAATCAGGGGTTAAGGTATGTTTCGGGGATTCAGTACTGTCAGCATAGATGCCAAGGGCCGACTTGCGGTCCCGAGTCGCTTTCGCGATCGTCTTGCTGCCCTCGCCGGAGGCTGCCTGGTCCAGACCCTGAACCCGCTCGATCGTTCTTTGTGGTTGTACCCCCTTTCTGAATGGGAATTGATTGAAACAAAGCTCGCCGATCTGTCGGATTTCGACAAGCAAAGCCGACGCGCCAAGCAAATGATGCGTGGCTATGCCACCGACTGTCAACTGGACTCGCAGGGCAGGGTGCTGCTTACCCCTGAACTCAGGGAATATGCGTCTTTGAAAAAACAGGCCGTCATCCTGGGGCAGGGGAACAAGTTTGAAATCTGGAACCAGGGTAACTGGGAGGAACAACGCGACCAATGGCTGGGCCAGGTTGGTAATGAAGAGGATGAACCTTCAGAACCACTCAAGGGCCTGTCGTTGTGATGATGCACAAGACGCTCTGAACATCCTGCACGATGGAAGACGATTTCAAGCATGCACCTGTATTACTCGAGGAGGTGTTGAATGGGCTGCATATTCACCAGGATGGTTTGTACATTGACGCGACCTTTGGCCGTGGCGGGCACAGTCTCGCTATCCTCGAGAATCTTGCAGAAAACGGACGCCTGCTCGTGTTTGATAAGGACCCCGAAGCCGTCGCGCTTGCCAGGGAAATTGCGCAGCGTGATCAAAGACTCGAAGTATGTCATTCGTCCTTTAGCCTTGTATCCGAATTTATCGCGGAGCGCTCCCTGGTGGGCCTGGTCGACGGGATACTTCTCGACCTTGGCGTTTCTTCTCCACAACTGGACAACGCCGAGCGTGGCTTCAGCTTTTTGCGCGACGGCGAGCTTGATATGAGAATGAATCCACAACAGGGAGAAAGTGCCAGGGACTGGTTAAACGCCGCCAGGCAGGAAGACATAGTCAAGGTTCTAAGGGAATATGGTGAAGAGCGATTTGCAGGAAGAATAGCCAGGGCGATTGTCAACCAGAGACAGGAACTGCCTATCACCCATACCCTGCAACTGGCTGAGCTGATTTCCAATGCTGTGCCACGCCACGAAAAAGACAAGCACCCTGCCACGCGTAGTTTCCAGGCCATCCGTATTTACGTTAATAACGAACTCAAGGATCTTGATGCGTTGTTGAACCAGGTTGTTGAAGTACTCAAGCCAGGCGGAAGGCTGGTCGTGATCAGTTTCCATTCCCTTGAAGACCGAATCGTAAAACGCTTCATGCGCAAGCAATCCCGCGGTGATGACTTTCCACCGGATTTGCCGGTAACGCAGGACCAGTTAAATCCAAGGATGAAACTCATTGGCCGGGCCATAAAACCTGCAGACGTCGAGGTTGAGAAAAACCCCCGTGCCAGGAGCGCGGTGATGCGCATAGCGGAGAAGCTGGCCGCATGAAGAGCCTGTTACTAACACTGCTGGTCGCCGGTGTCCTTTTTTCAGCGGTTGAAGTGATTATGTCGCAGCACACCGCGAGGAAGTATTTCGTTGACATCCAGCAATTGAAGCAACAGCAGGACAGGCTGAATGAAGAGTGGGGAAAACTTCAGCTTGAGCAAAGCACCTGGGCAACAGATGACAGGGTTGAACAGATAGCGAGGTCCAGGCTGGAAATGACTGAGCCTGATCCAGATTCAATTGTATTGATTCTCAGGTAAGTAACGAAAGATGAAACAGGGCCAAAGCATAGTGACCTATCCAGCAAGACGCTGGTTCATGCTGATCGTTTTTGTTGGTGTCAGCAGCGCGCTGCTATGGAGGGCCTTTGACCTGCACATTCGACACCAGGAGTTTTTGCAGGATCACGGTGACGCGCGCTCTCTGAGAACAGTTAGTATCTCAGCCCATCGTGGAATGATTACCGACAGGAACGGTGAGCCGCTGGCCGTCAGCACGCCAGTGCAATCCATATGGGCGAGGCCTGCACAGCTACTCCAGTCCGGCAACGATCTTCGCAGGCTCGCACAATTGCTTGGGCTGGAGAAAGAGTCATTAAATGAGCTGTTACAGAGTCGCCGGCACAGGAAGTTCGTTTACCTGAAGAGACAGGCAACGCCACAGGTAGCGAAGGCCGTTGAAGACCTGGACCTGCCGGGCGTTTACATGGAAAAGGAATACAAGCGATTCTACCCAAGCGGAGAAATAACATCACACCTGGTGGGTTTCACCAACGTTGATGACCAGGGCCAGGAAGGACTGGAGCTGGCCTTTGACAGCTGGCTGCAGGGCAGCAGTGGTAGCAAGCGCGTACTCAAGGACTTACTTGGGCGGGTGGTCGCCGATGTTGAGAGCATCAAGCCGGCGCAGCCGGGTAAGGCGCTGGAACTGAGCATCGACAGGAGGATTCAGTACCTTGCCTACCGTGAGTTAAAGGAAGCTGTGATGTACCACAAGGCGCGGGCCGGTATGCTGGTTATGCTTGATGCAAAGACCGGTGAGGTTATGGCGATGGTAAATCAGCCGTCCTATAACCCGAATAATCGCAGCGGACTGAAGAGTGAACACTTTCGAAACCGCGCCATTACCGATGTGTTTGAACCGGGTTCAACCTTAAAGCCATTTACTATTGCTGCAGCGCTTGATTCAGGCCTCTATGATCACAGTTCGCGTATACCCACCAGCCCGGGGCAATTAAGAGTCAGCGACCATACGATCAAGGACGAGAAGGATTATGGCGTACTGGACCTTACGAATATCCTGAAAAAATCCAGTAATGTGGGCGCCAGTAAAATTGCCCTGTCACTGGGGCCGGAGCCCATATGGCAGGTCTACTCAAATATTGGCTTTGGCCAGTCAACCGGAAGTGGATTTCCCGGCGAGTCCTCCGGGTTATTAAATGCCTATACCAACTGGTCAGAAGTGGAGCTTGCAACAATGTCATTTGGCCATGGTATAGCCGTGTCAGCAATTCAGCTGGCGCAGGCATATTCTGTGCTGGCCAACCAGGGTCTGCTTCGTCCAATTTCCTTTCAGAAAGTAGAAGGTGAAGTGATCGGCCGAAGGGTTATGCAACCCTGGGTGGCAAAGACTGTCAACCTGATGCTGGAAACCGTGGCGCAGCAAGGTGGTACAGGTCTTCGCGCTGCAGTGAAGGGTTACAGGGTTGCAGGCAAGACCGGCACTGCGCATAAGGCTATCGCCGGTGGATATGCGGAAGACCGTTACATGTCTGTGTTCGCGGGTATGGCACCGGTGAGTAACCCTCGACTGGTAATGGTCGTCGTAGTTGACGAACCCCAGGGTGGCCAGCATTTTGGTGGCCAGGTTGCCGGGCCCGTATTTTCGGACGTGATGCAGGGTGCGCTGCGAATAATGAACATAGCACCCGATGATATTCCTTCCATAGAAAGCAGGGTCATGGTCGCTGCAAGCGAAGATGCCCGGGTGAAGTGGCAATGATGGCGCTGAAACATTCACATGGTGACATGACCCTGGGCTGGCTACTGCAGGAACTGCAGCCGGTAAGCGCAGACGCAGATCGCGAATTCACTGATATCAAGCTGGACAGTCGCGAAGTTTTACCGGGTGATGTGTTTTTTGCACTGCGTGGAATTGCAAGCTCCGGCGAAATTTACATAGAGCACGCCGTGGCGCAGGGCGCCGTGGCAATCGTGGCGGATGATAGCTTTAACCTTTCCTCGCTTAATTTAGACATCCCGGTGGTGCAGGTTGCACGGCTTAACGAAAAAGTCGGGCAGCTGGCTCACCGCTTTTTTCAATGCCCATCCGACGAAATGACCCTGGTCGGTATTACCGGTACCAACGGCAAAACATCGGTCGCCAACCTGCTTGCCCAGGCGCTGGCCGGCCCGGGTAAAAAGCTCGCCGCGTCCATCGGTACCCTTGGCAGCGGTGTGCCCGGAGAACTCGTGGCAACAGCTAACACCACGCCGGATGCCATCAGTATCCAGCGAATACTTTGTGATATGCGTGGCAGGGGCATCAAGTCGGTGGCCATGGAAGTATCTTCGCACGCTCTCAGCCAGTACCGGGTCGCCGGGATCAGTTTTGATATCGGTGTCTTCACTAACCTGAGCCAGGATCACCTTGACTATCACGGTGACATGCAAAGTTATGCAAATACGAAAAAGCGCCTGTTTGAAATGCAAGGTATGCATACAGCGGTCATCAATACCGATGACGAATTTGGTCGACAGCTGGCTGCTGAACTTGGTGATAGCTTAAAGGTGTATACCTACGGTCTTAACGACAGGGCACATGATCTCGCTCATCTCTCGGGCGAAATAGCTGTTAACAAGCTTGGCGAATTACAGGTGGACGTAAATGGGCCCTGGGGTAACGCAAGCATTTGTTCGCGCCTGAGCGGTAGTTTTAATGCGCTGAATCTCCTGGCCGGTTTTAGCGTGCTGTGCGTAACGGGTATGAGTGCGAAGGAGTCAGCTGCAGCGCTTGCACAGCTGCAGCCCGTTCCCGGAAGAATGGAATGTTTTACAGGGAAAGATGGCAAAAAAATTATCGTTGATTATGCCCACAC
>CAZXDV010000207.1:337-5713 GCA_964639535.1 uncultured Enterobacteriaceae bacterium | reverse complement strand
CGGCCTGCCACCGCTGCCACACAATCCCGACGAAGGCTTTGCGCTGGTGGATGAGCTGCTCACCTGGAATCCAAACATGCAAATCCTGGTCCTGTCCGGCCCGAGTTAAAAGGAAAATATCCAGCATGCGCTGACCCTCGGCGCGGTGGACTTTGTACCCAAGCCCTGCGACATGGCCCTGCTAAAGGCAAGGCTGGCACACCAGGTGATGATCATCGGTGCAGAAATTTCCCAGGTCGAGGCGGGCAGAAGTGACGGCAGCCTGCTTGGTGAAAGCGGCGCCATCCAGATCCTGCATGAGCTTATCAAGCAGTTTGCCGACACTCCCTTTCCGGTGATCATCGAGGGCGAATCCGGCAGCGGCAAGGAACTTGTTGCGCAACACCTGCACGAGCAAAGCAATCGAAGGAAGCAACCCTTCCTCACGATCAACTGTGCAGCGTTCACTGCGGAGCTGCTCGAGGCGCAGCTGTTTGGCCATGCAAAGGGTGCGTTTACCGGCGCCACCAGCGAGAAGGGCGGGTTTTTTGAAGAGGCCGGGCAGGGTAGCCTGTTCCTCGACGAGATCGGGGAAATGCCCCTCGAGTTGCAGTCAAAGTTGTTGCGCGTACTGGAAAACGGCGAGTTTTACCGCCTTGGTGAGACCCAGGCGCGACAGTCATCGGCGCGTATTATCGCCGCCACCAATCGCGACCTCAAAGAAGAGGTTCGAACTGGTCGCTTCAGGCAGGACCTCTACCACAGGCTCAGCGTATTAAGTGTTAATGTGCCACCGCTTCGGGAAAGGGCCAGTGACTGCCTGGTGCTGCTGGAACATTTCAGGCAGCTTTACTCCGTATCTGTTGCACCCTTTGAGCTTGAAAAGGAAGCCGAGCAGTTTTTACTGGGCTATCCGTTTCCCGGCAATGTCAGGGAACTGCGAAACATTGTCATTCGCCTTGGCGCAAAGTACCCGGGCCGGAAAGTCACCATCGAGCAGCTACAGGGCGAACTGGAAACCGTGGTGAGTGCCGTACCGGACGATGCCAGCCTCGCAGCTGCGGAAAGCGTCGAAGAAGAACTGCTCGGTCACGGCTTTCGCCTCGACGAAAAACTAAAGGATTGGGAAAAGCAGTACATCAACACCGCGCTCAAGGTCAGCGGCGGCAACCTGAGCAAGGCAGCACGTCTTCTCGGGATCAATCGAACCACCCTCTACTCGCGCCTGCAAAGGCTCTCCATTCCGGTCGCAGAATCCTGATTTTTCAGCCCCGGGTTTCGTCTCGGAAACGGTTGAAAAGAATAGATTTTTGTTGGCCCTGGGCCGCTAAACTGTAATACTGGAGCATCATTCGTAGAGAACGTAGCAGGTCGAATGTACTACGACTATTTTGGATTAAACCAGCCCCCGTTTCGCATCACCCCGGACACCAGCCTGTTCTTTCCCGGTGGTGACAGGGGTGCCGTGCTTGATGCCCTGATCTATGCCATCATCAATGGCGAAGGCATGGTCAAGGTTGTCGGTGAAGTGGGCAGTGGCAAGACCATGCTGTGCCGCATGCTGGAGCAGGAATTACCCGACAGGGTAGAGGTTGTCTATCTTGCCAATCCAAGCCTGTCCCCGGAAAACATACTCCATGCCATCGCTTTTGAGCTCAAGCTCACCCTGAACCCGGACACCTCGCGCCTGGAGGTCATGCACAACCTCCAGGAATACCTGCTCAAGAGACATGCCGAGAACCGCCAGGTTGTTGTTTTTGTTGAAGAAGCGCAGGCAATGCCCATTGCCACGCTGGAAGAAATAAGGTTGCTCAGCAACCTCGAAACCCAGCAAAGCAAGCTCCTGCAAATTGTCCTGTTTGGGCAGCCGGAGCTGGACGAACTGATCGCCAACCCGGAAATCCGCCAGCTCAAGGAACGCATCACCTACAGTTTTCAACTCAACCCCTTTGCCTCCGAGCATATACGTGACTATATCAACTCGCGGCTGCGGGCCAGCGGGTACCGCGCCGGCGAGGTCTTTGACAAGGGTGCGATTCGCCAGATTGAGCGCTACTCAAAGGGCCTGCTGAGGCGGGTCAATATCCTCGCTGATAAAGCCATGCTGGCGGCCTTTGCCTCCAATACCAACCAGGTGAATGCGGGTCACGTGAAGCAGGCTGCCCGCGACAGCGAGTTCATCAACCAGAAAAAATACTGGCTCTGGGGTGGCCTGGCCAGTGCCTGCCTGCTGCTGGTTTGCGTATTGCTTATTGCACTGTGGCAGGGCAGGGAAAGCACCGCTGAGCAGGGCAGGGTGCAGCATAAAATCGACGCGGAAACGGTCGAGAAAACCGCCCGGGAAGAGCGCCTGCCGGAGCCGGAAAAAGCAGAGTCAGTAAGCGCTAACACACCTGAAAAAGCCAGTATTGACGCGCCTGCACAAGAAAGCCTCGCAACGGTATGGGAAGGAGAAGGGCCGGCGAAGAAGGAAATTGCTGCAGTTTATGCTGCACCCCCTGCTGCAGCAAAAATTGCAGCAAAAAAAGTCGCCGAGGAGCCTGCCGTGCAGGAACCGCCAATTGCTGCGAAATCAGCTAAAATTGCTGTAGAGCAGGAAATTGCACCAGTAAAACCCGAAAAACGCCAGGGATTACAGGAAAGTAGTGAAACAAGGCTGCTGGGTCTGAGCAGCCTGTTTGAATTACAGGATCTCGGTGATGCAAGGCTTACAAGCGAGGAGTCAGCGAAGTTGAGAAAACAGTTGAAGCAGCTGCCCCCCGAGGTTGCGCTGTACCAGGATTCGGCCCAGTTCAGTGACATTTGCAAGCTCTGCTGGTCGATTCTTTACCGACCGTTGACAGAGCCTGAAAATCTATAACTTTTAAACACTTGGAATATAGTTATAATAAAGTACTTAGACATGTTATATTCAAGTATTCGATCACTAGATTAACCTGGTAATGCCCATGCGCAATATACTGACACTGACCATCGTGGCACTGTTCCTGGCCGGTTGTGCCGAGATCCAACCGGAACCCATGGAGCCTTCTCCCGGACATATCTCGGAGCAGCCCGCCCCACCGAAAAGTGATATTCCCAAATTGGTGCAACAGCCCCAGGTCCTGCCGGAACCGGAAATTCCAAGGGAAGTTGAAAAGTACACGGTCGTCGTCAACGAGGTGCCGGTAAAGGAACTGCTGTTTGCGCTGGCCCGCGATGCCAAGGTTAACGTCGATGTTGATCCGCGGGTTGAAGGCGTCGTCACGGTGAATGCCGTTGAACAAACCCTTGAGCAATTACTCGACAGGATCGCCAGGCAGATTGACCTTCGTTATGAATTCAGCAACGGTAATTTACTGGTGTCGCCGGATGAACCATTTTTCAGGACCTACAACATTGGCTACCTGAACCTGTCCCGGGAAACACAGGGTAGTGTCACGGTCTCAACCCAGATCGCATCCACCAGCTCCGGTGATACCAGCGGCGGTGGCGGCGCTGCAGGAGGTGGTGGCGGTGGCAACACCTCGACCACGTCCATCAGTTCGTCGTCCAACCAGAATTTCTGGGAAAACATGCGTGACACCCTTTCAGCCATTATCAGCGATGGCGACAACACCGGTAACACCGATAATTCCCTTGTCGTCAATTCCGACAGTGGCGTGGTCACCGTGCGCGCAACCGCGCGCCAGCATAAAAAGATCCAGGAGTACATCGACCAGGTGCTGGAAAGTGTGCGACGCCAGGTGTTGATCCAGGCTACCGTGGTCGAGGTCAGCCTGAGCGACCAGTTCCAGGCAGGTATCGACTGGTCAGCCCTTAACCTGACTGACTCCGGCTTCAGTCTTGGTGCGGGCCTGCTGGGTGGTGCCGGCTTTGTGCTTGACGAGGCCAACAATGTTTCCATATCCACGGCAGGGCTTACCGGTCCACCGGTCACGAGTTCTGCCAACGTCATCCAGTACAGCAACCCGGATTCAAACGGCGTGCGTATTGATGCCGCCATTAACCTGCTCGCCGAGTTTGGTGATACGAAAGTGTTATCAAGCCCGCAGATCATGGTGCTGAATAATCACACTGCCGTGCTCAAGGTGGTTGAGAACTTTGTTTACTTCGAGGTTGAGCAGGAAATACAGCAGGGTAATGCCCTCGCAGGTACCGGCCCGCTGCTTGCAACCACTACCACGGCTCGAACCATACCGGTTGGTCTTGTCATGACAGTGACACCGCAGATCAGCCGCGACGAAAGCGTGACCCTCAACGTCAGGCCAACTATTTCCTCGGTTATAAGGACGGAGCTGGATCCAAACCCAAGCCTGCAGCTTGTACAGAACCGTATCCCGGTTGTTCGCGTGCGTGAAATGGAATCTATCCTGAAGGTTAATTCGCGCCAGATAGCCGTGCTTGGTGGCCTGATGCAGGACACCATTCGAAGCAATGACAAGAAGACACCGCTGGCAGGAGATATTCCTCTTCTCGGAAACCTCTTCAAGTCACAGGATCGCGAATCATTGAAAACCGAGCTGGTGATCTTTTTACGCCCCGTGGTTATCAAGGATGCCAGCATCGACGGAGACCTGAGTGACTTCAGGCCTTTCCTGAGTCGCAGCACCAGCACAGGCACCTCTGCGGAGTAATCTCTAAATGAGCCTGTTGATGGATGCCTTGAAAAAGGCTGAACGGGAAAAAAAGGAAGCGGCACAACGCCAGGACCAGGCGGAAGGGCTGGAGACAGAAGCGCCCGGGTCTGAGCCTTCAGCCGCGCCTGCCGAGCCGGAAGTAAAAACCGATTCCCGTCCTCCGAGAACCACGCTTGACGATACAGACACCTGGGGCCAGGAAATCGTTGACGGTGACAGCACCTCGGAAATTCCATCTTTTGATACCACCAGTGAATTATCCACGACCTCTGAACTTGAGCTTGAGCCCATTACCCATGCAGATGACACGGCCGAAATACCCAGCGTTGCTTCATCTGCAGTAAGCAGTGCAGACCCGGAAGACCCCACTCTCAACGTCACCATGAACGATCTCAGCCTGGCAGAGTTGTCCGGTGAGGCCGCCGTGGAAGACGAAGACGAGGCAGAAGAGGCAGCGCCTGCCACCCTCGATGAATTACAGAGTGACCATGCAGATCTGCTGGATGAGACCTTTCACGGCGTGGCGCTTGATACTAACGAGGTCAATCCCGAGCTGTTCCAGGAAACCATGCAGGGAGAGCCCTTCCTGCCCGATGAAGCATCAGACACCTGGGGTGAAACCCTGCCAGGTATTCCCGCGGCGCAGCTGGCCGAGGACATCGGCAGTGAAGATCAGCCGACGCCGGTGGCTGCACAAACCGTTTTTGCCGCCGGGGGTACCACAAAGAAAAGCGGCGGCAATTTCAAGTGGGCCCTGCTGGGCCTCGCAGTGCTGGCC
>CAZXDV010000207.1:0-322 GCA_964639535.1 uncultured Enterobacteriaceae bacterium | reverse complement strand
TTCAGGTTTTGTCTGGTATTACCTGACCATCACGCCCATGAACCGCTCCCTGCCTTCGCCGCAGATCGCACAGGGTATCGAGCAGGTGGGTCCGCCACTGCACGAAACCCTGCAGCTGGATATCAATCGAACACCGGCACCGGCGGTACCTCCCCTTGCTGGTGCTGCTGAAGCTGGTGACGCCGCCGGTGTGGTCGTGGGAATTCACTCCGCCGGAGCGTCCCACCCCGGTTCGACCGGCCCTCGAGGAACAGGCCCTGGTGAACGTCGCGCCGGCCGTGACGACGATTTCGTCCGCGCCGTAGTCGAGGCCGTACCGCTC
>CAZXDV010000206.1:0-5753 GCA_964639535.1 uncultured Enterobacteriaceae bacterium | reverse complement strand
CTGGAGATTGCCGCGGTCCTCAGCGTGTTCTTTGCCTATGCCACTTTATACATTGCCATGTTTGGTGATGGTCTTGAAACACATTACAACCTGAAAAAAGAACTGGATAAAAAAGAGAAAAAACGAAGCCGGAAAAAATCCGGCTCCGAATAACTTATTTTTTACCCAGCAGCTCCAGCGCTGCCAGTGTCATTGCTTCCACGCCAGCCTTGATGCTGGCTTCCGGCTCAATCTTGAATAGCGGAGAGTGATGCCCGGCCCAGGTACCGGCCTTGATGACATCTGCAGGTGTTCCCCCTATCTCGAAGTAAACGCTCGGGATCGGTGGGTTAATGTTGACAAGGTCGGGAAAGTCTTCAGCCCCCATGTCTGTTTGATGCCATTTCACAAATGCATCTTCTCCCATGCCTGCCGCCATTGCCTTGCGCACGCGTTGTGCAAGTACCTCGTCGTTATTCGTTGTCGGTGCACCATCGGGAGAGATAAATACATCGGGAAGCTTGTCTTCCGGCATACCAGCGGCGCGGGCGGTTTGCTTCGCCACGCGTTCAATACTCTTTAGCAGCAGCGCCCTTGTTGCCTCGCTGTTGGCTCGTACGGTGATATCAAGACGCGCATGGTCGGCAATGACATTGGGCGCGGTGCCGGCTCGAAATGCACCGACGGTAATTAAAGCAGGTTCAATGGGAGAGACTTCACGGGTCACGATAGATTGCAGCGCAAGCACGATCTGGCTACCAATCAAGACCGGGTCACGGCCCTTGTGAGGTGATGCGCCGTGTGTCGCGATGCCATGGACGATGATCTTTACCGTATCTGCACTGGAATACATCAGGCCATTGCTAAAGGCGATCTTTCCTGCGGGATGCCTGGCGATAACGTGCAGGGCAAGGGCATAATCAGGGCGACCCACTTTCTGGTAAAGGCCATCGGCCACCATGCCCTTTGCACCACCCAGGGCTTCCTCGGCCGGCTGACCCAGTAGCATGAGTGTTCCACTCCACTTGTCCTTGAGCTCCATCATGCGCCGCGCGACCCCGATCAGCGACGTGACATGCATGTCGTGACCACAGGCGTGCATCACCGGCATGTCCATGCCTTCGAGGTTTACCTGCCTCGCCTTTGAGGCGTAGGGAAGCCCGGTTTTCTCCAGCACGGGAAGCCCATCCATGTCGGCGCGGATCAGTAATACGGGCCCTTTGCCATTTTCATACTTGCCCACCAGCCCGGTCTTACCGATACCGGAGGTGACGGAAAAGCCAAGGCTTTTCAACTCCTTCGCAAGCCTCGCGGCAGTCTTAACTTCCTGCAGTGAAAGCTCCGGGTTGGCATGAAAATGCTCAAAGAGTTTTTGCAGGTAGGGGTAGTCCTTTTCGATGGCGTCTTTGAGTGGGGACGCGACAGGGGATTGAGCGATCGCCAGGGATAGCAGGCAGGCGACCAGGCTTTTGAAATTAAAGCGCATAGCAGGCTCCTCGGTATCAACAATATTTAGCTTGTATCAGGATACCGAAGTTTTTCGGTAAAAACTAAGCCCGAGTGTCGCTTAACTTATTCCGCGGCTTCTCCTGTATCGCCTTCATGGGCAGGAAGACTGGCTCCACTCTTACTGACCCGTCTTCTCCAGAAACGCCTGGCCAGTTCCTGCATGTCACGGGACTTGTCACTTTCGTCGACAATTTCCAGGCCCAGCATGGTTTCAAGCACGTCTTCCATGGTGAGTATGCCCTTTACTTCGCCGTACTCATCAACCACCAGCAGGATGTTGGCACGTTGTTCAAGGAACTGGTCAAAGGCTGCAGCAAGGGGAAAGCCTTCAAGGATGGCATTGAGTTCGCGGCGATACTCAGAGATGGCTTTGCCATCCTCATCATTCACATGAGCCAGGAGAATGTCATTCAGCAGTACAAAGCCGGTGATTTCCCCGGGGCTCTCGCCGTAAATGGGTATTCGCGAAAAGCGTTCTGATTGGTGTTCCTTGCAGTAGTCCTCCACGGTCATGGACTCCGGCACGCTGAACATCACCGACTCCGGTGTCATGGCGTCTTCGATGCTGGTTTTTTCCATGGAAAGCAGGTTTACCATGGCCTGGGATTCCTGTTCATCCAGCAGGCCACTTTCCGAGCTGAGCCTGGCCATGGCAGCCAACTCTTCCTTGTTGAAGCCTTTAAGGCCAGGCCCTTCCGTCATGCCACCGGTGAGAAACTCCGAGAGCTTTACAAAAGGGTAGAGCACAATGATCAGCCCGGACACGCAAAGCGCGGTAACGGGTGCGAGCTTTTTCCAGTGGTGCGCGCCGAGACTCTTGGGGATGATCTCGGAGAAGACCAGGATCAGCAGGGTTAGTACTGCGGACACGATGCCGAGGTAGGCGTTGCCAAAAACATTGGCTGCCTGCGCTCCGGCACCGGCGGCGCCCACGGTGTGGGCAATGGTATTGAGGGTGAGGATCGCCGCCAGCGGCTTGTTGATGTCTTCCTTGAGAGTGCGAAGGCGGGCTGCGGCTTTAGGTCGTTGTTCCTCCAGCACGGCAATGTAACCCACCGTCACGCTTAGTAGCACCGCTTCCGCGATGGAGCACAGGAAGGAAAATCCCAGCGCAACGAATATGTAAAATATGAGTAGAAGCATACGCCCTGGCTATTTTGAACCCCGGTGCTTTACTCCTGGACCTGGTCAAGCTTCATCAAGCGTAACAGGTGCACGCGGCGCTTGTCCGATCGAAGAACCTTGACATTAAAACCGGCAAGATCGACGGTTTCTCCACGCTTGGGCAGGTGACCAAAAGCATTTATCACGTGCCCGCCAATGGTTTCGTACTCATCATCATCCAGCTCGGTTTTGAAATAGCTGTTGAACTCATCGATTGGCGTGATGGCTTTCACCGCGAAGCGGCTTCTTCCGTGCTGGGAAATATTTTCTTCTTCCTCGATATCATGCTCGTCTTCGATTTCACCAACGATTTCTTCAATGACATCTTCAATGGTGACCAGCCCGGCAATACCATATTCATCGACAACGATGGCCATGTGGTTACGGCTTGCGCGAAACTCGCGCAGTAACACGTTAAGACGCTTGCTCTCCGGGATAAACACGGCAGGTCGCATCATGTCCTTGATGTCGAACTGGTCTCCTTCCTTGCCGTTGTACAGCGACAGCAGGTCTTTCGCCAGCAGGATGCCGACAACGTCGTTGGCATCACCGGCGATCACGGGAAAGCGCGAGTGACCTGATTCGAGCACGATCCTGATGATTTCGTCCGGGCTCGCCTCGTTTTCAATGGCCACCATCTGGATGCGCGGCACCATGATGTCCCGTACCTGCATGTTTGATACGTGCAGCGCACCTTCCACCATGGCCAGTACGTCCGGGTCGAGAAGGTTACGGGTTTCTGAGTTTCGAAGGATTTCAACCAGTTCCGGCAGGTCCTGGGGTTCTCGGGTCAGCGCGTTTTTCAGCCAACCGAGAAATGTCTGGGACCCGGGTGAGGGTTCGTCTTTGCTCATTTACTTGTCAGTTATAAGGGTTTTCTATTTTTAGTAATTCAAGCAGTCGGGTTTCCCGGTCTTCCATTATCGTAGCATCTTCGTCATTTATATGATCATAGCCTAATAAATGCAAAGTGCCATGGATAACCAGGTGGGCCCAGTGGTGCTCGGCTACTTTCTGTTGCTCATCGGCCTCGCGGGCGACGACCGGCGCACAAATGATAACGTCGCCCAGTAGCCGTGGTTCAATGTCTGGATGGGTATCACCCGGGAAGGACAGCACGTTTGTCGGGCCATCCTTCTCCCGCCACCGGCTGTTCAGCTCGGCTGCTTCCTCTTCATCGACAATCCTGACGCAAACTTCAGCACTTTTGTCTTCGTCCTGTAATGCCGTCGTCACCCATTGCTGGAAAAGCGTTTCTGTGGGAATGTCTTTTGCCTGGCTGGCAACCTGTACATCGATAACGTGTTGCAATTGCTTACTCTGATGATTCCCGTCGTTCATAAGCGTTAAGTATGCGCGCGACGAGGGGATGACGGACCACATCTTTGGACTTGAAAAAAGTAAAGCTGATCCCTTCTTCATCTTTCAGTATATCGATAACGTGTCGCAGCCCGGATTGCTTGTCGCTGGGCAGGTCAATCTGGGTGATGTCCCCGGTGACCACGGCTTTTGATGCAAAGCCGATGCGGGTGAGGAACATTTTCATCTGCTCGATGGTCGTGTTCTGCGCTTCATCGAGAATAACAAACGATTCATTAAGAGTTCGGCCTCGCATGAAGGCGAGTGGCGCCACCTCGATAACATTGCGTTCGATGTATTTCGAAACCAGTTCAAATCCAAGCATTTCATAAAGCGCGTCGTAAAGGGGACGCAGGTAGGGGTCCACTTTCTGCACAAGGTCACCGGGAAGAAAGCCCAGTTTTTCACCGGCTTCCACTGCCGGGCGTACGAGTACAATACGTCGTGTCCTGTCCTGCTCCAGGGCGGCAACGGCGCAGGCCACTGCCAGCCAGGTTTTACCCGTGCCCGCAGGGCCGATACCAAAGTTCACGTCGTGGTTGAGGATATTGTCCAGGTATATTCGCTGGTTCGGTGTCCTGCCGCGAACACTGCCGCGTTTTGTCCTGATGGAAATGTCGTCCGGCACCTGCTGATCCAGTTCCTCGTCAATATTGGCTTCCTGCAGGTAAAGATGAATCGTCTCGGAGGTGATGAATTCGTCTTTGCCATCCTTGTAGATGTCTTCGATGATGCGTGCCGTCAGTTCCACCTGTGCCGGTGAGCCAATCACGCGAAACACATTGCCACGGTTATTGATCTCCACGCCGAGACGTCGCTCAAGCTGGCGCAGGTGTGCATCGAGGGGGCCACAAAGGTTGGCAAGCCGCGCATTATCGATGGGCTCCAGCACCACTTCGGTTGCGATGGGTTGAATTTTCTGGCCGGTGGTACTCAAGGTTTAAACAGCAATACTCTGTTCAAGATGCGGCGGTGTTGCTGTTTCCGCAACAGAAACAAAACGACCCCGCAGGGAATTGGGTAAGGCCTCGGTGATGTCGACTTCAACAAACTGACCTTTTAATTTATCCGACCCGGGCAGATTCACCATAGGGAAATTCACGATGCGGTTGTTTTCAGTTCGGCCGCTCAGCTCATTTTCGCTCTTGCGCGAGGTGCCTTCAACAAGGATGGTTTGCCTCGAGCCGACCATGCTTTCACTGATGTCCCTGGCAAAGCCGTTGATGCGTTCCTGTAATATTTGCAGTCGCTCTTTTTTCACATCCATCGGCGTATCGTCCGGCAGGTTGGCCGCAGGCGTGCCGGGGCGTGCGCTGTAGATAAAGCTGAAAGACTGGTCAAAGCCAATTTCATCCACCAGGTTCATGGTGTCCTGGAAGTCCTTGTCGGTTTCGCCGGGAAACCCCACGATGAAATCGGAGGAGATACTGATGTCCGGCCTGATTTTTTTCAGCTTGCGAATACGCGACTTGTATTCAAGGATAGTATGGTTGCGTTTCATCAGTGCCAGCACGCGGTCAGAGCCGCTTTGCACAGGCAGGTGCAGGTGATTGACCAGCTCCGGCACGGTGGCATAGATGTTTGTCAGGCTCTCACCAAATTCCATGGGGTGGGAAGTGGTGTAGCGAATACGTTCGATTCCCTTAACAGCGGCAACGTACTCGACCAGCCTTGCCATGTCAGCGATATCACCTTCGTAGGTTTCGCCGCGGTAGGCATTCACATTCTGACCCAGCAGGGTA
>CAZXDV010000205.1:0-5768 GCA_964639535.1 uncultured Enterobacteriaceae bacterium | reverse complement strand
GCCGATCACGTAGTGAAGCCGTTTTAACTTTGCCGGTTTTTGCCCGATGTTCAACATGGCGCCGTCGCCAACGCCGATACCAAGAATTGCCCGCCCATCGGAAATTTCGTCCAGGGTGGCAAAGTTGTCAGCCATTACAGCAGGGTGACGGGTGCTGACATTGGTGACCCCGGTGGCCAGCTGCAGGTTTTTTGTGTTTTGGGCAAACATGGCCAGGGCAATAAAGGCTTCGCGAAATACCGACTGGGAATCGGCCACCCAGGCGCCGCCAAAGCCCAGTTCATCTGCCAGTGAGACGATCTCGACAAGCTCTTTCAGCGGGCGATTGGGAAGAACACCGAGATGAAAGGATGCAGGCACGTTAATCCCTCGGTCGAACGAACCAGTAAACGATGAACATCAGGAAGCCAAAGCCAAGCCCCATGAGCCCGTGATCCAGCGGCCCGTATTCACCACCCAGGGTGGCCTGGGATGGATTGCCGGGAGAGTAGTAGACCACTGCATCCCTGCCTTCAAGGTGCAGCGGCCTGTCGCTGAATTTTTCATTGCTATTAACCCGGTAAATCCGATCGCCCACCTTGTAGGCCACGATCAGGGTAAAGCATTTTGACTGCTTGCCGCAGGAGAAATTGTGAAGCTGGAAATCACTGATAACACCCATGGTCTTTGTCCAGCTTATCGCCGTGTAGGCCGCCTTGCCGGCGTTGTAGATGCCCATGCAGCTAAATACTACGGCGAGCATTAATACGATCTTGACCTTGTCCCTCGGCATAGCTTCGAGCCTCAGCCCAGCGCCACGTGGTAGCCGGCAAATTTTCGAATATTCAGCACACCGCTATCCAGTATCAGGTACTGCCCCTTGATGCCCATCAGCTGCCCCTCGATGCCAGGTGTTTTATCAAGGTTCAGTGACTTTACTTTTTCCGGGTACTGATTAACGGGAAAGTTGAGCGACACAGGTTCGGCATCTTCAAGGAATTCAATGTGGTCGTCGGGATGCGCAGCGCGAACATCCTCAACCTGGCTTGCTGCCGCGTCGAGTAATTCATCCCGCTTCGCCCTCAGGTCGAGAGCCTCGGCTTCACCCTTGAGCATCTTGCGCCAGTCTGTGCGATCCGAGACATGCCCCTTGATGGCAACTTCCAGCAGCCCGGAAAGCAGGCGGTTCTTTACACGAAAGATGGGCAGTGCCTGGGTCGCGCCCTGGTCTATCCAGCGCGTCGGCACCTGTGAACCACGGGTAATACCCACCTTCAGACCGGATGAATTGGCGAGGTAGACCACGTGATCCTGCATGCAGTGTCCCTGTGCCCACTCCGGCTCGCGACAGGTACCCTTGTCAAAATGGCAGGTTTCCGGCTTCATGATGCACATGTCGCAGGCCGCGAGGGAGATAAAGCAGGGGTAGCAGTAGCCCTGGTTATAGCTCTTGGCTGTCTTGCGGGCGCACTCAATGCAGTGAATATCACCGCTAAAATTGAGACTCACGGTATTACCCAGGTAGTCATTCATGGGCACGAGCTCGTCATCCAGCGGCAGGTGATACTGCACCGGCTGGCCCGCCTCGGTACGCATTTTCCTCAGGTGACCACTTGTTTTCATGCCGTGTTTTTTATTTTTTTTGGAAGTGCCCACGGGCAGGGTAACATAGCAGCTGGAAATCGCTAGCCACGCCGCCGTAGCACGGGAGGAAATCTTGAGATTCAGGATAGGTATCGATGTAGGAGGCACCTTTACTGACCTGCTGGTATTTGATGATGCCGGCAACACCGCCATATGCAAGGCGCCGACAACACCCCTGGACCCCAGCCAGGGTGTATTTGCAGCATTGACCCGGGCGGCACAGGACCAGGGTCTCGAGCTCAAGACTTTCCTGGAAAACATCGACGCCATCGTGCATGGCACCACCATTACCACCAATGCCGTACTCACGGGTAATGGTGCACGTACGGCATTCATCACCACGCGCGGATTTCGCGACCTGCTTGGCATGCGTCGAGGTATGAAAGACGGCGCGCGCTACGATCTGCGACTGGCACCGCCACCGGCGCTGGTGCAGCGTGCCCTGACGCTCACGGTTCGTGAAAGGGTGAATGCCAATGGCGAAGAAGTGTTGCCACTGAATGAAGATGACGTGCGTGAAGTGGCGGCGAACCTGCGCGAAGCCGGTGTTGAAGCCGTGGCGGTGTCCTATCTCTGGTCCTTTCTTAACCCGGCCCATGAGCTGCGTACCAGGGAAATCCTCGAGGAACACCTGCCCGGCGTTTACCTGTCTATTTCAAGCGAGGTGCTGCCACAGATACGTGTCTACGAAAGACACAGCACCACGGCGCTTAACTCCTACTGTGGGCCGCCCCTGGCTTCCTACCTTGGCACCCTGGAGCAACGTCTCGCTGAAAATGGTTTTAGCGGTCTTTTAAACATCATGCAGTCCAACGGTGGCTGCATGTCTCCCAGGGTAACCAGTCGTTTTGCCGTGAATACACTGCTTTCCGGTCCTGCCGGTGGACCGGGTGCCGGGATTCACTACGGCGAAACCCATGGCTATGACAACATCATTACCGTGGACATGGGCGGCACCAGTTTTGACGTGGCCCTGGTACAGGATCGAAACCCGGTGGTCAGCTCGGAGAACGAGGTGGGTGGTTTTCATGTTGCTGTACCGATGCTGGACATCCATACCGTTGGCGCGGGTGGTGGGTCCGTTGCCGGCGTAGACGAGGGCGGCATGCTTTTCGTTGGTCCGGAGAGTGCAGGTGCTGAGCCTGGACCGGCCTGCTACGGCAAGGGCGGAAAGAAACCCACGGTCACCGATGCTGACCTCTTACTCGGTTATCTTGACGACAATTATTTTCACGGTGGCGCAATGCAGCTGGACCGGGAAGCCGCCACCAGGGCGGTGCAGGATGCTGTCGCCACGCCACTGGGTGTTTCCGTGATTGATGCGGCCTGGGGCATCTACCGCATGGCCAATTCCATCATGAGTAACGCCGTCACCGTGGTCACCGTGCAGCGGGGTCTTGACCCGCGCAGGTTTGCCATGATCGTGGCCGGGGGAGCCGGACCCATTCACGCGGTGCCCATCGCAAGGGAACTGGGCATTACCCGCCTGCTGGTGCCGCGGGAGTCTTCTGTATTTTGCGCGGCCGGCATGCTGCTCTCCGATCTCAAGCACAGCTATGTTCGGACCTGTGCCATGGTCGGTTCACTGGTGGATTTTCAGCGTATCCGCGACTGTCTGGCCGAGATGGCGAGCCTGGCCAGGTCGACTTTCCAGGAGGAGCAGGTTGAGGAATCCAGTATTGAACTCAAGTTCTCGGCCGACCTTCGCTACGTTGGCCAGTTCAACGAGGTGGAGGTGACAGGTCTGGAAGACGGTGTGATCGATGACGCGAAATGGCAAACGCTGGTGCAGAATTTCCATGCACTGCATGATGAGCGCTACGGCTATGCAATGCCCGAGGCGGAAGTGGAACTGATCAACGTGCGCCTGCTGGCAACCGGGCTGACGCCCAAGCCACTTAATCGCAAGCAGGACATGCAGGATGAAGATGCCAGCCATGCCATAAAGGGTGAACGGCAAGCGTGGTTTGATGATGAAATGAAAAGTGTCCCGGTTTACGACGCCATCGCCCTGGCACCGGGTAACCTGTTGTCCGGCCCGGCGATTGTTGAGCAACCCACGACCACCATCGTGGTGCCAAAAGGTACTGACTTGCAATGCGATGAGTGGGGTAACTACCTGCTGAGTATCGCTAGTGCTAACGAGTAAAGAAGGAAGACGCCATGAGCAAGAAAATAGATCCCGTTGACGTTGCCGTTATCAGCGCACGCCTGCAATCCATCTGCCGGGAAATGGGTGAGACCATGTTGCGTACTTCCCGTTCGCCGATTTTTTCCGAGGCGCGGGATTTTACCACCGGTATTTTTAATGCCGGGCCCGAGCTGGTGGCACAAACCATTTATATCCCCAACATCGCCGCTTCAACACCCTTTACTGCAAAAGCAATTTCCGATCGCTTTGCCGGTGATATCCACGAGGGCGATCTCTTTGTGCTTAACGATCCTTACCGGGGTAACAACCACCCGCCGGATCTGAACGTTATGAAACCGGTCTTTTACGAGGGCGAACTAGTTTACTGGATGTTATCCAAGGGGCACCACGCTGACATGGGTGGTGGTGGCGTTGTGGGCTATAACCCGGAAGCCACGGATGCCTGGCAGGATGCCCTGCGTATTCCCTGCCTGCGTATAGCTGACCGCGGCGTACTGCGCCAGGACGTGATTGATTTCATCCTGTTGAACATACGCGCGGTGGAGCTGGTGGAAGGGGACCTGCACTGCCAGATCGGCGCGGTTAACCTGGGTGAACGGCGCATGCTGGGTCTGCTTGAGCAATACGGTACCGAGACCCTGGCCCTGGCCACCGACGAAATCCTTGATGCCACGGAAAAACGCGTGCGTGCTGATATCAGCCGCATACCCGACGGCGTGTACCGTGCCGAACGTGCCATCGATCATGATGGTATCGAATTTGATAAGAGTCCCACTGTCAGGCTCACTCTCGAAGTGAAAGGCGATGAAATTACCTTTGATTATTCTGACAGCGATCCGCAGTCGGTGGGTTATATCAACAGCACCTTGCCAAACACCAATGCCATGAGTCACCTGGGGCTATTCTCCACTCTCGCCATTAGCAATGACATCCAGTTCAATGACGGCGCGGTGCGACCACTCAAGGTTATTGCCCCGGAAGGCACCATCGTTAATGCCCATGAACCGGCACCCACCTCTTCCTGCACCCTGTGTATCGGTGAAGCGATGATCGAATGTACCTGGCAGGCGCTGGGGCAGGTGATACCGGAGCAGGTATCTGCCATGTGGGGTCGCTGGTGTGCCCCGGCGACCATGGGTATCAACCCCGGTAACGGGCGCTTTTTTGCCGACATTCATTTCATGAGCAAGGGTGGCGGTGGCGCGGTAAAAGGCTATGACGGCTGGGACCACGTGGGCACGCCGGTAACCCTCGGTGGCCTGCGTGCACCGGATCCGGAATTACATGAGCTGGTGACGCCCTACCAGTTACTGGAATATGAAATAGAGCCGGACAGTGGCGGTGCGGGACAGTGGCGCGGTGGTCTCGGCGTGCGCTACAGCTTTAAGGTGGATGCAGACAACGTTGCCTGCGCCAACTTTGGCAGCGGCGCGCGGGATTTTACTGCACCCCAGGGAATTAATGACGGCAGGGCAGCGCCGCCACACCATATCACCATCACCCATGCCGACGGTTCAAGCGACGAACTCGATGGTAACCGCATGTACACATTCAATACCGGGGATGTCATTAGCATCCATTCAAGTGGTGGCGGTGGTTATGGCGACCCGCTAAGGCGAGATGCGGAAGCGGTTCTACGTGATGTACAAAACGGTATCGTTTCCGAGGCAGCGGCGCGCGAGCAATACGGTGTTGTACTGGCCAGTGACCTGGACGGTCCGGCATTACGTATCGATGAAAAAGCCACCGGAGAGCTAAGAAAAGCAAATTGAAATCACGATATGGGGGATTTACGTGTGAAGAAGAATAAACTTATGTACCTGTTGTCATTCACCTTGTATTTCACATTAGCGGGCTGTTCGGACATTGAAGTCGGAAGCCCTGAGTGGTGCGCGCTGTCAAAAGACCTGAAGGACGCTGTAGGGGAAGATCATGAAATGTGGAAAGATGATGCCGAACCCTATAAGAAATATTGTGAAAAATGAGTTAACAA
>CAZXDV010000204.1:1247-5809 GCA_964639535.1 uncultured Enterobacteriaceae bacterium | reverse complement strand
CCGGCATCATGTACCTTTTTCGCGGTTCCCTCGACGTCGAGTAAATGCCCGTTCTTGTAACACACCTGCGCGGCGGAGACGGCCTTGACCTTGTCATCAAGATGCTCATCAAAATGTTCCGGTAACAGCAGGCCCTCGTCATTGGGCGCGACTCGGCGTAGCTTCGCTCCGCGGGACTGCTGGGCTCGCCACAGTTGTGCCACAGAGGGAAAGGCATAGTCATCCACCACCAGGTATTGGCGATCACCGTACCAGTCAAAGCAGGTCGCAAGCGTACCCATGGCCTGGCTGGCGGAATAACATATTGCAATTTCACCGGGCTTAGCACCAATAAAATCGGCAAAAGACGCTCGCAATTCTTCCTGCCGGGGAATGGCAACTTCCCAGCTGGCGCCATACTTGTTCCTGTCATCGAGGAAGTCCCTGTGCGCCTGTTCCATCATGTCGCTTACCGCTCCCATGGCGTTACTGGCCAGGTGCACCTTGTCCTGGAAAATAGGAAATCGCTGGCGAAATGCCAGCACTTCAGGCAGTAAATCTGCCGCAGCGGTATTTTCGGCTGTACTCATTAATGTGACCCTGGTTGGATGATTCCTGAAACTTAAGTTTAGAGACTTATGGGGTACCGGGATACGGCAAAAATAGTGCCTGCGGACTAATCATTGACAGCCCCCTTGCGGCCCGTAGTACCATTATCTTTCATCCAGCCAGGACCCCATAAATCACGCGATGACCAGGAAACACATGGTAGACCCGGAAGTACTCGAGCAATGTTCGACATACAGGGATTACGTTGAGGCCAAGCTGGGCTTTCGAAACCACTGGTATCCCACCCTTTTCTCCCACGAGTTAGAGGAAGGGGAATTTATCCAGCACAAGATGCTTGGTGACAAGCTGCTTCTCACCCGCGTTGACGGTGAAGTGCTTGCGGTGAGAGACCGCTGCCTGCACCGGGGTGTCCCGTTTTCGCGCAAACCGGAGTGTTATAAAAAAGGTACTATCACCTGCTGGTACCATGGCTTCACCTACGACCTGCGTAACGGCGAGCTGTGTGACATTATTACCAATCCCCAGAGCAACATGATTGGCCAGGCCAGCATTCCTGTTTTTCCCGTGCAGGAAGCCCAGGGGCTGATTTTTGTCTTCATGGGAAATATCGATCCGCCACCGCTTGCTCACGACGTTCCACCCGGCTTTCTCGATGAAAACCGCGCCATTCGCGGCATGCGCCAGGAAGTTGAATCCGACTGGCGTATTGGCTGTGAGAATGGTTTTGACAGCACCCACGTGTTTATACACAAGGATTCGATCCTGGTTGAAGGAAACGACATTGCCCTGCCCCTTGGCTTTGTGCCAACCAGTCGCGATACCTTCAAGATCGTTGATGACGACAATGGCCCCAAGGGTGTTTTTGATCTTCTTGCTGACCACTGTGAACCAGTCTTTGAAGGTACCGTTGAAGGAGAGAAGGTGCTGGATGGACATCTCGGTTCCAAGCGTGTCGCCTTTGACATCAGCATCTGGTTGCCCGGGGTCCTGCGCGTGCAGCCCTGGCCCGATCCAAGCCTGACGCAATTTGAATGGTATGTCCCCATCGAACCGGGCCGGCACTATTACCTGCCAACACTGGGTCGCGTCGTTGAAAACAAAGATGAGGAGGCCAGCTTTGCCGAGGAGTTTGATTCGAAGTGGAAAGACCTGGCACTGATTGGCTTTAACTCTGATGACATCTGGGCTCGCGAGGCACAGCAGGAGTTTTACGAGAATGACGAGGGCTGGTTCAGGGAAAAACTCTTTGAACCAGATCGTAACATCAGCATCTGGCGCCAGGTGGCCAGCAAGAACCACCGTGGAATTCAGCACTATGACGATTTAAACTGATCGCGTCTAGTTACCGTCGTTCAAATAGCTGTTGTAGGGGGCAAAAAAGCGAAACAGGATGATCGATATCACCAGCAAGGCGGCGGAAAACATCAGTATGTAGTTATAGTCGCCGAACCTGTCAAACGCAGCGCCAAACACCGCCGGCCCTATCCCGGTACCCATCATGTAGGCGCTGAATACACAGCCAAAAATAGTGCCAAAATGCGCCATGCCAAAGTAACGGCTTACCAGGTAGGCAACAAGGTCTCCCTCTGCACCAATACCAAAACCCACCAGCATGGCCCCGGCAAAGTAAAGGGCCACGTGGTTACCCAGTAACAGGAAGAGCACGCCAAGCAGCGACAGTCCAAACAAAAACATGGCCAGGCGCGGCGCAAAGAAATGATCCAGGAGAAATCCCACCAGCAGGCGCGCGACAGCCATGCTGATCCCCACCGTGGATGCAATAAAGGCAGCCACGGTGGCGTCGATGCCCCTGTCCCCCATCATCGGCACCAACTGCGAGAACGTGCCATAGAGTGCAAATGCCAGGGTGGGTGCAAGGAGCACAAGCAAAACAAACGCCGGAGTTTTTACCGCCTGGCTGAAACTCAGGCTGGACTGCAGCCCGTCGTTGTCACCTTCTTCATCCTGCTCCGCTGCCTTGCCATCAACTTCAAGGCCGACATCTCCCGGTTCATCAACCACTAGCAGGAATATGGAGGGCAATACCACCAGTAGCATGATGCCGGCCAGCAGGTAGTAACCTGCATGCCAGCCACCGTTATCCAGCACCTGGTTTGTCAACAGCGGCACCAGCGCAAAGCCGGTTCCCATGCCCGAGGCATTGATACCTATGAACAGCCCGCGGCGCCGGTCAAACCAGCTTGCAACAACCCTGGCATAGGCCACGGTATTGGTGGGACCACCGATAAAGGAACCCAGGAATATCATCAGGTAGAAGGTTGGCAGGCTACTTACATAAAATGGTGCCGGCGCCATAACCAGGATGGACAGGGCAACCGAGACGAGCAGCACCTTACGGGAACCGTAGCGGTCAAGCAGTGGGCCGCTGGCCAGGATGCCGAGAATAATACCCGCCGTCAGTACACTGATGGCGAAAAATATTTCCCCGCGACTCCAGCCGAATTCTGCGGCGAGGGGATTGGCCAGTACGCCGAGACTGGAAAACAACATTCCCCCGGTGCTTCCCACCATGCCGATAAAACATCCCAGCACCACGGTGGAGCCGAAAAACAAGGGGAATCTTTTGCCTGTCTCAGGCACCGGGCCAGCCACGCACCGAGACCCTGTGCATTATTCGCCTGTCGGCATCAGTTTTTGAGCGCTGTAATACTTCCGCCGCGTGCAGCAATTGCGAGTTATCCCAGATAACAAGATCGTGAAGATGGTATTGGTGTCGATAAACGAAATCGTCGCCTGTCGCATATTCGCTGACATCGCGGTAAATACGCCGGAACTCTTCTTCACTTTGACCTGCAATCCCGATACCCGTGCCACAGGCTCCGTACAGCGCCGGCCGGCCGGTGACGGGATGCTGTCTCACCAGTGGATACTCCAGTACTGGCATCGAGCCATCAGTTCGTCCCTCGTAGCAATGTTGAATGACCAGTTCGCGATACAGTTCCTGCTTTTCTACACTTAAACTGTCATAGGCCTGTGCCTGGTTGGCAAACAGTGTGCGGCCACCGGATGCAGGTACGGCAACGGCATTGAGCATGGTAAAACTGGCCGGCTCGTCCGTGTGAATAAGGTCGGTATGCCAGTGAGCACCACCATTTAGCTGGCGGTCATCCCTGTCGTCCGCATTGGACAGCGACATAACCTCTGATATTCCATCAAGATGAAGTGATTCTTCAACATGGGGTACAGGGGTGCCAAGACGTTGTGCAAATTCAGCCAGCTGCGTTGGCGTCATCACCTGCTCGCTGATGCAGATAATCGCATGCTGGTAAAGTAACTGGATAAGCTGCCGAACTGTATCCTGGTCCACTCCGCCCGACAGGTCGATTCCACTTATTCGAACACCGGTGTGCTCACTGAGTGCCTCTGTTTCGAGCGGGGACATGGTTGCCTGATTAGCCAGGCATGGGAATGTCTGCCGGATTGGGTACAACAAAACCTTTTTGAACGGCCGGACGCTCGGCTATCTCCCTGTACCATCGCAGTGCGTTTGGATAGTTATTGAAATCCACTCCCTGCCATTCATAGCGTGATATCCAGGGCCAGGTTGCGATATCAGCGATGCTGTATTCATCACCAGCAAGGTAAGGTGAAGCCGCGAGTCGTTTATCAAGCACGGAATACAGGCGCGCCGCTTCCTTGCTATAACGCTCCTTTGCATACTCGGACTTATCGGGATTAAAGTGAACAAAGTGGTGTGCCTGGCCCAGCATTGGACCTGCCCCACCCATTTGCCACATGAGCCATTCAAGCGTGCTGGCACGTCCGGCGATGTCCTTTGCAATAAGGCAGTCATGCTTTTCAGCCAGGTAAAGAAGTATCGCCCCCGATTCCATCATGTTAATTCCTGCCTCGCGATCGACGATAGCCGGGATCTTGTTATTGGGGCTTATTTTCAGAAAATCCTCTGCAAACTGTTCATCCTTCAATATGTTAATAGGATGAACCTCGTACTCGGCACCGATCTCCTCGAGCATGATGGAGACCTTGCGACC
>CAZXDV010000204.1:0-1147 GCA_964639535.1 uncultured Enterobacteriaceae bacterium | reverse complement strand
CGTAGAGTCTGAACGGTAAAATCAGTCTCCTTCAATTTTCGCTCCGGCAATCTTGCCTTGAATTGCAGTGTCGTACAATGCATTGCCTGGATATCGATCATCGATACCACATCAATTATGGGCGTGCCGGAACCATGGTTGGCCTGGTGATGACTGTCAGGATGGGCATAACCCGCCAGTGCAACTTTCCATAAATTCCCGGCGCGGTCAAAGATGTTACCGTAGGCAGGTTGCATGGTTTGTGCATCAACGTAGAACAGCCTTTTCGACAGTGGATGACGCTCATCGTAGGGAGCAGCTTCGAGCACATGGGCCTTTCTCAATTGCCAGGTGACATCGGGGAAACAATCAGACTTCCCGGTAAAGCCAATAAACTGGAAGCCATCCTGCTGGTGGTTTACATCAACCAGTGGCATCTTGCTGTGATCAAAGAAAGGCAGGAGAACTTCACGTGTTTCAAGGTAGGTCCATTTCTGATCCATGATGCGACCGTTATAGCCAAGAAAGTCTTCAATCATGATATCGCTTCCCAGGAAGGCATCGGTGGTTTGCCCTGAAGCAAGACGTCGCACCCTCCGTTGAGTCGCAAGGTACAGCCATGCCTGCTCCTGCTTGGTATCGTCTTCCATGCGCTGTATTAAAAGCTGTGTGCCCCGCAGATCCGGTGGCGCCAGTACCTTGAGATACAGGGTGTTATATATCTCCGACGGGTTTCTCTTCAATGCCGGCAGGGGTTCTTCCACGTGGCGATGCATGAAACGCAGGGAGCTGGCATAAAATGACAGGGTGCGCTCGAGTTTTTCCTTGCGCATATCACGATAATTCCAGAAAAAATCTGTTACCTCACCACTGTCATAGGCATAGGTATAACGCAGGTTCCAGGCCAGCTTGTCTCCTGCCCTGGGGTCGTTAACATCCGGCTCCTCCGGAAACGGTCTACCAGCAACATAACCGTTGATGATACCCGGCTTGTCGCCCAGGGTAGTTCTTCCAAGGTGTTCCCGTGTCGCATCGATATATTCCCGGGCGGGCTTGAATGAAAGCTTCTCACCGATTTTTATGGTGTAGTACCCATCGGTGATCAGTTCGCCCAGCTTTGGTGCCAGGTATTGCTGGTAGTCGTGAACGTTAGAAGCATCAATCACCT
>CAZXDV010000203.1:0-5837 GCA_964639535.1 uncultured Enterobacteriaceae bacterium | reverse complement strand
CCTCATCCCGCAGTACCAGTACCGAGAGATGAGGTTTGTTTTATTACGCTAAAGTACAGAAAGTAAGTAGACTAGTAACCGTTCTCCTCGGCTTTTTGATCTGAATAATCTTCTCCTTCAGGCCCATCCTGCTCCTGCTGGATTCGATCATAGATCTCTTCCCTGTGTACTGCGATTTCCTTTGGTGCGTTAACACCGATCCTGACCTGGTTACCACGTATCCCCAGTACTGTTACGTTAACTTCGTCACCAATCATTAATGACTCGCCAACCCTGCGCGTTAATATCAACATATTTACATCTCCTATAATTGCCCTTAGCTACCTGCGTAGCAATATTGAATCCACCCGTATCGATCTTTGTTTTATTGTTCCGGGTGGTTTCGTCCGAGGACATCAACCAGGGCCCCTTAGTACTCAATCTCCCTGATCTAGCCCGAATGCAGAGTGTAACGCTCTTACGCCCAATTCTAAATACTTATCGTCCACAACCACGGAAATTTTGATTTCCGAGGTGGAGATCATCTGGATATTGATCCCCTCATCCGCCAATGCGGCAAACATCTTGCTAGCAATTCCGGCGTGGGAACGCATGCCTACGCCAACTACCGAGATCTTGGCAATATTGTCATCACCATCCACACCGGCCGCGCCCAGTTCTGACGCCGTGGTTTCCAGCACTTCCCTCGCCTTGGCATAGTCGTTGCGGTGCACAGTGAAGGTAAAACTGGTGCTATTTTCGTCCCCGATGTTCTGGATAATCATGTCCACTTCAATATTTGCATCTGCGATGGGGCCAAGTATGCGCGATGCGATACCGGGCTTGTCCGGCACACCTCTTATGGTGAGTTTGGCTTCGTCCAGGTTGTGGGCGATACCGGAGATCAGGACCTGTTCCATGCTTTCATCCTCAGTGGTGATCAGGGTTCCCGGGCCATCCTCAAAGGATGACAGGACCCTGAGATTGATGTTGTATTTGCTGGCAAATTCGACCGAGCGGATCTGCAACACTTTTGAGCCAAGACTCGCCATTTCCAGCATTTCCTCGTAGGAAATTCGCTCTATTCGCCGGGCATCGGTGACTATCCGGGGATCGGCAGTGTAAACACCGTCAACGTCCGTATATATGTGACACTCATCGGCTTCAAGGGCCGCTGCCATGGCCACCGCGGAGGTGTCCGTGCCACCCCGTCCGAGGGTGGTGATGTTTCCGTGCTCGTCAATTCCCTGGAACCCTGCCACTACGGCAACTTCGCCACTTGCCAGGGTGCTCTTGACGGCATCGGTGTCGATCTCGGTAATCCTGGCCTTGTTGTGCACGGCTTCCGTATGGATTGCCACCTGGTAGCCGGTATAGGACCGGGCACGGCAGCCCTTTGCCTCAAGTGCCATGCTCAACAGGGCGATGGTGACCTGCTCACCGGTCGAGAGGAGGACATCCAGCTCGCGGCTACTGGGCCTCTCATGAATGTCCCGGGCCAGCCCGATCAGCCGATCTGTTTCACCGCTCATGGCAGAGACTACCACGACAACGTCGTGCCCCGCGGCACGTGCCGCAATGACCCGATCTGCTACTGCCTGGATACGCTCGATGCTGCCGACCGAAGTACCGCCATATTTGTGGACGATGAGTGCCATGTTTCTGATAAATATTCTACTAAGGTATTAAATTAAATAATGTCCCTTCTCTCGAAGGGTCTATTTTCACTGGATTCCCGCCTTCGCGGGAATGACACTACGGAAAATTAGAAAGGACGGGGATTTTAAGGATTTAGGATATAAAAGCAAGGAAAATCAGGCATTTAATTGCTCTCTCACCCAGCCGGGAACACCCTGCAGGGCAGCATCCAGTTTCTCCGGCTGGTTTCCTCCCGCCTGGGCCATGTCCGGCCTGCCGCCACCCTTTCCGCCAACCTGTGCCGCGACAAAGTTCACCAGGTCTCCGGCCTTGACGCGCTCGCAGGCATCCTTTGAAACACCTGCCACGAGGCTGACCTTGTCATCCTTCACGGTGGCGAGTACCAGGGCGGCTGTACCAAGCTTGTTTTTCAGCTGGTCTACCGTTTCCCGCAGGGTCTTTGGATCGGCGCCTTCCAGGTGCCTGGCCAGAACCTTGATTCCATCAATGTCCTCGGCCTCGCTGGCCATATCATCGCCTGCGCTGCTGGCGAGCCGGGATTTGAGTTGCTCGACTTCCTTTTCCAGCTTACGCGAGCGCTCGAGCACACTCTCAAGCCGTGTTTCTATACCCTCTTTTTCAGACTTGAGCAGGCCGGCTATTCGAGCCAGTCGGGCCTCGTTATCCCTGACCCAGTCCAGCGCGCCATTACCACTCACCGCTTCAATTCGCCTGACGCCAGCGGCGATGCCTGTTTCAGATAATATTTTAAATAAACCGATATCCCCTGCCCGGCTCACGTGGGTTCCACCACAGAGTTCCGTGGAAAAACCGTCGCCGATATTGAGGACTCTCACCTCGTCAGCATACTTTTCTCCAAAAAGTGACATGGCACCTGACTCCATTGCCGCATCAAGGCTCATGTTTGCCACGCCTGTCTCGGCGTTTTCCAGGATAACGCTGTTTACCAGGCTTTCGATCTTTGCCAGCTCCTCTTCGCTGAGTCCATCAGGGTGTGAAAAATCAAAACGAAGTCGATCTGCGGCGACGAGTGAACCCTTTTGCGTTACGTGCTTGCCAAGTACCTGTCTCAGTGCCGCGTGCAGCAGGTGGGTGGCCGAGTGATTACGCACGATATCTGCCCGTTCGATGATATTGATTCGACTACGGACGCTTTGACCCACGGCAAGAGACCCCTGTACCAGCTCGCCAAGATGGATATGCGCATCTCCCTGCTTCTGCGTGTCGCGCACCTCGAAAACCATGCCATCGGCAACCAGCTTACCGCGATCGCCAACCTGGCCACCGGACTCGGCGTAAAAGGGTGTGCTATCAAGCA
Organism: uncultured Enterobacteriaceae bacterium; assembly: GCA_964639535.1. GTDB lineage: Bacteria > Pseudomonadota > Gammaproteobacteria > Eutrophobiales > Eutrophobiaceae > WLWS01. The sequence continues at coordinate 2,881 of CAZXDV010000203.1, read as the reverse complement.
CGATGCCGGCTTCCTCGCCGATATTAATTTCGTTGGCCGTGGCACCGTCGCGAAAAATAGCCACGACGTTTGAGTCGCCTTCGGCAACATCATAGCCGGTAAACTGTGTTTCGAGATCGAGTCCGGCACCACCGTCTTCCGTGTTCAACTCAAACTTGCTGGCCGAGCGGGCGCGCTTTCGCTGTTCCGCCATGGCCTGGTCAAAGCCGGGCATATCCAGGGTCAGGCCCCGCTCCCGGGCAATATCACCGGTAAGGTCAACGGGGAAACCATAGGTGTCATAGAGCTTGAATACGTCAGTACCGCCTATCTCGCTTCCCGAGAGAGCGTCGATAATGTCTTCCAGGTGGCGTAAACCCTGCTCCAGGGTTTCCGCAAATCTCAGCTCCTCCTGCTTCAGCGTTTTTTCTACAAACTCCCTGGCCTCAAGTAATTCAGGGAAAGCTTCACCCATCAACCCGGCAAGGGGCTCAACCAGCCGGTGGAAAAAGGGTTCATTAAATCCGAGCTTGCTGCCGTGTCGCGCGGCACGGCGAATAATTCGACGCAGTACGTATCCCCTGCCCTCGTTGGAAGGAATCACGCCATCGGTGATAAGAAAAGCGCATGAGCGAATATGATCGGCAATAACCCGCGCGGAGACAATATCCTCATCCTTTACTGCTCGCAGTTCCGTGATGCTGGCTATCAGCGACTGGAACAGGTCGATGTCATAGTTGTTATGAACACCCTGCATGACGGCAGCAATACGCTCAAGCCCCATACCCGTATCCACCGATGGGCGGGGAATGGGGGTCAGCTTGCCATCGCCATCCCGGTCATATTGCATGAAGACCAGGTTCCAGATTTCCACGTAGCGATCGCCGTCCTCGTCCGGACTACCCGGAGGACCACCGGCGATTTCTTCACCATGGTCGTAGAATATCTCGCTGCAGGGCCCGCATGGGCCCGTATCGCCCATGGACCAGAAGTTGTCTTTCTCGCCACAGCGACTGAAGCGATTTGCATCTATGCCAATCTCGTTCAACCAGATGTCGGCGGCTTCATCATCCTCTTCAAAAACTGTTACCCAGAGTTTTTCCGGTGGCAGCTTTAACTCATTGCAAAGGAAGTCCCAGGCAAACTGGATCGCCTCGCGCTTGAAGTAATCTCCAAAACTGAAGTTACCGAGCATTTCAAAAAAGGTGTGATGCCGCGCGGTGTAACCGACATTTTCAAGATCGTTGTGTTTACCACCGGCTCGCACGCAGCGTTGTGAAGTAACGGCGCGCTGGTAGGAACGTTTATCGAGACCGAGGAAAACCTCCTTGAACTGCACCATGCCCGCATTGGTGAACAACAGGGTCGGATCATTGCCGGGTACGAGAGGGCTGCTCTTTACCTGCTCATGTTCTCGCTGCTGGAAGTATTCCAGGAATTTTAAACGTAGCTCGTTAGTCTTCATCGTAATTTAATGACTTGAACAGGCGCTGTATCTGCTCGCCCGGAAAGCCTCGATATTGTAAAAACCGGCTCTGCTTTGCCTGCTCCTTGTAATCTTCCGGTACCTCCATTCCGAATTTTTTCTCGCGAACCTCTTTGAGCTTTTCAAGCCATGCAGCGTCACGCTCATCGAGGAACTCTTCGGAAATATGATCGGCAATACCCTTTTGTCTCAGCTCCTGGGCAATGTGCCGGGGGCCATAGCCACGCCCCGCCCGGTCATGCACCAGCGCCTCGGCAAAGCGCATGTCACTCTGCAGGCCTTCCTGTTGCAGTTGCCTGATGACGTCATCGATGTCATCAGCATCAAGATCCCGTGCGCGCAATTTGCCCCGCAGCTCTTTTTCGCTGTGCTCTCGCCGGGCGAGTAAGGCCAGGGCCCTTTGCTTTACATCCGCCGAGGTCTCGCTCAGGCTTCAGCCTCCTCTTCTTCAGGCTGCTCTTTGGCCGGGGATTTTTCCGGTATGACTTTCTCTCGTATTGCCTGTTGAATCTCGTCCGCTGTTTCAGGGTTATCCTTTAAAAACGTGCGCACGTTATCCTTGCCCTGGCCTATCCTGTCACCCTTGTAGCTATACCAGGCACCGGATTTTTCAACAATGCCATGCTGTACTCCCATTGCGATTAATTCGCTTTCACGGGAAATGCCTTCCCCGTAAAGGATGTCAAAAAAGATTTCCTTGAATGGAGGTGCGACCTTGTTCTTCACTACCTTGACGCGGGTTTCGTTACCCACGATTTCATCACCTTTCTTGATAGCCCCGATACGGCGAATATCAAGCCGCACTGACGAGTAAAACTTCAGTGCGTTACCACCAGTAGTGGTTTCCGGGTTGCCAAACATGACACCAATTTTCATCCTGATCTGGTTAATAAATATTACCAGCGTGTTGGAGCGCTTGATGTTACCGGTGAGCTTTCTGAGCGCCTGGGACATGAGCCTGGCCTGCAGCCCCATGTGGCTGGCACCCATCTCGCCTTCGATTTCTGCCTTTGGCGTCAGCGCAGCGACCGAGTCAACAATGACCAGGTCAACAGCACCGGAGCGAACCAGCATGTCAGTGATTTCCAGGGCCTGTTCGCCGGTATCTGGTTGCGATACCAGCAGGTCTTCAATTTGAACACCCAGCTTCTCTGCATATTGCGGGTCGAGGGCATGTTCCGCATCAACAAATGCCGCGGTTCCGCCGGCTTTCTGAATTTCCGCTGCCACGTGGAGTGCCAGCGTTGTTTTACCGGAAGACTCCGGCCCATAAATTTCAACAATGCGACCTTTTGGTAGACCACCGATACCGAGCCCGATATCAAGCCCGATGGAACCGGTGGAGACGGCTTCAACATCCACGACCACGCCGTCGTCGCTCATACGCATGATAGATCCCTTACCAAACTGCTTTTC
>CAZXDV010000202.1:0-5873 GCA_964639535.1 uncultured Enterobacteriaceae bacterium | reverse complement strand
ACGAAAGTGGTTTTTGACCCAGCTGAGTGAATCTTGAAGTTACCTGTCATTCCCGCGCAGGCGGGAATCTATTCTTGTAGATCAAGTTCAAATTTTTGTTACTGGATTTCAGAAAGAATCGGTAAGTGGCTTGTGGACTGTATGGTTTGTCACTGGATTCCCGCCTGCGCGGGAATGACGAGAAAGTGCAGTATCAATTAATCAATACATTTAGATAAAAAAAAGGCGACGTATCGCTACGCCGCCTTTTCCTTACTGCTTGCCTTGAGTGGGTGAGTTACCTCATTTAACGTTCTGCTACCTGGTTATTGCCAGTGGTGACATCAAAGCGATCCAGGTTCATCACCTTTGTCCAGGCGGTGGTGAAGTCATTCACCAGTTTTGCTTCACCGTCTTTTGCTGCATACACTTCTGCTATGGCGCGAAGCTCGGAGTTGGAGCCAAACAGCAGGTCTACGGAGCTTGCCTTCCACCTTGGCTTGCCGCTTTTGCGGTCAACGCCTTCGTAGGTGCCTGCTACTTCCTTTGACTTCTTCCACATTGTCGACATGTCCAGCAGGTTGACGAAGAAGTCGTTGCCAAGGGCACCGGGCTTACTGGTTAATACGCCAAGCTTTGAGTCAAAAGCGTTGGCGCCGATGCTTCGCATGCCGCCTACAAGTGCTGTCATTTCAGGAATGCTCAGCGTCAAGAGGTCAGCTTTCTCCACCAGCATCTTTGTTGGCGAGGCATAGCTGCGCTCGCTGTAGTAGTTCCTGAAAGCGTCAGCCGTTGGCTCCAGGTAAGCGAAAGACTTCACATCAGTCTGCTCCTGGGTGGCGTCGGTGCGGCCGGGCGTGAAGGGAATATCAATCCTGTATCCCTTCTTATTTGCTGCTTCTTCTACCGCCGCGTTACCGGCGATCACGATGGTGTCGGCCAGTGATACTTTCTTACCTTCAGGCAGTGTCCTGTTAAAGTCCTTGCGGATTTTGTCCAGCGTGTCGATGACCTTTGCCAGCTCATCCGGGTTGTTCACCTCCCAGTCCTTTTGCGGGGCCAGTCGCACGCGGGCACCGTTGGCGCCACCGCGCATGTCCGAGCCGCGAAAGCTTGACGCAGATGCCCAGGCAGTGCGTACGAGCTCTGCATTGGTGAGTCCGGACTTGAGGATTTTCTTTTCAAGTTTCTCTGCCTCGTTGTGGCTGATCAACTTGTGATCCACCGCCGGTACCGGGTCCTGCCAGATGAAGATGTCTTCCGGTACTTCCGTACCCACGTAGCGCTCGCGGGGGCCAAGGTCCCTGTGGGTCAGCTTGAACCAGGCGCGGGCAAATGCATTGTCGAACTCTTTCGGGTTGTTGCGAAAGCGCTCGGTGATCTTGCGAAAGCCGGGATCCTTTTTAAGGGCAAGGTCGGTGGTGAACATGATCGGTGCATGACGCTTGCCGGGTATGTGTGCATCCGGTACCAGTGCCTTTGCACTTTCATCGGTGGGGATCCACTGGGTGGCGCCAGCCGGGCTCTTTGCCTGTTTCCAGTCAAAGCGCAGCAGGAAATCCAGGTACTGTATGGACCATGCCGTTGGCGTGGCCGTCCAGGCACCTTCAAGGCCGCTGGTCATGGCGTCGCTTCCCTTGCCCGTGCCACAGCGGTTCTTCCAGCCAAGCCCCTGCTCCTCGAGGGCAGCAGCAGCCGGTTCGGCACCGACGCAGTCAGCCTTTTTCGCACCGTGGGCCTTGCCCAGGGTGTGGCCACCGGCAATCAGCGCAACGATTTCTTCATCGTTCATGGCCATGCGTCCAAAGGACTCGCGAATGTCTGCAGCTGCAGAGATGGGATCATGGTTTCCACCTGGTCCTTCCGGGTTGACGTAGATAAGCCCCATCTGTACCGCGGCCAGGGGTTTCTCCATCTTGCCGTCCTTGTGGTAACGCTTGTCGTTTGCCAGCATTTCCGTTTCAGCACCCCAGTAAACCAGGTCAGCTTCCCAGTCGTCGGCGCGACCGCCAGCAAACCCGAGGGTTTCAAAACCCATGGACTCCAGTGCCACGTTGCCGGAGAGAATAATAAGGTCGCCCCAGGAAACGCTGCGACCATACTTTTGTTTTACCGGCCACAGGATACGGCGTGCCTTGTCGAGGTTGGCGTTATCCGGCCAGCTGTTAAGAGGCTCAAAGCGGATCTGTCCGCCATCAGCACCGCCGCGTCCGTCATGAACGCGATAGGTGCCTGCTGCGTGCCAGGCGGAGCGGATCATCAGGCCACCGTAGTGACCCCAGTCTGCCGGCCACCAGTCCTGCGAGGTTTTCAGGGTTTTTTCTATGTCAGCTTTAAGCGCCTTGAGATCAACCTTGCTGAATTCTGCGGCGTAATCAAAATCGCCGTAGGGATTTGATGCAGGGTCGTGGGCGCGAAGCTGGTCGAGGTTAAGCTTGTCCGGCCACCAGAACTGGTTTGATCTTCCGGTGACCTCCTCGGCAAACACCAGTGCCGAGCTAAAGGTCAATACGCTGTATAAAGCGGCGATAAAAACGAGGTAAGTTATTCTGAACATGATGAACTCCTTTTTTCGAGATGCGGATGAAATAAACGGGCGATTGAATACTCAAATCGCCCGTTTACCCTTATCCAGCCCCTTAGCTATCCTGGGCCTGGAAGTTGCCAGTCACTGTTTCATACAGGACTGAAGAGGTGGCGTCGTTAGAGACAACTGAGTTGCCCTCTACGTTTACTTCCTTGCCACCGGTCACCGCTTTGTAGAGGGGGGATACAAAGCTTGATGGTGAGTTAACCCGAATCTCGATCCTTTCGGCTGAGCTCTGTTCTGCCACGCCCTGGTAAAAACCTTCTGCCTGTACCTGGGTGGTGGCCATTGCGATTACTGCTGAAGCGATAATTGTTTTCATGTTGTTTCTCCTTTGCTTGTTTAAAAAATTTCAAATTCACATCTAGCGTGTTGGAAACAAGCTTAGGAGTCTTCGCAAGCCTTGAGAAATACTTGCTTTTTATAGGGGCCTATAAGGAAAGCTTATAGGCTATAAAACCCTATAACTGCAGGGATAAAAGCGAGTGAGCCAGGCGTCGAAACAGCGCGCCACGTTCACTGGATTCTTTCCAGCAAAGCGCCACGCTGCGGGAAGGCTCGTTAACATTGAAGGGAAGAAACTTTACCCCGTCCTGGCGCACACCGGTTGCCATCTCCGGCACCAGCGTCACGCCGAGGCCGTTGGCCACCATGCCTATCAGGGTTTCCAGGCTGGCGGACTTGTGCAGTTTCGTATTGCTGGCATTGGCTTGCTGGCAAACCGACAGTGCCTGCTCGCGCAGGCAGTGGCCTTCTTCAAGCAGCATGATGTTTTCATTTTCCAGGTCATCGTAGCTTACCGACTCGTAGTCATACAGGTGACTGTGTCGGCTTACGCAGAGGTAGAAGTTTTCTTCCATCACCTTTACCCCGGTGATGCCCTTTTCATTTACCGGTAGTGCAATCAGCGCCACGTCGATACTGCCATCCTGGAGTTTCTTTAACAGCTCAGCAGTCTTGTCTTCCACCACGGAAAAATTCAGGCTGGCGTAGCGTGCCATGAGCACGGGGAGCACCCGCGGTACCAGGTAGGGGGAAATTGTTGGAAAGGCGCCCAGGGTTATTTCTCCGGCGAGCGGGTTTTCTTCCTCCCGTGCCATGGCATAAAACTGGTTTACCTCGTCAAGGATTTTCCTTGCCTGCTCCACCAGCACTTCACCTTTTGTTGTGACCGAGAGCCCGGTGGTGTCACGGTCAAAAAGCTTCGTGTCGATGCTTTCTTCAAGTTTTTTCACCTGCATGCTGAGAGCAGGCTGGCTGACAAAGCACTTCTCTGATGCACGGCTGAACGAGCCGGTATCGGCCACCGCCACCAGGTATTTTAAATCACGTATATTCACTTGCTAAAACCTGTCCTTACTAACATCCAGTTTCCCTGCCTGGGCCCATGGCCGCTATTTCTCGAGCCTGCAATGTATGCGGCATGCCTGCATATAACAAATTAATTGTTTTTATATACTCGATTGATTTTCTATATGATAAAAATCCAGTTAATTCCGTGGTTTGCGTGAAAAACAGGAAATAGTCATGCAGGATTGTTGCTAGAATGCGGGCTCATAATAAGAGCAGACAGCGCCTCACATGAGCAAGCCCGCCTCGGCACTACACCACGAGCCCACCGTCTTTGACGGCTGGCGCTCAATCGTCATTTCACTGTACATGGCGCTGGCAGGCTATAGCGTGCTGGTGGGGATCCCGGTAATCAGCACCGCCTGGGTCAACCTGCTTGGTTTTAGCGAGATAGAGGTGGGGCGCGTTGCCGGTGCGGATCTTGGCGGCCTGTCCCTCGGCGCAGTGGTCGCCGCTATCCTGGTCGCCAGGGTCAACCGTCGCCTGTTAATGGTGATCTCGGCACTCATTGCCATCCTTGCCAATGCCCTGTGTATTTACCTGGTGAGCTATGAGCAGGTGCTGTGGCTGCGACTACTTGCCGGCTTTGGTAGCGGTATCTATACCGCGGTGGCCGTGGCAACCCTCGGCGCTACCTCGAAGCCCGCCCGTGCTTTTAACCTCCTGCTGTTTGCCTTTGCTTTTTCCCAGGCGCTGGAGTTACACGTGCTGCCGCAGCTCAGCATGAATGGCATCTACCTGGTTTTTATTGGCACCTATGTCTTGTCATTTCCGTTTATCAAGTGGCTGCCGGCCCATGCCCTTGATGAAGGCCTCGACGTGGAAGTGGATGTAAAGGATGACGATGGAAGCGAGCACGTGGAGCACCGACACGTGCCCATCTATGTGCCCTGCATGGTGTTGACTGCCATGGTGGTGACTTATATCAACATCGGTGCGTACTGGACCTATATCGAACTCGCCAGTAACGACCCGGCCATGTCCACTGCTGATCCCGAATGGGTAGGGCGCGTGCTGGTGTGGTCATCTTTCCTCAGTCTACTGGGTTGCCTGTTTGCTACCTTGCTGAGTAATCGTTTCGGTCTCGCACGTCCACTGCTGGTGACGCTGGTGATCCAGTCAAGCATGGTTGCCATGCTGGCATGGGGTATCACCGATACCAAGATCCTCATGAGCGTGTTCATGTTTAACTTCTTGTGGATCTTTATTGATGTCTACCAGATGGCCACGGTGTCCAACGTCGATCATTCCGGCAGGTTCGCCGCGCTGATGCCGGGGGCGCAGGGCCTCGGGCAAATCATCGGTCCCAACGTAGCGGCATCCATACTGGGCATGGGTTTAGGGTACAAGGGCGTATTTATCATGTGTTCGACGGCGACAATGGTGGCCATGTTGATATATGCTTTCATGTACATCAATCTACGAAAGACGATTCCGGCACTCGCCGATGCGTCGTAAATGAAAGTGTTCAAATATGCATAAAGATGAAATAGACCAGGGTGCTTTCCGGGAAGATTTAAAAGGCATTATTGGCGAGCCCACCTACAGCGGCGTGCTTAGCTATATGCGTCGTAAATACAGCCGCGATCTCAGCCAGGCAGATGTTGCCGTTACCGGAATACCTTTTGACACGGCTACCACCAACCGGCCCGGTACACGTTTTGGGCCCCGCGGTATACGCCAGGCATCAACACAGGTGAGCTGGGCGCAGCTGGATGACTGGGGCTTTGACGTTTTTAATAAGCTCAACGTCATCGATTACGGTGACTGTCCTTTTGATCACGGCAGGCCGGAAACGGTGCCTGCTGCCATCACCGAGCATATCAGCAAGTTACTGCAGGGTGATGTAGCAGTGCTTAGCCTGGGTGGCGATCACTTTGTCACCTATCCCATATTGAAAGCCTACGCCGAGGTGCACGGGCCCCTGTCGCTGATCCATTTCGATGCCCATTCTGAT
>CAZXDV010000201.1:0-5918 GCA_964639535.1 uncultured Enterobacteriaceae bacterium | reverse complement strand
AACCATAGACTTAAATAAATGTTTATATTAAGTCTATGGATGGCACCCACTTGTACAGGGGCTGCTCCATACCATCCTTGTGGGTTCCTTCTCCGATGGAAGTGCCGATGCCATAGTTCACACCGTAAGTGATAACCGGCCAGCCATAATTTCTTCCCGGGCGATTGACGTTTATTTCGTCACCACCCTGTGGACCGTGTTCGTGGGTCCAGATCTCTCCAGTAAAAGGATGAAGCGCCATGCCCTGCATGTTTCGGTGACCATAGCTGAATATCTCTGGCCTGGCTCCGCGCGTGTCAATAAAGGGGTTGTCTGGCGGTATTTTCCCGGCGTCGGTCAGGCGAACCAGGGAACCTCGATGGTCATCAAGATCCTGTGCAGAGTCCTTGCTTCCCCTGTCTCCAAGGCTGACATAAAGAGTGCCATCGCCGGCAAAGATCAGGCGGGAACCAAAATGATTACCACCACGGCTTTTTGCCCTGGCCGTAAACAGTTTTCTGAAACCAGTCAGCCCGTCATTTTTTAAAACCGCGCTAATTACTTCGGTACCGTGGCCCCGCCATCCCCCGGCTGCATAGCTCAGGTAAATGCGCCGGTTACTGGCAAAATCAGGATGGATAGCAATGCCCATCAGTCCGCCCTGTCCTTTCAGCGTCACATCAGGAATTTTTGGCAGCGTTGCAATGGTTTTTCCGCCTTTGCCAAGAAGTTTCAGGGTGCCGGGTTTTTCCGTAACGAGCATGTTTCCGCTCGGCAGGAAGGCAAGCCCCCATGGTTGGTCAAGCTCATCAGACAGGATGCTCACTTCAAATGTATGACGCTCTGAGTCGAGCACTTCGAGAGCAATTGAACTTGAGTACACGCAGAAGCCAAGCAGGCCGAACAACAGCCTCCTGTACAGTTCCTGGAATTCCCGTGAATGCAACGTGCTAGTCCGTGAGATACCTGGATGAAAATGCATGGTGAAGTTCCAGCATGTTATATGCTCGCCATGTCGCCCTTGCTTTCAAGCCAGCTTTTCCTGTCGGAAGAGCGTTTCTTGGCCAGCAGCATGTCCATGGTCTGCTCCGCCTTGCGTGGCTGCGGAATCGTCAACTGTACAAGGCGTCGAGTTTCAATGGCCATGGTTGTTTCCCTGAGCTGCATCGGGTTCATCTCGCCAAGGCCCTTGAACCTCTGGACATTGATATTTCCTCGAATTTTTTCCGCCGCAATACGATCAAGTACGCCTTCTTTCTCAGAATCATCGAGGGCGTAATACACTTCCTTTCCCACATCAATGCGATACAGGGGCGGCATCGCAACGTATACGTGACCATCTTCCACCAGCGCAGGGAAATGCTTGAGGAAAAGCGCGCACAGCAGGGTGGCAATGTGCAGCCCGTCAGAATCTGCATCCGCGAGTATACAGATCTTGCCGTAGCGCAAGTTTGTCAGGTCACTTGAACCGGGGTCTACACCCAGGGCGACGGAGATGTCGTGCACTTCCTTTGAGGCGAGAACCTCCGATGGGTCAACTTCCCAGGTATTGAGAATCTTTCCCCTCAGGGGCATAACGGCCTGGAATTCTCGATCCCGTGCCTGCTTTGCGGAGCCCCCGGCTGAATCTCCTTCAACCAGGAAAAGTTCACTAACGCTGCTATCCTGCAGGGAACAATCAGCCAGCTTGCCAGGCAGTGCCGGTCCACCGCTGATCTTTTTCCGCACAACATTTTTGCTGGCCTTGAGGCGACGCTGGGCATGGTAAATAGCCAGCTCCGCGATGCGGGTTCCTGTTTCCACGTGCTGATGCAGCCACTGGCTGAAGGCATCGTGTACAACCCCGGATACGAATGTACTGCATTCGCGTGAAGAAAGTCGTTCCTTGGTTTGCCCGGCAAACTGCGGGTCATCCATCTTCACTGATAGCAGGTAAGAGCAGCGATCCCAGACATCATCCGCCGACAGCTTTATGCCCCGTGGCAGGAGATTTCGAGATTCGCAAAATTCACGAATCGCTTCCAGTAGCCCAATTCTCAGGCCATTAACATGCGTGCCTCCCTGCTGGGTTGGCACCAGGTTGACATAGCTTTCGCAAACAAGCTCGCCATCTTCCGGTAACCAGTGTACAGCCCAGTCAACGGCTTCATGGTTACCCTGCATGGACCCCATGAAAGGCTCTGCGGGTAGCAGTTCAATACCCTGCAGTGCGTCAGCGAGGTAGGTGCTGATACCATTTTCGTAGTGCCAGCTATCCTTTGACTTTCCCGCTTCATCGTTAAGACGAAGCTCAAGGCCGGGACAAAGCACAGCTTTAGCACGTAGAACATGCTTGAGCCTGGGCAAGGCGATCTTTGTGCTGTCGAAGTATTTACTGTCCGGCCAGAAACGAATCGTGGTGCCGGTGTTTCGCTTGCCCACTTCCCCCACGACCTCGAGCTTTGATGTCTTCTCGCCATTTTTGAAGGACATGTTGTATTCCTTGCCCCCTCGCTTGACCCACACTTCGAGATTACGGGAAAGCGCGTTTACCACGGAGACACCAACACCATGCAGGCCGCCGGAGAACTTGTAGTTCTTGTTGGAGAATTTGCCACCTGAATGCAGGCGCGTGAGGATGACTTCGACACCGCTGATTTTTTCACCGGGGTGCTTGTCGACCGGCATGCCCCGTCCATCGTCACTGACGGAAACGGAACCGTCCTTGTGAAGAATCACATCAATGCGCGAGGCATGGCCGGCAATGGCCTCGTCAACACTATTATCAACCACCTCCTGGACAAGGTGATTGGGCCGGCTGGTGTCGGTGTACATGCCCGGTCTCTTGCGAACGGGCTCAAGACCGGTAAGGACCTCAATATCTGCGGCGTCGTACGATTTACTCAAACCTGCTACCTCAAGCAATCAAGCCTGTCGAGGCAACCTCGACATCTAGTGGTTAATTTTGCTTAAGATAACAGTATATTGCGGTTTTTAAAATTCAAATCTTAACTGCCGGCAGTGCTGCCCGCAGGCGAGTTAGTCGAGATCCCCCAGCAGGGCATTGCGGATATTGTCCTCGACCGGATCCACGGTGTAATTGTATGCATCGTGGTCGATGCCGGCGGCGAGACTGGCGCCACTTTTCAACGATTCCACCATTTCTGCATTGAGTTCAAAGCGCAGGAAATGCACTGAAGAGGTTTTATCCTCGGTTTCCCGTTCCAGGTCCTCATTGCTGATGGGCCTGACAGCCTCATGATCCCCTACACGCACCCACACCGCCGCATCGATTCCCAGCATCTTTGCCAGTTTCTGGCGACGTTCATCGGGATCATCAATTTCGATCATGAAAGTGGCCTTCCAGTTTGTACCGTCAGGAATCAGCGGGTTGTAGGCCTCCAGTTCTTCTTCTATGCCTGCAGCTTCAAATACCCGCTCCGTGCGCAGCATTTCCTGTACCTGGTAATGCATGGTCAGGCGATCTTCAAAATACAGTGTTGCATCCGGGCCGATAGCCAGGCGGCGGTTTTGCTTGTGCCGCATAACTTCTGCACGCATCTCATCGCGCACTTCGGCATATTTCTCCAGTGAGTAAAGGTCTTGTCTTTGTAACTTATTCATCGCTTATATTCGTGTGCTCCAGCCCATAGGCGTGACATAAAAGGGTAAATGGTGAGCGAGCGTGGCTGCCATCGGCCATGCCAAGTTCTATCTGGTCTCCGGCCATTGGACAATCGCTTATGTAGTGATCAACCTCGGCCTTCTTCACCTTGCTGACCACCGGGCGGCAGATTTTTACCGAGATATCGTGATATTCGCTCTTTACGGCATAGGTGCCGTCATGTCCCGAGCAGCGCTCAATGACTTCGACGCTGGTATCCGGCACCAGTTCCAGCATTTCTTTTGTCTTCATGCCGATTTTTTGTACGCGCTGATGACAGGGAACGTGGTAGGCAATTTTGCCCAGTTTATTTTTAAACTCCGTGGATAGCAGCCCGGCCTTGTGGCGCTGCATAAGGTATTCAAAGGGGTCATAGAAGGCCTGCTGCACCTTTATAACGTTTTTGTCCTCGGGAAACATGAGGGGTAATTCCTGCTTGAACATGAGCACGCAGGAAGGAATCGGGGCAACAAGACTCCAGCCCTCGTCCACCAGTTTTGCCAACCTGGGGATATTGAAATTTTTCAGCTTTTCCACGCTTTCAAGGTCACCCAGCTCCATTTTTGGCATGCCACAACACTGCTCCTGCTCCACCAGGGTGACCTCAATGCCGTTGTGTTCAAGCAGGCGTATCAGGTCTTCACCGATGTCCGGGGTATTACGGTTACAGTAGCAGGTGGTGAAAAGTGCCACCTTTCCCGATTCGTTTTCGCTGGCAGTGGCGCTGACTGCTGAAGGCTGATATTTTTTAACACGCTTTCGCAGGGTGTTGCTGTGATACTTTGGCACGATGGCATCCGGGTGAACACCCAGCCCCTTGTCCAGTGCTTTTCTTGCCAGGCTATTCTGGTTTACCGCGTTCACCACTTCTGCCACGACCGGGATCCCGGCGAGGTTACCCACTGCATCGGTTGATGTGAGTATTCGATCGCGCAGGCGGCTCTCCCCTTTCTTGAAGCTCACGGCTTTTGCCTGGAGCATCAGGTGAGGAAAATCAACGTTCCATTCGTGGGGTGGAACATAGGGGCACTTGGTCAGGTAGCAAAGGTCACACAGGTAGCAGTGATCGACAACTTTTTGATAGTCAGCCTTGTCGACACCATCCACTTCCATGGTGTCGGATTCATCGACGAGATCAAACAGGGTTGGAAACGAGTTGCAGAGACTCACACAGCGCCTGCAGCCATGGCAGATATCAAACACTCGCTCCATTTCTGCCTGCAGCTTTTCCTCGTCATAAAACTCTGGATTCTTCCAGTCCAGTGGATGTCTGGTAGGCGCTTCCAGGCTTCCTTCACGGTAACTTGATTCACTCATTGGCTTTACTCGGGATAGGATTTCTTAATAAACAGGATTGATCTTAACTATCAGGGGCCAAAACTGACAAACCGGGCATAGCCCGGTTTGCAGTGACACCTTTAAGAGACAGCTGGCCCGATTAGTCGAGACCGTCCAGGGCTTTCTGGAAACGGTTAGCATGGGAGCGTTCCGCTTTTGCCAGGGTTTCAAACCAGTCAGCAATCTCATCATGACCTTCGTCCCTTGCTGTCTTGGCCATGCCAGGGTACATATCGGTGTACTCGTGGGTTTCACCAGCGATGGCAGCCTTCAGGTTCAGTTCCGTGGTACCAATGGGTTCGCCGGTGGCCGGGTCACCTACTTCTTCGAGATACTCAAGATGGCCGTGTGCATGGCCTGTTTCGCCTTCTGCGGTTGAGCGAAAAACGGTAGAAACGTCGTTGTAACCCTCAACATCGGCTTTCTGTGCGAAGTACAGGTAGCGGCGATTTGCCTGTGATTCACCGGCAAATGCGTCTTTCAGATTTTGTTCAGTTTTGCTGCCTTTCAGTGACATAGCGGGCCTCCTAAGCTATTGTTTTAAATAAATAAAAAAGCTACGAATTAAAAAATCGGTCAGGCCGCAAACTCTACCGCTGCCCTCTGTAGGTGTCAACAAGTGGCGCGGCTTTAACACATTGTATTTTTATATGCGGTCCATAGACAAAATCTATTGCGCCGCGTAAAGCCAATAATTCTCCTGTATTCACCGGCGGCACCGAGAAATCCACGATGAACAGCCCGGCACCGGGCCAAATTGTCACTGACATCAAATGTGACATGTTGGTAAGATTCACCCCCTTTGCAAGCCGGGGGAACATGCTGTGGCACGAAAACAGGACAAGTTCGACTTTGAAAACGCACTGGCGGAGCTGGAAGAACTGGTTGAAACTTTTGAACAGGGTGAATTGAGCCTGGAAGATTCACTCAAGCAGTTCGAGAGAGGTGTCGCACTTAC
>CAZXDV010000200.1:0-5941 GCA_964639535.1 uncultured Enterobacteriaceae bacterium | reverse complement strand
AAAGTCCAGCAGGTGCACTTCAAGCAATAGTTTCTTTCCATCAAAAACCGGTCGCGTACCTATATTGGCAACACCCGGGATGCTTTCTTCGGAAAGACCGGACACGCGAACCGCGTATACACCAAGTAAGGGCGTGATTTGCCTTTTCAATTCAACGTTGGCCGTAGGGAAACCCAGTTGTCGTCCGCGTCGATCACCATGCCCTACTCGACCACTGATGCTATAAGCACGCCCCAGTAGTTTTTGCGCCAGCTCAAAATCAGATCTTTTCAGCGCGTGACGTATAGCGCTGCTGCTTACCCTCTCTCCGTCAATCGCAAAAGAATCAACGGGCACCACGTCAAAACCGGCTTGCTCGCCCATGGCGCGCAGGGTGTGAATATCACCATCCCGGTCTTTGCCAAAACGAAAATCATCGCCAATGATAATTCGCCGAACATTCAGTGCTTCAACAAAAAGCTGCTGTACGAACTCCTCGGCCCTGATATTCGCCAGCTTCTCTGAAAAACGCAGGCACACGAGGTAATCAATACCAAGCTTTGAAAGCTGCTGGTACTTTTCACGGAAACGACTCAGCCGCGCCGGTGCGGCATCCCCCTGGAAATATTCCCTGGGCTGCGGCTCAAACGTCATCACTACCGTGGGCACTTTGAGCGTGCTCGCATTGTCCTGTAGCTGCCCAAGAACCGCCTGGTGCCCCATATGTACGCCGTCAAAGCTGCCTACCGTAATGACGCAGCCATGCTGGAGCATGTTGTCCCTGTCGAGTGTTCTTATCAGTTTCATCTTTGGCGGTGTGCAGGGATTATAATCAATGTATAGGCGCTGTCATCTGTCGTGGCCTGATTCCGCAAATAACAAGGCTGGCGAAATATAACATGGCGCCACCCAGCACCCAGAGCGCCAGTTGCAGACCCCGCTGCAGGGCAGTCCAGTCAAGCCACAGGCCCTGTGCCGGGACAAGCAGGACGATAAACACACCCATGGCAATGACAGCCACGATTACCCTGAAAAAAAACACCGGCCATCCCTCGCCGGGGGCATAGTGCCCCTCTTTTCGAAGATAGAGGTAAAGCAGGCTGGCATTCACATACGCCGCAATGGAGGTGGCCAATGCCAACCCGGCATGGGCCAGGAATTGGACCAGCACCAGGTTCAATACCACGTTTACCACCATGGCAATGACACCGAATTTCACCGGGCTCTTCGTATCCTGTCGCGAAAAGAATGCCGAGGCCAGTACCTTGATAAAGATGAAGGCCGGCAATCCCAGTGCGTAGGCAACCAGGCTGTGTGAAGCCATCACGACATCATTGGCGCTGAAAGCCTTGTATTGAAACAGCGTCGTCAGCATGGGTGCTGCCATCATGGCAAGACCCGTCGCTGCCGGTAATGCAATCAGCACCACCAGCCTGAGGGCCCAGTCCATGGTTGCTGAGTAGGCTTTGCTGTCGCCCCCTGCGTACTGTCTCGAGAGACTGGGCAAAATCACCGTGGCCAGCGCGACACCAAAGACCCCGAGCGGGAACTCCATCAGCCTGTCTGAAAAATACAGCCAGGAAATGCTGCCAGATTCGAGATACGACGCGATGAGCGTGTCGATGAGCAGGTTGATCTGCGTAATAGACACTGCGAACAGTGTCGGTAACATCAGGCGCATTATGCGCTGTACGCCTTCCCTGTCCCTGTGAAAACCCGGCCGTGGGAAAACGCCAAGTCTTAGCAGGAAGGGAAACTGGAACAGCAGCTGCAGGGCACCCGCTGCCAGCACAGCCCAGGCAAGCGCGGTCACGGGCTCTTCAAGCTGCGGCGACAGGTAGATGGCAAAACTGATGATGCAGAGGTTGAGCAAAACCGGCGTGAATGCCGGCACCGCAAATTTTCCAAAGGTATTGAGGATCCCACCTGCCAGTGCCGTGAGCGAGATGAAAAAGATGTAGGGAAAGGTGATGCGTAGCATATCTGCAGCCAGCAGCTGCTTCTGGGGTTCAGCGGAAAACCCGGGGGCGAAAATGTAGATAAATACCGGTGCAGCAGCGACCCCCACCAGCGTAATGAAGAAAAGCACCAGTCCCAGAGTCGCGGTGGTTTGATCAACCAGCGCACGGACTTCCTTTATGTCCCGGTTTTCTTGGTACTCTGCCAGCACAGGGACAAAAGCCTGGGAAAATCCGCCCTCGGCAAAAAGCCGCCTGAGAAAATTGGGTATACGAAAAGCCACGATAAACGCATCCAGGCCCGCGCTCGCGCCAAACAGGGAGGCGATAACAACGTCGCGAACCAGGCCAAATACCCGGGATATGGTGGTCATAAGGCTGGTAACCAGGGTGGATTTGAACAGTCGTTTTTTCAAAGCCGGGGGCCTTTACGGGGAATCACCTGAGCAGGAGCTCCTATCTTGTTGTTTAGACGCATATTTATCTGTATTTTCAGGAGAATACCACATTGCTGGCAGAGATTGACAAATTGCCTGTAAATCAGCATAGTTACGCGCCTTTAACAGACGCATAGCAGGAGCAGTAGATTGGCCAACATCGCATCAGCAAAGAAACGCGCCCGGCAGTCCGAAAAGAACCGCCAGCACAACATGGGCTTTCGTTCCATGTTCAGGACTTACCTGAAACGCGTCACCGCGCACGTGGAAAGTGGTGACAAGGAAGCAGCAACGGCTGCCTACAAGGAAGCTGTGCCGGTAATCGACAAGATGAGCAGCAAGGGGCTTATCCACAGGAACAAGGCCGCCAGGCATAAAAGTCGCCTGAATGCCCAGATACAGGCAATGTAATCGCCCAGGCGAATCCTGAAAAAAGCCGGTCTCACCGGCTTTTTTTTCGTCTCCACCCGGGAGAAACATCGCCAGGCAAGATATTACTATTGAATTTTTTGCCCTTACACCTTATCTAAAGATGAACTATTCACCATCGAGGTAAACCTCAATGCGCATCCTGTTGTTACTTGGCACTAACCTGGCCGTTATCGTTGTCGCCAGCATCACCATGAGCCTGCTTGGTTTTAATTCTTTCATGGCAGCGAATGGCATCGACCTTGACCTCAATGCCCTGCTGATATTTTGCTTCATCATCGGCATGGGTGGCTCATTCATTTCCCTGCTGTTATCGAAATGGATGGCAAAGCGCAGCATGCAGGTGCAGCTGATTGAAAATCCATCGACCCGGGAAGAGCAATGGCTCATGGACACGGTCAGCCGCCTTGCCATGGACGCTGGCATTGGCATGCCGGAGGTGGGTATTTTCCCGTCGCAACAGTCCAACGCCTTTGCCACCGGCTGGAACAGGAACAATGCACTGGTTGCCGTGAGTGCCGGCATGCTGCAAAGATTTAAACCGGCCGAAGTGGAAGCGGTCATGGCCCACGAGATTGGACATGTCGCCAATGGTGACATGGTCACACTCACTCTGATCCAGGGGGTGGTGAATACTTTCGTGATGTTCTTTGCCCGCATCATCGGCCACACCGTTGACCGCGTAGTTTTCAAAACCGAGCGCGGTCACGGTATTGGCTTTTACATCGTAACCATTATCGCCGAGATCGTGTTGGGTATTCTTGCCTCGACGATAGTCATGTGGTTTTCCCGCTGGCGGGAATTTCGCGCTGACGAGGCCGGAGCCAACCTGGCCAGCCGCCCCGGTATGATCGCGGCCCTGCAGCGCCTGCAGGCGGAGCAGGCAATGGACAGTGACCTGCCGGATACCATGACTGCGTTTGGTATCAAGGGAAACCTGAAGGCGAAATTCGGCGATCTGTTCCGTAGTCACCCACCGCTTGATGTGAGAATTGAGGCCCTGCAGCTGCGCGGTTAAACAGGTCCTACATTAGGATCAGGTTATCCCGGTGGATGAGCTCGGGCTCGTCGACATAGCCCAGTAGCGATTCAATTTTTTCACTGGCCTGGCCTTTTATCCTGTTGGCCTCGTCACTGTTGTAATTGACAAGGCCACGGGCAATTTCACGGCCTGACTCGTCGCAGCAGCTGACAATCTCGCCACGTCGAAAATTGCCTTTAACCCCGGTAACCCCGACGGCCAGCAGGCTTCTGCCGTCCTGCTTGAGTACCCGGGCAGCGCCTGCATCAAGCACGAGTTCCCCTTTCAGCTGTGTCTGGCCGGCGAGCCACTGCTTGCGCGCTGCCACCGGCGCCCGTTCCGCGGTCAAAATGGTGCCAATATTCTCACCGCCAGCGATGCGCTCGAGAACACCGGGTTCAAGGCCCGATGCAATAATGGTATCGGCACCGGATTTGGCGGCGGTGCTTGCCGCCTGCAGCTTGGTTCGCATTCCGCCCCGCCCCAGCATGCCACCCTTACCGGCAAAGGAGTCCAGTTGAGTGTCGCCCGCACGCCCTTCTTCCACCAGCGTCGCGTTCGGGTTGTGTCGGGGGTCATCATCATATAACCCGGCCTGGTCGGTGAGGATAACCAGCAGATCCGCTTCGATGAGATTTGCCACCAACCCGGCCAGGGTGTCGTTATCTCCCAGCTGAATTTCGTCCGTGGCAACGGTATCGTTTTCATTAACAACGGGAATAATACCCAGCTCCACCAGGGTCCTCAGGGTGGAGCGCGCATTCAGGTAACGCCTGCGATCCGAGACATCCTCGCTGGTCAGCAAGACCTGCGCCGTGTGCGCATCGTAAACCTGGAAACTTTGCTCCCAGGCCTGGATAAGCCCCATTTGTCCCACCGCAGCCGCCGCCTGTAATTCATGCAAGGCGCTGGGACGCTTGCTCCAGCCAAGACGCTTGACGCCCTCGGCAATCGACCCGGAGGAAACCAGCACGATCTCGATGCCACTTTCACGTAAGGCCACGATCTGCTTGATCCACACGTCCAGGGACTCAGCCTTTAGCCCCATGCCCTCGTTGGTCAGCAGCGCACTGCCTATTTTTATTACCCAGCGCCTGGCGTCGCTGATTTTTTGCCTGGAGGTAGTCATTCCTGTAAACCCTCCCTCGATTGCTCGTTATCCTCGAGCCAGGCCAGGATATCCCACATTAGTTCCCTGCAGCCGCTGCCATTAATCGCTGATATAGCATACATCGGCTGGCGTTCTGCCAGCACAGCAGTCATGGCCTCGCGCAAGTCCGACAGGCGCTCGTCGCTGCAGGCATCTGTCTTGTTGAGGATCATCCAGCGCTCCTTGTTGCCGAGGCGCTCGTCGTGCTTTTTCAGCTCGTTAATGATTGTCTGCGTATCACTGACAATTTCCTCGATGTCTCGTGGATCGCTGGCATCCACCAGGTGCAACAGCAACTTTGTCCGGGCCAGGTGCTTGAGGAAGTGGATCCCCAGCCCGGCGCCTTCGGCAGCACCTTCGATGAGCCCCGGAATATCCGCGATCACAAAACTCTTTTCGAGATCCAGGCTGACCACGCCAAGGTTTGGGTGAAGAGTTGTAAACGGGTAGTCTGCCACTTTCGGCCGGGCCGCAGAGACCTGGCGTATTAGTGATGACTTGCCTGCGTTGGGAAAACCGAGCAGACCCACGTCGGCCAGCACCTGCATTTCCAGGCGAAGATTGCGCTCTTCCCCTGGCGATCCTTTCGTGGTTTTTCTCGGGGCGCGGTTGGTGCTGCTTTTAAAGCGTGCATTACCAAGACCATGAAATCCGCCACGCGCGACAAGCAGCGGCTCGTCAGCACGGGTCAGGTCGCCGATGAGTTCATCAGTGTCATCATCATAAACCAGCGTGCCCAGGGGCACCTTGATAATGACATCATCACTTTTCTTGCCAATGCGATCCCGGCCCATGCCATGTTCACCACTTTTCGCCTTGAACTGGCGCCGGGTGCGAAAATCCACCAGCGTGTTTAAACCCTCGTCGACTTCCAGGTAAATACTGCCGCCATCGCCGCCATCGCCGCCATCGGGCCCGCCGCGCGGCACGAATTTTTCGCGACGAAAGCTGAGGCAACCGTCTCCAC
>CAZXDV010000199.1:1939-5959 GCA_964639535.1 uncultured Enterobacteriaceae bacterium | reverse complement strand
ATCAAGCCTTCACCATCCAGCTTTTGTGAGTTTGAGAAGCCATAGTCTGCCACAAAGGTAGCATTCTCTGCGGGCTCGTCGTCCGTGGTATACCAGTCATAGCGCAATCCAGCCAGCACGGTAAGCCTGTCGGTCAGGTCATATTCGTCCTGCAGGTAAACAGTATGGGCTTCATAGCCCCATACCGCCGCAGCATCATCCGGGTTATTTGACGGCGCATTGTTGTAATAAATTGCATCGGCAAAACCATTGCGAAAGTTGTCAATGCCATCAAAGCGAATTTCTGTTTCAGTGTGCTGGACAAAAAGGTTAAACACGTCGAGTGCTTCCTGTTCATAACCGAACGTCAGGTTATGACCGTTCCAGTAGTACTTTCCTTTGAAAGCAAGAGTTAACGTATCGTAATTCAGCGAGTTGGATTGGCGTGAGTCATCTCCACCCAGGTATACATCTACATCAGCAAGCTCAACCCTGATTTCACCGAAGTCGGTTCCGCCAACAGAGTTCTGCCTGTTTTGCAGATCCAGGTAGCCAACACGAATCTCGGTGGAAAAGTCCTCTGTCCAGTCCGAGTAAAGCGTTCCCGTGTAGGAGTGCAATTCAGCACCGCGCTCGTAAAGATGATTTTCAAATTCAAATTCACTCAGCTCACTATCTGACTCGGTGAAGTTTTCGCCGTCATTGTAGTTAAATGTGAATGAGGCACGATGATTTTCATTGATATTCCAATCCAGCTTGGCGAGGATTTTTTCATCCTGGTGATCAAGGCTGGACGGAATCGGACCCGGATCGTACTGGTATAGTGTATTGGCGATACTTACGATCTCATCCAGTTCAGCCTGGGTTACATTCACTTCGTTGACCGCGCCGGATCCAATCGGCCCCCTGTCAAAAAGATTGGCACCTTCAAGTTTCTCGTAGGCTACGAAAAAGAAAAGCTTATCCTCAATAATCGGACCGCCAAAAGTAACCCCATAACGCTTCTCATCATATTCACCTGATTGAATGGTGTCGCCTTCCAGGGAATCGGCGCGTAATCCATCATCGGTGTAATCAAAAAAGGCAGAGCCTGAAAACTCATTGCTGCCTGATTTGGTCACGGCATTGATATTACATGCTGAGAAACCACCGTATTCTACGTCAAAAGGCGCCAGCTCAACCGCCACCTGGTTAACGGCATCAAAAGAAAAAGGCATGCGTTCTGTGGGATAACCGTTGGAGTTAAGGCCAAAGTTATCATTCATTCGCACGCCGTCCACGGTGAGGCTGTTAAACCGGGAGTTTTTACCACCACACTGTACTGCGTTGATGTCGCCACGAGATTCGTCGACAAACAAACGTGGATCGGTTCTGAGAATATCGGTAATGTTCCTGTTAATGGCGGGCAGGGTCTGTAATGTTTCCAACCCAAATGTGGCGCTTGGCCCCACCGCCACCTGGTCTGCCGGTCCGAGGGAACCTGTTACCACAACTTCTTCAATGGAAGAAGTGCTCTCCAGGCTAAAATCAACGTCTGCGGTTTTTCCGAGATTAACGCTCAGACCTTCAATCTTTTGACCACCATGGTTGGGTGATGTTACGGATACCGTGTAATTATACCCAATTGGCAAATTCTTAAAGCGATATTGACCTGTGCTGTCGGTTTTAACTGTTCGAGTTATACCGCTCGCGTTAGTCACAGTTACGCTTGCATCCGCAACTGGCTGATTGCTTGCATCTGTAACTGACCCACGGATTCCTGAACTTGTCTCGATTGCGCTGGCATTGAGCGTGATAAGCATCAGCACCAGGGACAGAACTGCGACAAACCTGCCTTTTACTAAGTACATCATGATTCTCCCTAAAGGTTAAAAATATTGGTTTTAATTTTTGTTCAGGGATTTTTACGATTAGCAGCTTAATGTTTGACGTCAGTTTCATTAAAAATTGAAGACAACTTGTTAAGCTTTAATGACAATTGCTGGGAAAACAAAGTTAGCAACATTGCTAACACACTGAAGAGAATAATAATCTAGCCGTGACACCTGTTTTGATTATTGCCAGGGGATTAAATAAGTGACTCAATAAAACATATTGTTTGAATTACTTTACTGCTTGCCATTCGAAACGGCTGGAAAAAAAAAGCCCGCATTGGGGGCGGGCTAACAACTCTGCCACTATGTTTGCGTCTGAGGGGTTCGGTCGTGGCAGTATGGGGGATTTGGTGGCCAAGGTTGCCCCCTGACGTCCGCACTCGATTTCAGCGGGGGAGCTTTCTTACCGCTTAGCCTCGCTACACGGTAAACAAAAACCAGGTGCGTAGTCAGGGAACGCTTGGCGTCTTTCTTCAGATGTCTTTGATATTAAGTTTCCTCCTGTTATTCAAAGCTCATGTCTTAAACTCAACACGCGTGAAATCTTATACCTGTTGATTAATTCGTAAAATTCGTTTATTTATGATGCATTAGTTCGTATTTTTCGAATATTTAAAAATGCAAAAATCAATCAATTACAAGCACCTGCACTATTTCTGGGTTGTGGCCAAGGAAGGCAGTATCGCCGCTGCCAGCCAGCAGCTGCACATCACTCCACAAACAATCAGCGGCCAGTTATCGATGCTGGAAGAGTCACTCGGCAATAGCCTTTTTGACAGGATGGGGCGCGGGCTGGTGCTGACTGAACAGGGCCGAATTGCTTTTCGTTATGCCGAAGAAATATTCAACCTCGGCAATGAACTATCCGATGTCATACGGGAAGAAGGGCGTTCGGGCCAGGTAGAGTTTGTTGTGGGTATCCTTGACTGTATACCGAAAACCATCGCCTACAAGCTTCTTGCGCCGGCGTTCTCTTCCATTCCCGGTATCAATATTATCTGCCAGGAAGGTAGCCTGGAGCAGATCCTGTCAGAGCTCGCGGTACACAAGATCGATCTTGTGCTGGCGGATATGCCCCTGAACTCCGCCTACAACATCAAGGCCTACAACCACTTCCTTGGAAAAAGTGATATTACTTTTTTCGCATCGCCGGAACTCGCAAAAAAATACCGCAAGGGCTTTCCCGCGTGCCTTGATAAAGCACCCTTTTTGATTCCAACACAAAAAAGTACTATTCGAAGAGCACTGGACCAATGGTTCAGTGAAATGGATATCAGTCCGGACATAGTAGGGCAGTTTGATGATAGTGCCCTTTTAAAAGCATTTGGACAGGCTGGTATGGGAATATTTTCCATGCCCCAGATAATCGAGACAGAGGTCTGTAAGCAGTTTAACGTCGAGGTTGTCGGAAGGACCGAAACTGTTCGGGAAGAGTTTTATGCTATTTCTGCAGAGCGCAAGATAAAGCATCCTGCTATCGCTACCATTTGCGGCGCTGCCAGGGACCGACTTTTTAGCTAGTGACTGCGCATACCCGGGCCAGCGGAACTGTTTTGCAAGTGATGGCCCCGGTAAATTTCAAGCAGGGTTTCGCATATATCCTCAAAAACCTCGTGTTTTAAGCGCAAGCTGAAGGGGCCAACATGTAGGTGATACATCTTGCAATCAGGGCACCCAGTCACGGAACAATAGCGTGATTGTGCAATAAGCCGAGGTTGGCAGCTTTTTTCCTTACTCATGTTATTTCCCTTCCAATTTTTCATATAACCCGTTTTTTTTGGCAAAGAATTAATGCAGCTTCCCATGGCCCCCTGGCACCGTTTGTTCCGGGTGAAGCTGATAGGTTTTGGCTGATGCCGCTGCTTTTACACAGTACTGCCACTGCGAAGACAGGCGCTCCCCTGCTCGTCTCCATACATGGGAATCACAGTCCCTGTGCCTTGCCAGCATGTCGAGGTGATCGACGATAGCATTGGCGATACTCGTATCCGGGCGTATGGCATGGCGGGTCATGAGGTAGAAAATCGAGGCCATCAGCACTTCCAGGCTGGGTGATTTAACTTCAGTATCCGTTGCAGTCTTGTCTGGCATTGTCAATTTAGGTTCCCCCGTCATTTGCGCTAAGGCCGTGATGTTGTAAATTTCAATACACAAATGATAATGATCA
>CAZXDV010000199.1:0-1929 GCA_964639535.1 uncultured Enterobacteriaceae bacterium | reverse complement strand
GATTCTCATTTGCAATTACAAGAACATTAACAAATAAAAATGAGAACCACCGAATAAAAACAATCAGCCGTAACCTGCTACGACCAAACGCCGGCCAAGGCGGCACGGTGGAGTTTTTATTGCACCGGGGTCTGAAACGCGTCGGGTTTTACCGTCAGAACCGAGCAGGTCAGGCCGTTGATTACCCGCTCCGCAGTGTTGCCAATGAAAAAGCCCGCCACACCCGTTCGCGCTACCGTTCCCATTACTACCACGTCGATATCATTCTCAAATGCGACTGAAAGAATCAGCTCATCCGGGGGCTCCTGCGAGATGTGAACCCGAACCTCGACACCGGGAGGACAATGTTTTTCAACAAGTGAGGAGACTTCAACCTGGCGCTCCTCCTGCAGGTCTTCGATCATGTTACCCAGTTCAACATCTCCAAGAACAGACAGCACGTCCCCCCTGTACAGTTCCTGGGGCACAGCAAGGGCGTGAACAACATGTAGTGTCGCCTTGTTCATCCTGGCCAGGCTGCCGGACATTTCCAGGATTTTCTGATTCAGCTCTGCATTGGCAGCCACCGACTCATCAACATCAATACAAGCCATAACTGTATTGGCCTTGTGAGACTTGTTGGATGTCACTATCCATACCGGGCAGGGGCACTTGCGCAGCAGCTGCATATCGATGCTACCAAAGGCTGCACTATGCAAATGGCGGCCATCGGAATTCTTAATAACGACATCGTGGCCATTCTCAAGCACCTCGCGGACGATCTCGATCATCGGAATGCCCTCGCGTAACTTGTATTCTATTTCAACACCCTCGGTATCGAGACCCTCAATCATCGACTCAAGCCGTGCCTGGCGCGCCTTGCGAAAGCCTTCTTCCATGTTGATGAAGGTTCGCGGCAGGCTTGCCGCAACATCGAGAAACATGACTTTTGCACTATTGGCGCGGGCAAGTTCCAGCACCGCGGCCGGTGTTCCGGGCTCCATTTTTGCTGGTTCATTGACAAACAATAGCTTTTTAAATCTTTGCATGAGCGGATACTCCCTGGACAAATGTCAAAAACGGTAAGCTATCCCCACGCCGAACACCCAGGGATCGATATCAATATCCGCACGAAATCTCGAGGTACCGCTTCGCACGCGGGCATCGGTGTCGATCAGTATCTTCTTCACTTCCAGGTTTAGAGCCCAGTTCTTGTTGAGCTCGTAATCAAAACCAGCCTGGAAAGCAAAACCGAAATTATCCTCGTAATCTATGTCGTCGATTGCGCTCAGGTCTTCGTTGAAGAAGTGCGTGAAATTGATTCCTGCACCAAGGTAGGGGCGGAACATGCTGCTGTCGGGCCGGAAATGATGCTGCAACATCAGCGTGGGGCTCAATAACCACACGGTACCAAAGTCCAGCTGTCCCAGGGAGGTGTTGGTCGCGGTCACATCCAGGGGGGGCACAGAAAGGGAAAATTCAAATCCCCAGTGCTCGGTCATCAGGTAAGTGACATCCAGTTCGGGAGCATATTGCTCATCAACGTCGGCTGAACCGCCTATTGAACTCACGTTGGCGGAATCACTGGGATCAAACAAGAGTGCCCGGGCGCGAATGATCCAGCGATCCTTGTCCTTAAAATCAAGCAGCTTATCAGCGCGAAATTCCCTGTAATTACTTCCCTCGTTGGCGTACGCGGATAAACTTAATAACCATAATCCCACCATGCATGCGATGGCTGCTGTTCTAAACATTTCTTCTCTCCATTTTTCATGGAGAGAAGATTATCCTTATCCGTTAATAAGAAATATTCGAATTATAATTAATTATTAGTTCGTTTTTTACGAAGTCTGATATTGCAGCATTGACATGCTCATGGCCGGTACCAGGCTGGAGATGAATAAGCCCTCTCCTGTTGCTGCATGGGAATGTGCAGAGGTAGATAGAATT
>CAZXDV010000198.1:0-6013 GCA_964639535.1 uncultured Enterobacteriaceae bacterium | reverse complement strand
TTTTCCCCTTGCCGCCAGCGGCAGGGCACGGGCCATGGGCGAAACCAGCGGCCTGGTCAAGATCATCAGCGACGCTGCTTCAGATCGAATCCTGGGTGTGCATATCCTCGGTCCAAATGCGTCGGAGTTGATTGCTGAAGCCGTCGTGGCCCTGGAATTTGATGGCAGCGCCGAGGATCTCGCCCGCACGATTCACGCCCACCCCACGCTTTCCGAGGCCCTGCACGAAGCGGCCCTCGCCGTTGACAAGCGCGCCATTCATTTTTGATCAAGGCCGCTATCAGCACCTCGACCATTGATATTTTCTCTTTACTTATCAATCAATTAGTCATTTCACGCCAGGGTCGACGTTGATCCTTCGCATGCTGGTTTAAGCCCCCTGTTTTTGCTACACTGCAACATGTTTTTGTGCAGTGCAGCGTAGAAAAAACGGGCACCTGGACAAAACTGGCTGAATACCTAACAAGCAGAGAGAAACGTTGTATGAATATTGATCTTCAAAGCAGGACTGCACTCGTGGCAGATGGAAATAGTGAACTCGGAAGGGTTATTTGCCAGCAGTTAGCCCAATCAGGTGCGAAAGTAGTATGCCTTGTTACAAGCATGGACACGGCAAAGCAAAACGACGCACTTTTCCAGGAAAGCAAGAATGGAATTCGCTCGGTTGTGGTAGATACCAGGGATTTTTCAGCATGCAGGGATGCTGTAAATGAAATAGAGCAGGAATTGGGGCACATCGATATCGTCATCAACAATTCTGACCTTGAAGTATCAGGAAGTTTTCTTGAATCCAGCCATGAAGACTGGCTGGAAAGTGCCAGCGTGAACCTGGACAGTGTTTTTAACATTTGCCGACTCATCAGCGAAGGTATGGGAGAGCGCGGATTTGGTCGCATTATCAACATCTCCTCTGTTTACGGCAGAAAAGGCAAAGGCGGTAAGGCCATCTACGCCGCGACAAAGTCGGGCGTGCACGGATTTACAATGGCACTATCGCAGGAACTGGCCAGGAAAGGCGTTACGGTTAATACCGTGTCGCCTGGCCACATCAACCTCGACTCATCAACCTCCATCAGCGATGATGAGCTCAACCAGGTTGTTTCAGAGATACCCGCTGCCCGGCTCGGAGAAGCAGATGAGGTTGCATCCCTCGTCGGCTTTCTTTGCTCAAACCAGGCTGCATTTATTACCGGGAACGATATTGCTGTAAATGGTGGGCAGTACATACACTGATTTTTACCCGTCACATTTTCCATGCATGAATATCAACAAAACGGAATCGAACCATGAGCAACATTCGCGTTATAAAAAAATATCCTAATCGACGTCTTTACGATACCGAGCGAAGTAAATACATTACCCTTGAGGATGTTAAAAACCTGGTGATGGAAAATATTGAATTCTGCGTTAAAGACGTAAAGACCGAGGAAGACCTCACACGAAGTATCCTTCTGCAGATAATTTCAGAGCAGGAACATGATGGCGATCCGCTTTTTTCTACAGAAGCCCTGACGCAGCTCATTCAATGCTATGGGCAAAATTATCAGAACGTCATTTCAGATTACCTGCAGAAAAGCATCGAGATATTCACCCGGCAGCAGCTGGAATTCCAGGAAAAGCTGCAGGAGTCAGTGGGTTCCAGCCCTTTCAGTGCCATGAGTGATTTAACCGAGCGTAACCTCAAGCTGTGGCAGGAAGCGCAGGATAATTTCTTCAAGGCAGCCAGTTTTTCTCCAACTTCAAAGGACGAGAAAAAATAGCTGTTCCCCCTGATTCACAAATCATTAAATTTTTTCCAATTTACTTACTATGAAATATCCATACAAAACCGTAAGCGCGTTTTTTCCTGATAATTTGCATGAATTTGAAAAAGCGCAGTCTTTTGCGATTAAAAACTGGCAAGACTCGATCGATAATGCGTTTGATTCTTTTTCTCGCCTGTTCAAGTTCAGCAATGATACCTTCAACACCCTGAACCGGTTTCAAAACGAAAACATTGAGATGTACTTTAAGGGAACCATGAACTCTTCAACTTCTAAAAATAATAAAACTCTCGAAGATAACGAAATTATTGATAACGACGAAGTCAAGACTGGCATTGCAGTAGTGACAGGTGGCATAGGCGGTATTGGTACAGCCATATGCCAGCAACTGGCGCTGGAGAATTCCCGCATCGTGGCAACCTACATTAAACCTGAGAAAGAAATTGCCGAACGCTGGGTGGAAGAGCGTGCACAGGAAGGTATAAATGCTGATATCGTAGAGTGCGACGTCAGTGATTTTGATTCCTGCAAGTCGGCGGTAGGATTAATCGAAGAAAAATATTCTCGAGTAGATGTGCTGGTAAATTGCGCCGGCATCACCAGGGATGCCATGTTAAGGAAAATGGAGCCTGAAAACTGGCATGCGGTTCTCGATACAAACCTGGATAGCGTGTACAACATGACGCGATGTGTCGTCGAAGGCATGGTTGACCGCAGCTACGGTCGTATTATCAACATCTCCTCGGTCAATGGCCAAAAAGGCCAGTTCGGACAAACAAATTACTCGTCCGCAAAGGCTGGAATGATTGGTTTCAGTCGATCACTCGCTATTGAACTGGCTGACAAGGGCATCACCGTTAACAGCATTTGTCCCGGCTACGTGGGTACAAGAATGGTTGAAGCAATTCCCGAGGAAGTCAGGGAAGCCATTATCGCCACGATCCCTGCAGGCAGGCTGGCCAAACCGGAAGAGATTGCACATGCCGTTGCCTTCCTGGCCTTACCGGAGAGTGCCTACATCACAGGAACCGAGATAGGCGTTAACGGCGGTTTGTGGACAGGCTGATTTACCTGTCAGGCCCCGCTTTCAGTAATTGACAGGTCTACCAGGCTTTCTTCCAGGTTATCCTGGCCTGATTTGGCCGCATCGTTCCTGGCCAGGGATACTTTTTCCAGGTAGTCGTTGCTGATATCCCCGGTGATATACTCCCCGGTGAAACACGAGGTATCAAACTTCTCTATTGCAGGATTACCGGTCCTTGCGGCTTCGACGAGGTCG
This sequence comes from uncultured Enterobacteriaceae bacterium, assembly GCA_964639535.1. Taxonomy (GTDB): domain Bacteria; phylum Pseudomonadota; class Gammaproteobacteria; order Eutrophobiales; family Eutrophobiaceae; genus WLWS01. The sequence continues at coordinate 2,971 of CAZXDV010000198.1, read as the reverse complement.
TCCAGGTCCTGGTAAATCAGCCTGTCTGCACCGATTGCACTTGCCACCTCCTCTTCGCTGCGTCCGTGGGCGATAAGTTCTTCGGCTGTTGGCATGTCAATACCATAAACATTTGGATTCCTGACAGGCGGTGCCGCAGAGGCAAAATAAACCTTGCTCGCTCCGGATTCCCGCGCCATCTGGATTATTTCGCCGGATGTAGTGCCTCGAACGATTGAATCATCCACCAGCAACACATTCTTGTCTCGAAACTCCAGTTCGATTGCATTGAGTTTCTGTCTTACCGACTTTTTTCGAATATTCTGCCCGGGCATAATAAATGTCCTTGGAATATAGCGGTTCTTGATAAAACCCTCGCGGTACTTGATGCCCAGTTCCTGGGCCAGTGGTAAGGCAGATGTTCTGCCCGTATCCGGTATCGGGATAACCACATCGATATCGTGGTCAGGCCAGGTTGTTCGTATCTTTCTTGCCAGCATCTCGCCCATCCTTAACCTGGTTTTATAAACCGAGATATCGTCAATAATGGAGTCTGGCCTGGCAAGATACACGTGCTCAAATATACAGGGGGCGTAAAACGGTTTTTCTGCACACTGCTGGGTGTGTAACTCACCATCGGCAGTGATAAAAACCGCCTCCCCGGGCTCTATATCCCGAACCAACTCAAACCCGAGGGCATTCAATGCTACGCTCTCCGAGGCAATCATGTACTCCCTGCCCTTGTCGGTCACCCTCTCACCAAAGACGACCGGTCGAATACCGTAGGGATCGCGAAACCCGAGGATTCCAATCCCGGTGATCATGGCGACAGCCGCATAACCACCGCGACATCGCCTGTGAAGTCCCGCTACTGCGGAAAAAATATCAGATACCGTGAGACCCTCGCGGGGCTTTCCGCCCTGTTGAAGTTCGTGGGCCAGGATATTAAGGAGCACCTCGGAATCTGAGCCGGTATTCAAATGCCGCAGGTCAGAATTCATCAGGTCCTGGCTGAGTTCTTCTCCGTTAGTCAGGTTGCCATTGTGTGCCAGGGTAATTCCATAAGGGGAGTTTACGTAAAACGGCTGGGCTTCAGCCGACGATGAGCACCCTGCGGTTGGGTATCGAACATGCCCAATCCCCATGTGCCCCTTTAGATTAAGCATGTGCCTGGTCTGGAACACGTCCCTGACCATGCCATTGTTTTTTCTCAGGTAAAGCCGCTTGCCGTCGGAGGTCACCATACCTGCCGCATCCTGCCCCCGGTGTTGCAACATCGTGAGGCTGTCGTAAATGGCCTGGTTTACGTTATTCCTGGCTACTATGCCGGTAATGCCACACATTATGCGGTGTCTCCCATTTCAGCTTCTTCCGTTGTCTCCGGTATTTCTCCAGGAACCTGGTATTCGTGATGTTCAACAAAATCCTCTGGCAAATACTGTTGCCCCCATTCTGCAATTAACTGGAACGGTTCAAGTAGCAGGGACTCTGCCCACCAGTTCTCCTTGGGCAACGCGGTAAAACCTGCCAGGAAAACGATGACGGCAACGATAAACCCTCCGAGTGTGAACCCAAAAAATAATCCCAGTATTCGATCTGCAGCGGTCAGGCCGGTTCGCCCAAGAAGCTTGCTAATCAGGAAGGCCAGGGCGGAGAGGATCATCAGGCTGATGATGAATACACCGATGAAAGCAAGAATTTTTTGCAAGAGTACAGTATCGGTAAGACCTTCAAGCATGGGAGCGAAGTTGCTGCCAAACTTGGTCGCAATGATTGACGCCAGGGACCAGGCTATCAGGGAAAATATGATATTAAGAAAACCGTACATCACGCCTATTAATGCAGGTAAAGCAAGGATGACAATGATTCCAATATCAACGGCGTGCATTCTGACCGATCTCGAAACTCTCTGTTCAGGTTAGGGGTATCTTACGACAATACCTTCGATTTTCATTTCCTTATTTAGCTTTTCCTGCAGTTTTTGAGCATTTGAACGTTTCAGCTCCGGCCCAACGCGAACCCGGTATGCCATTCCAGAACTCCTTTTCAGGGGTTCTACAAATGACGGATAGCCCGCCTTCCTGAGCTTTTCATTGAGTGCTGATGCGTTTTCCTTACTTGAAAAACTTCCCAACTGCACAACCCAGGCAGCCGTTCCAACAGCCCCGGCCCCTGCTGCCCGTGCAGATTCCCTGGCTTCCTGCAGTTTTTCTTCGATCACTTTTTCCGGCACTATCGCCGCTTCCGTTGTCGCCACCGGCTGTTCCGGCTCAATTACCGTGCTGGCTGGCCTAGCTTTCTCAATCACCTCATCCTTCTCTACCTCTTCAACCTTCTCCGCGGTGACTGTCTCTATTGTCGTTGCGGGAGCCTCATCCTTTTCTATTTCCTTTACCGGTAACGGAGTGAGGTCGGAGCCTTCAAGCGGCACGATACGCGAATTAAAACTGTCTTCCGGGCGGGCGGGAATATTACTTTTTTCGATCTTGACGTCAGTATCTGAATTGTTGTCCAGCACCATTGGTATAAATATCACCGCCAGCATTACCAGCACGGCGGCACCAATTAATCTCTCCTTTAGACGTCTTTCCATGCTTTAGTGATCCAGCCCCAACCACACCAGGCCTGCTTTTACAGTGAGAAAGGAACCGGTAATGACAATCCTGTCTCCAGGCTTTGCTCGTTTAGATGCGGCCTCAAGTGCGTCAACCACTGTACCAAAAATACTGGAATCCACCGGTGAAGATAATGAAGACAGCGCTGCATTGAGATCGTCGGGTTGAGCCGCCCTGTCAGAATCAAGCTCACTCAGGTACCAGTAATCCATAAGTGGGTTCAGTTCCCTGAACACGTTTTCATGGTTCTTGTCTTTAAACATGCCCATGACACAGTGGGTCTTACCCGCCTCGGGCAACTTTTCCAGGTTATCAATCAGCATGGATGCTGCCTGGCGATTGTGCGCTACATCGAGCACATAGGAGATATCCCCGGG
>CAZXDV010000197.1:0-6195 GCA_964639535.1 uncultured Enterobacteriaceae bacterium | reverse complement strand
ATTCGGGGTTGAGCATTGATCCTTCGGGGACGCGAATGTCCAGGGGTTCAAGACAGCCCTGGTTAAGGGGAATATCGTCATCAACCAGGGTGCGAAAAACATAGAGCACGGCGGCCTTGCACACTGCCAGCGGTGCATTGTAATTCCCTTTTCTTTGAGCGGATGTACCACTAAAGTCAATCATCGCCTCGCGGCTTTGCCTGTCCACAACTACCGATACATGAATCTCGGCACCGTCATCCATTGGATAGATAAACTTGCCGTCCCTGAGAACATCAAGCACGCGGCGTACCGATTCGGCGGCATTGTCCTGTACGTGCTGCATGTATGCCTGCACCACATCGACACCAAAGTGTTGCAGCATCTTTTTAACTTCCCTTACACCGGTTTCGTTGGCAGCGATTTGCGCCTTGAGATCGGCCATGTTCTGTTCCGGGTTGCGACAGGGCCAGGGTCCGCCCTGGAGTAATTCCAGTGCTTCTGCGTCACGCAGAACGCCCTTTTCGACGAGCAGGAAGTTGTTGATCAACACGCCTTCTTCATCGATATGCTGACTGCCAGGGGGAGAAGAACCGGGAGTACGCCCGCCGATGTCCGCGTGGTGACCGCGCGAGGCAACGTAAAAAAGGATTGCATCACCGCTGTCATCAAACACCGGTGTAATAACAGTGACATCCGGCAGGTGTGTGCCGCCATGGTAGGGGTCATTCAGCATGTAAACGTTGCCGGGATGCATGCTTTCCTCGTTTAGTCGAATGATCTCTTTTATTGACTCTCCCATGGAGCCAAGGTGTACCGGCATGTGCGGTGCGTTGGCAACCAGCCTGCCCCTGCTGTTGAATATCGCGCAGGAGAAGTCCAGTCGTTCCTTGATGTTGACGGAGTAGGCGGTGTTGGACAGCGTCGCACCCATTTGCTCCGCTATGGACATAAAAAGGTTGTTAAAGACCTCCAGCATGACCGGGTCTGCGCTTGTTCCGACAGCTTCGCTCGCAGGACGCTCCTCGATCCTTCGCAATAGCAGGTGCCTGTATCGGTTAAGGGTCAGCTGCCACCCCGGTTCAATGACGAGGGTACTATTGTTTTCAACGACGAGACCGGGACCGCTTATTTCATGACCGGGTTGCAGGCTGTCGCGTTTATACAGCGGCACGTCCTGCCATTGATCATCAGCCCACATTCTTACCTGGTCAGCGGGTGTCGCGGATTCCCTGGCAGGCTGCTCGGTAAAATCTTCCTTCGGCGTGACGCTTTCACCAATGGTCTCTACGCTGACTGTCTCGATGAGCAGCTCGCGGGCTTCATCGATAAAGCCAAAACGCTGGCGGTGCAGCGATTCGAACTCGGACTGCATTTCGTTCACGCTTGCGCGAGTTACGGGCAGGGAGTTATCTGTACCGGCATAGCGAATATGCACAAGCTCAAGGTGCTCGATGTGCTCTTCCTGCACCTGCTGTGCGAGTACTTCCTCCTTGCCCCGTCCTGCCAGTTGCTGACAAACCTCGAGCAAGGCTGTCTCGCATTCACTATCAAGGGCTATGTCCATCTGCGCCTGGTGAATAACCCGAATATCAGCAAGGCCCATACCGTAGGCGGACAATACACCTGCAAGAGGATGCAGGAAAATACGCTCAATACCGAGGGCGTCGGCGACGCGGCAGGCATGTTGACCCCCCGCGCCACCAAAACAATTTAATGTATAGGCAGTGACGTCATGACCGCGTTGCACGGAGATCTTCTTGATTGCATTGGCCATGTTTTCCACGGCAATCCTGAGATAGCCCTCGGCGATGTCTTCCAGTGATATTTGCTGCTGACTTTCAGCATGGATCCTTTGCTGGAGTTTCAAAAATCCATCGAGCGTGGCTTTACTATCAAGCGGCTGGTCTCCCGCGCTGCCAAAAACGCTCGGAAAATAGTCCCCGTGGATTCGGCCCAGCAGGACATTACAGTCAGTCACCGTGAGTGGCCCCTCGCGGCGGTAACAGGCGGGGCCGGGATCTGCGCCTGCCGAGGCAGGCCCCACTCGAAACCTCGAACCATCAAACTCAAGGATGGACCCTCCACCTGCTGCTACTGTATGAATATGCATCATGGGGGCGCGAAGACGCACTCCGGCAACCTGGGTTTCAAAACTTCGTTCATAGTCCCCGTGGTAATGGGTCACATCGGTTGAAGTACCGCCCATGTCAAAACCGATAAGCTTGTCGTAGCCTGCCATGGTAGCGGTTTTTACCATGCCGACGACGCCGCCCGCCGGCCCGGAGAGAATGGCGTCTTTACCCTGGAATCGGTGCGCGTCCGTCAGTCCACCGCTTGATTGCATGAACAGGAGTTCCGGCCCACTGCCATTTTCCTTCCCTATACCGGGATAGTCGGAAACCCTGTTGATATAACGGCGAAGTATGGGAGATAAATAGGCATCCAGCACGGTGGTGTCAGCTCTCGATACGATTTTTATCAGCGGGCTTGTGCTGTGACTGAGAGATACCTGCTGGTAGCCAATGTCAGCGGCAAGTTGTCCCAGTTCCTGCTCATGCTGCGGATAGCGATAACCGTGCATCAGTGCTATGGCAACACAGCGATATCCATCATCAAAAGCTGCCTGTAGTTTTCCCCGCGCACTTGAGAGGTCAAGGGGCTTCACCACTTCACCATGAGCGCCCATTCGTTCATCCACTTCGATCACCGAGCTGTACAGCATTCCGGGTAGTACTATGTGGCGGGCAAAGAGATCTGGACGATTCTGGTAACCGATGCGAAGCACATCGGCCAGCCCACGGTTTGTCACGAAAACAGTTTTCTCGCCGCGACGTTCAAGCAATGCATTGGTGGCTACCGTGGTACCCATCTTGATACTGCTAATGATATTTGCAGGCAGGGCTTCCTTGTCCCCGGTGCCGAGGATATCCCGTATGCCCTGGACTGCCGCATCATCGTAGTGCTGCGGGTTAACAGACAATAGCTTGTGGGCCTGTAATTCACCTTCCGGGGACTGGGCAACTACATCGGTAAAGGTACCGCCACGGTCTATCCAGAAACACCAGCTGCCTGAAGATCCAGTCATTAAATAAACGGGGAAAAAGTGAAAACACCAAGCTTAGAGCCTAAAGCCCCCAAATAAAAGACTATGAATAAAAGGCCTCGAACAAGAGCAGCTTTCACCTCGGCCTGTGCCGGCAAGGTGATGTGCTCTTTCCAGTTTCACTATTCCCCATTACACTGGATTAATGGGACTCGATATTAATGCATTGCCGGTGCTTGGCCTTGGAGCCAGCCTTAGCCTTTCCTCGCAACCTGACCCGGTAAAGCTGGTGAACAAGCATGGTGGTCCCGGTTTTGTTGAGTATGCCGGGCTGGTTGACGTGGACCAGGTTATCAATGAAGTGGATCGCATCAGGGAGGCAGGCGCATCGATCCTTTACCATCCTTCCTACATTAATTTTTGCGGTTCCCACGCAAACAGCAGTTCCTGGTTGAAGGCCACGGCACTGCATGTTGAGAAAGTGGGCTCACCCTGGTTTGCCCAGGATTGTGCCTATTGTTTCTGGAAAGAAGGGCCGGGTTATTCAACCAGCCTTGGTTATTTCATACCACCCATATTTAATCGTTCATCGCTGGCACTGGCCATTGACCGTGTCAGGGAAGTGCAGGACTCGGTGCCCGTGCCGATTGCTATTGAACCACCGCCGTTTAGTTTTGTTGCGGGCACCATGCCACTTTTTTCGTTTTTTGCAGAACTGAGCGAGGCCACGGACGCTGCTATTCTGCTGGACATGGGTCACCTGGTGTCCTGGGAGATGGCAAGCGGGGAAAAAGTCACTGAACACCTGGACGAATTACCCTGTGAAAGGGTGATCGAGGTGCACGTGGCCGGTGGTCAATTAAAAAAAGGTGAGCAGGGCCCCATCTATATTGATGCCCATGAAAGTACGATACTTGAGCCCACCTGGAAAATGCTGGAGACAATGTTGCCCCACCTGCCAAACCTGAGGGCAGTGTGTTTTGAATGCGAGGGCGTGGAAGAGAACCGCGTGATGTCGACCCTTGAGGAAGTCAGGACTGCTGTAAAGAGTCATAGCGCCAGCGAATCGTTGTTAAGCTGCCTGGAGCAGCAAGCATGAGTTTTGCAGAGCAGGAAAGGGCCCTGTTTGATTTACTGTTTGATAGTGAATTGAGATCCCGCTTTACCAGGGAAGGTGTGGGCGCGCTGGCATCCTATGATTTACAGGAAGACGAGCAGGCAGACTTCGTTACGATTCGCCCCGATGCACTGGAACTGGATGCAAAGATGAGACGGGATTTCCTGCTGGCGCATCTATGCCGGGCCTTTCCACTCAGCTTTGCCATGACTTCATCACTGCAGGCGGGGATGACAGGCCTCAAAGCCCTGGTGGACACGGAAACCATGAGAGCCTCCCCGGTTGCAAGGGCGTCGGTCTACGGTAAACGCCTGCGGGATTACCTGTCTGGATCCGAGGAAATAAAGCAGGATGAGAAGCCGCTTGTCATTTCAATTGTCGAGGCGGAACTTGGCATGGCCTGGACAGCCGCAGCACTAAAGGATGAAGTCATCGCGGGAAGTAGCCCGGCAAGTGAAGATGAAGCAGTGCCCGACGACTGGGCAATTCAACCAATGAGGCTGGCTGACTTTGTCAGTGCATCGATTATTCCGCAGTCTTACGGCGCCCTTAAGAAACTGCTTTGCCAGGGCCCCGATACGGAGCTCTGGAATAGCCTGAAGCAGGTCCCCTTGAGTCGAAACCAGCGAAGAACTGCATTAAGCAGCGAGGCACCGAGATTGCTGGTGATGCGGGCGGTCACCAGTCACGTCTCCAGCTGCGAGCCGGTTATCGAGCATAAAACCGTGGAGCTGAGCGACGGTTTTGCGCCACTGCTACAGCATATCAACGGGCAAACAAGTGTTGAGAACCTGCTACAGCAATTTCGCCAGGCAGGGGCGAGCGAGCAGATGGCCGAAGGTGTCAGGCAGGGCTTCAGGCAGCTGGTGGATAACGGGATGTTACAGGTCGCAGCCTGACCGGCAGGCTGAAATTATCAGCCGCCGGGGTTGCGTGAAACTGAACCTCGAAGCTTGTCCATTTGTCGACGTGCCTCGGTTTGTGAGCGGCCCATGGACGCCACCGTTCGGCAAACCTTGCGCTTGATGCGACTCCCTATGGGTGCTTCTTTCCTGCAAACAACCTTGTATTTCGATTTTGACTTGTTCTTGTTGTACTGATCCGCAATGGCATCTGTCTCGTCGTCTGCGTAGGTTACGGTGAAGCCGCTACCAAGAAATAGACACACGCTCACAAGAACCAGGTTAACACTCTTCAAGATATTCATTTGATGACTCCCATCTTTTCCTGGCATTCCAGACACATTTTTCCATGTGTCCCAAGTTATGCGGGCAGTATATCATCCAGGCCACAATTGGGGCTAATAGGCTAAAAGCTATAATAATCATTGACTTATGATATTACCCAAGGGGCAGGGCGGGCCCGTCCGGGTGCCGAAAAAGAAATCCCCTTGATTGTTCTGACGAGAGTGTCAGGCTAGCATGCCCATTTGCGCTCTTACGCCGGAGGTAGTTGATGCAAACACTCGTGATCATGTGGCAGCCCAATGATAAATGGCATGCCCTCCCAAGCGATGAAAAAAAGAACTACCTGCTGAGTCTTGATACTGCTGTCAATGAAGCTCGTTCCCATGGTGTTATGACCCTGGGCTGGAGCAAGATTGACACGAGCCTGCCGTTGGCGCCCGCAGAGGGCTACGTGGGCGTATTTGCCATGAGCAGCATCGAAGATATTCACGGGCTGGAGCAAAACGTAGGGGAGTCCGGCTGGTATGACTACTTTGATTCTGTCAACCTCAGTATTTCACCTGAAGGTGGTACCAACCCCTTGCCAAGCCGGGAGTACGCGAAACTGCTGGATATTGATCTTTAGTAATAACAAGTTAAGAGGAGAGCGATAGTGAATATTGCGATATTGCTTTATGACGGTATGACTGCCCTTGATGCCATGGGGCCTTACGAGGTACTGGCCGCCATGCCAGGCGCGGAGATAAATTTTGTAGCTAAAAAAGCAGGAATTATCACCACGGACAATGGCATTCCCCTGTTAAACGCAGAAAAAACACTGGCTGATGTACCGGCACCGGACATGTTCCTGATACCCGGCGGGCCTG
>CAZXDV010000196.1:0-6211 GCA_964639535.1 uncultured Enterobacteriaceae bacterium | reverse complement strand
CAAAGGTAAGACAGCCAAACACGGAGAACTTTTACCACGCATCCCCTGCAGGCTAACGGGACCTGGATAATGGCAGTTAAAAAGGGCGGGATTACCCGCCCTTTTTTTATTTCCTGTCGTGATTTTGGCGACAAATGCCTAACAGGCTGATTTTTTTCGTAAATACGCCCAGGTAAGTTGTTGTTTAAAGTGTTAAGTCCTTAACACTTTTGTCGATTTTTTTTGTGAACCCTATCTCGCCCCTGAACATCACTCTAAAGAAGCAGGAATCCTGCTGACAAGTGGCACAGGCTTTGCCTGTACTCTTTTACAAGTAACTGTATGCCACGGCCGGCAGTAAACTAAATTCAAACAGGAAAGACAGGTAAATATAATTTTTATGCAGCCGGGTAGTTAATGGTGAATACAAAAACAAATTTGAATGTTTCAGCGGATGAACAGATAGACTTAGTAGAACTAAAAGGATTCTCACGCAGCGTCGCCGAGCTTGAGTGGCTCTTACTTATACTCGTGATCCTGTACCTGGTGGTACCGGGAAACATGGCTGTTAGTGAAGCGGCGATAATCAAGGCGGCACTTGGCTTTGGCCTCTTTGTCCTGGGGTTTCGCTACCTGAATTTTTATCGTCTCGAAGCGCGCTGGAAACTTGGTATAGAGATCTGGGCCATGGTGATTTTTATCACCGTCGTGTTGTGGTATTCGGGTAAGGTACATAGTCCTCTACTCAACCTTTACCTGCTGGTTATTATTACCAGCGGTCTCACGATGGGAAAATTATCCACGGTTTTCATCCTCGCAGCGATTAGCGGTGCCTATCTTTTCATGGGCTATCCGAGCTACTTCACTGCGGATTTTTCCATCGAACAGTTTGGCGTGATCATGTCTGTTTTTGCACCCTACCTGCTGATGGCTTACCTGGTCACGATGCTTTCAGCGGACCTGCATTACGCCAAGAAAATGTTCAAGCAGCTGTCTGAAACCGATGATATGACCGGGCTGGATAACCTGCGAAGCTTTAAAAATACGCTGGGCACGGAAATATTAAAGTCTGAGCGCTACAAGCACGTTTTCTCGGTAGTGATGCTGGATGCTGATGGCTTGAAACAGATTAACGACCGCTATGGCCATGATGCAGGTAATACCCTGATCAAGAATGTGGCCAACTCGGTCAAGTCCTGCCTGCGTGAATCCGACACCCTGGCGCGCTACGGCGGTGATGAATTTATAATACTCTTGCCGGAAACCGAGGGGCAGGCAGCCATTGATGCAGGTGAACGAATCAGGACCGCTGTTGAAAATACCACCTTCGATCTTGAAGGGGAGAAGATCAGTACCACTGTCAGTATCGGCATCGCAGGTTTTCCGGAACATGCGCAGAGACTGGATGACCTGATGAGCAAGGCGGATCGTGCGCTGTATCACAGCAAGGCGGCGGGTCGAAACAGTGTATCGATGTATGCGCCGGATATGGACTAAGCATCGCGGCACAGACACCTGGCAGTCTTACCGGGGCTTTTAATAATTTTGGAAAGGGCATGGCTGCCCTTTTTTTTATAATTTGGCTATAGTGGCTCGACAGTTTTTTTAATATAGTTTAGGCTTAAACTAAATCTATTCACCTTAAAGGGAGGCGAGACATGGCCACTGCCTGGGACAATGACAAGGTAATCAGGGTCAACATGACAACGCAGGAGGTGTCTATAGAGGACTTTCCTGCCGAGTGGCTTTACCTGGGAGGAAGACCGCTGTCCGCGAGGATCCTGTTACAGGAATGCGATGCGGAATGTGATCCGCTTGGGCCGGATAATGTCCTGGTACTGGCTCCCGGGGTCCTTTCCGGCAGTTCGGCACCGACGTCAGGCCGACTCTCGGTGGGGTGTAAAAGTCCACTGACCGGGGGAATCAAGGAGGCCAATACCGGCGGTGAACCAGCACAGGATCTTATGAAGCTGGGTTACCGCGTGATTATTGTCAGCGGACAACCGGCTGACATGGAAAAACGCTGGGGGCTTGAAGTGGATGAAAGCGGCGTGCGCCTTGTCAATGCCGATGAATACAAGGGCCTGTGGAACTATGCCTGCTGTGAGAAGCTGCTGGCGAACTATCCAAAGTCGGCATCGGCGATTTCAATTGGTCCCGCCGGCGAAATGATGCTGAGTGGTGCATCAGTGGCAACAACCGATCGTAGTAAGCAAAGACGCCCGGCACGCCATGCGGCTCGCGGTGGTGTTGGCGCCGTGATGGGGTCGAAATGCCTGAAGTGGGTGGCCATCGATCCGGGCAAATCCAGGGCACGGCAGGCGGTTGATTCAAAAGGTTTCAACAACTTCAACAAGACCTTTAGTAAAACCTACCTGTCAGATGGACGTCATAACATTTTTAAAGGCGGTACAAGCACCGGCGTTCCCATGGCTAACATGCTGCACACGTTTCCCTACAAGAATCGAACCGAGGGCCGCAACCCGGAAGTGGACAAGCTTGATGGCGCGCGGATCCATGAGACCTTTGAAGAACGCGGCGGCGGTATGCATAACTGCCTGTCTGGTTGTATCGTGCGTTGTTCGAATATCGTGCACGATAAAAATGGCAACTACGTTACATCGGCACTGGAATTTGAAACCCTGACCCTGCTGGGTTCATGCTGTGCCATTAACAACTGGGAAGATGTTGCCGATCTCGATCGTCTTTGTGACGAACTGGGCCTGGACACGATAGAAACAGGCGCAGCTATTGCGGTTTACATGGATTCAAAGGGCATGGAATGGGGTGATGCGGACGGCGCCAGGCAGCTCCTGGCAAAAGAAGTTGCCTCGGGCAGTGAAATTGGACGACTAATTGGGAATGGTGCTCTTGCCATTGGACGTCATAGAGAACATCCCCGTATCCCGGTTGCGAGGGGCCAGGCACTGCCGGCCTGGGATCCACGACCATTAAAAGTAGCCGGCGTCACCTATAGCACCAGCGCAATGGGCGCCGATCACACTGCAGGTCTTGTCATTGATCCGGATATCAGTGGTGAGGATGCTGTAAGGGCGTCACAGGATGTACAGATAGTTAATGCCGTTTGCGATGGCTCCGGTTTCTGCCAGTTTCTTCAACCCACCCTGGATGAAATTCGTGGTTGCTACTCCCATTTTTTTGGCGAGGAAGTCAGTCGCGATCAGATTGCCGACCTTGGATGGCAGTGTCTTGAGGACGAGTGGGAGTTTAATCGCCGAGCCGGATTCACCGATGACGACGATGATATCGCAGCCTGCCTGCGAGAAGAGGGCATCGGCCCGGGTAACGAACTAAAATTCGATATTGACCCGGAGCTGCTTAGAAAAGCGAAAACACGTTACCCATCCAGGGAAGAACTATTTGGCAAGGGCGCTGCTGCCTGATGTAAAAGAATGAGTTTGGAAAGTGTAGACGGGGCAATGAAGCACCTGGACCTTGGGTTTGTACGCTCCTGTTTTCCAGCATTTGAGCAATCTCCCGGCAAGGACACAGCCTTTTTTGAAAATGCTGGCGGAAGTTACGTTCTTGCTTCCGTGATTGAGCGATTAAATCATTTTTATCGTGTTAACAAGGTCCAGCCCTACGGAGAGAGTAGTATAGGGCGCATGGCCGGCGAGCAAATGGATGCAGGACGACAAAGCATGGTCGACTTGCTGGGTATGCCGGCAGACACTATCACTCTCGGGCCTTCAACGACTCAAAACGTCAACACCCTGGCCCTTGCCTGTGCTTCAATCGTGGACAGCGACAGCGAGGTAATCGTCAGTGAACAGGACCACGAGGCAAATATTGGAGCATGGGAGCGCCTGTGCCAGCGCCAGGGGGCACGCTTCAGACTTTGGGAAGTCAGCCCGAAAAGTGGTGAACTGGATCTCGCGGACCTGCGGTCCATGCTTGGCCCGGCCGTTAAAGTCGTGTGTGTCACTCACAGCTCTAATATTATCGGCACGATCAACCCGGTGGAGGAGGTCGTCGAGCTTTGCAGGGCCCATGGTGCGCGCATCGTGGTGGATGGTGTTTCCTTTGTTCCACACCAGTGGCCCAATCTCTCTATTTTTCAACCGGATGCTTACGTGTTCAGCACCTACAAGACCTGGGCCACGCATCTCGGAGTCATGTATTGCGCGAGGGATTTTGCTGAAGTCCTTGACCCGCAATGTCACTATTTTAATAAACCCTACAGGGAAAAATGGCTTGATGCTGCGGGACCAGACCATGCCTCGATAGCTGCATTGGCAGGACTCGAAGACTATTTTGAAGCGAGTCACCAGCACCATATCGGTGAAAGAAATGTTTCGTTGAAGAAAAAGGCAGGGCAGGTGTCGGCGCTCATGCACAAGCATGAACAGGAACTCTGCGAGCAGTTAATCAGGGGACTGGAAAAGTTACCGATACGGATTATCGGTAAAAACACGACCAGCTGGCGGGAGGCAAACGTGGCGCTCGTTTCGAAGGAGCATTCACCCGCGGAAATGAACAGGGCGCTGGCTGCCCGGGACATCGCAGTGGGGCATGGTCACTTTTACGCGGTGCGCCTGCTGAAAAAGCTTGGAATAGATGTCAATGAAGGTGTGCTGAGGATAAGCCTGGCGCATTACAACACGGAAGAGGAAATTGAACGGCTGCTTGCCGTAATGACTTCCCTGCACTAGGGTGCTGAAAACCGGTCCAGTACCTTTATGTAACCGCTGTCCGGATATTCCAGCACGCCGCTGATTTCCTGGTGTTCCTCACGAACCAGGCCAACACCTTTCGCGTACCAGCGATTATTGATGATTTTCAATGTCATGGTTTCCTGGTAAGCGTAGGTACCCTTGGGTATGCGTTTCTCACCAACATAAGATACCTTCAGGCAATGCCGAAACTTGCCCGCGGGGACGAGCACTGTTTCCTCGAGTGATTCGACCGTGGCGGTTACCGGTACATCTTCAATGAAGTCGCCCGCTTTTCGATCAAAGGTCGCTATCGTGCTTGTTGTAATGACACTTTCCCAGCTGTTTCCACTTTCAATGGGGAACCTGAGCAGGGTAGTGTCAAATTCCAGCCGCGGTTCCAGTGCCTTGACCAGCCGCACTTCTTCGGCGCTCACTCGGATAATACTTTCCTGCCCTGAAGCGGATCGAAAACGGTAGAGGTGCGCCTCGGCAGTTTTCGCAGGCCCGAGGGCCTGCAGGATGTCTTTTTGCTTACGGGCCCCCTCGACGGTGTTGGTTTCTATTTCATATTGCCAGCGATTGCCTTTCTCGACCGGGAAATAGGAGGATTTACTGTCACTGCAGGCAAGCAGGCAGCATGCAAGCACCGTCAAGGCTGAAATAGCAGGCAAGTTGAAATATCTCCTCATACCCGGCGGCCCTGAAGGTAAAAAAGCGAATAAATGGGGACGGTCATTTTCCCTTAGTTAAAGATATAATTATTCCAGGTTCGGCAAGTATTCATTCTAATCAGAAACAAGGGTAAAGGTCGTGAAAAATTTCAATTCTCCGTCTTTCAGCCACCTGGGGCTATTCGTTTCCGATATACAACAGATGAAAAGTTTTTACACCCGCGTGCTCGGTCTATATGTCACAGACGAAGGGCCCTTTCCCGGTGGCCAGTACCTGGTCTTTTTAAGCCGGGATCCCGAAGAACATCACCAGGTGGTACTGGTAGAAGGTCGACCGGCTTCCCTGGACTTCAATACAATCAACCAGGTATCGTTTTTCATCGATGATTTACAGCAGCTAAAAGATTTTTATCAGGCCATCCTGGAAATAGGAGTTGATGACCTGCAGTGTGTGACCCATGGTAATGCCTGGTCCGTATATTTTCGTGATCCGGAAGGCAACCGCATCGAGGTGTATACGCACACGCCCTGGTATATCAACCAGCCATTCAGAGAACCACTGGATTTGAATCTTGACGTGGAGAAAATACAGCGTGAAACGGAATTGTTTTGTCGCGATCAGCCTGGATTTATGTCGCGTCAGCAATGGCTACAGTCCATGAACACCTTAATGAAAGAGAGTGATTAACCATGGTGAGGCCGGCAAATAGCGACCAGTCCCTCTATTTCGACTACCCGCAGTTTGATTTTCAAAGACCGGCGGAAATGGATGGCGATGCAGCTACGCACCCGGTCATCATCGTGGGCGGAGGGCCCGTCGGAGTAACGGCTGCACTTGAACTTGCCCGTCACGGAATCGCAAGCGTGGTGCTGGATGACAAGAAC
>CAZXDV010000195.1:0-6216 GCA_964639535.1 uncultured Enterobacteriaceae bacterium | reverse complement strand
GCCCCATCACCGGGTCATCGCTGTCATCGAGAAAGCTACCCAGCATGCGAACCTGGCCTTCCTTCCCCCTTGAAAGGACGTACAGGTTTTCCAGGTTTTCCACATCCATGGCGACAATGAGGTCAAAGTTTTCGAAGTCTTCTATAGCAACCTGCCTGGCGCTGGAATCAAGCCTGTAACCTCGATTGCTCGCGGCAGATTGCATACGTGAATCAGCTGGTGCACCAGTATGGTAGCCAATCGTGCCAGCCGAATCGATATGGATACTGTCTGCGTAACCAGCCTCTTCGACATAATGTTTAAACACGCCTTCACCGGTTGGGGAACGGCAGATGTTTCCCATGCACACAAACAGGACTGAGACTACCTTGCTTTCCTTATTCATGATCTTCGTATAATTTTAATTCCTAATTTACCGTTAACAGGTAGGCCACTTCCCGGCAAGGCTGGCCTTTCACCTCGGAATCAATTTTCGCAATCTGCTCCACCCTGCACCAGCTGGCGTACAGGTGCATTATTTCCTCTTGATGAATGGCGAACGGCGGCGGCTTGATCAGACCATCTTCATATTCAAGTACAACCAGGAGAATACGGCAACCGGAAACCAGCAGGCTGCGAAATACATTCACATATCCAGGGCGCATGCCGGGAGGCATCGCAACCAGCGACGCCCTGTCAAACACAGCGTCGACATTTTCAAGCGCCCGCGTTGTCAATTTAAAGAAATCACCACAGAGAACCTGTAGCCCATTGGCCATGTAATTCCTGAAATCCTCCCCCTGGCTAATGTCAAATTCCAGGTCGTTCTCCGAGAAAAATGACTTGACCGCAAGCTCACTCAATTCCAGGCCGGTAACCCTGTAACCCATGTCGCGCAGGCAAAGCATGTCCCTCGATTTGCCACACAGGGGTACAAACACGCGGCCATCAGCGGGCAGTTCCAGGGTAGAAAAATGATTCACGAGCAGTGGGTGCGCTTCATCCTGGTGAAAACCGATTTCGTTACTTTCCCACTTTTCGTGCCAGAACTCTTTTTCCACTTTTCTACTCTCTAATTTATGGGAAACCTTATCTTGGTGCCCAGGACCTGGCCCAGTAAATAAATGGTGTATCCAGCACCGCAATAACAAACTTGAATATGTATTTTGCTCCAGCCAGCTGCAATGCCGTTAGCAGGTCGACAATTCCCCACCATACAACCAATCCGTAAATTAGTGTATCCATCGCCTGTGACAGTAGCGTTGATCCTGTGTTCCTCAGCCACAAGTGCCTGTTATTGGTTTTTTCCTTTATCCAGTGAAATACCCACACGTCAAAGCTCTGGCTGAGCAGGTAGGCTAACAATGAACCAAAAACAAAGCGAGGGGTATAATCAAACAGCACAACAGCCGCATTATGTACATTAGTTGCGAATTCATTAGTGCCTGGATCTGATGAAGGCAGGTAAAAAAGACTTAACTGGCTTATAAGCACCGTCATTACGCTGACGACGAAACCAAGCAACACGGCTCTCTGTGCCTCCTGCCTGCCGTATTTTTCGCTTAAAAGATCCGTTGCGAAAAAAATACTTGAATAAAGAATCACCGCCATGCTGGTTTGAAGACCAAACACCATTGTCAGCTTGGGCCCCTGTATGTTGGCCATCAAAATGCTGAAAACGATACTGCCGTAGAGCCCGTAGCGACCAAACAGGCGGTAGAGAAGAATCGCAAAACCAAGATCGACAACGACAGTAACAACCCAGAGCCATTCCTGGTTTGATGTAAAGAAACTAACCGGGTCCATGCTCAGCTATTCCAGGCCTCCATCAATAACTCATAGGAACGACAGCGTGCCTTGAAGTCATAGGTGATTGTCACGACCATTAATTCATCCAGTTCAAATGTCTGGATCAGCTCTTCCAGCTCGGCTTTAACTTTTTCGGGTGCTCCCTTGATGATGTGCCTTGGATTGGCAGCCAGGATGGCCTTTTCCTCATCGCTATACTGGTACTCGGCCGCCTCTTCTTCACTGGGAATAGCCCCGGGTTCCTTCTGGGTCAGCAAGCCGAGATACCAGAGTTCTCGGCTCCTGTACAATCTCTCCGCTTCAGCGTCCGTATCTGCGCATACCACGAAGGCGGCGAGGTTACGCCAGGGCTTGTCCGCTACCGGACCAGGCACGAAATTGGTGCTGTACAGCTGCATGATATCCTGCCGAATGTTGGAATTGATAAAATAGGCAAAACAGTAGGGCAAACCCATATTGGCGGCAAGGCTGGCACTATCCTGGCTTGAACCGAGCATCCAGAGTTGCGGTGGTTGCTCGACTGTCGGCATCGCTCTCGCCTTTTCCATGCCGGGAGTTACCGGATCCACGTCTCTCAGCAGGGCATCGAGATCCGCGACCATTTGCGGAAAATACTCGGAACCGACATTGGAGCCGTATGCCAGCACGGCATTGATGTACTGGTTCGTGCCGGGGGCACGACCAACACCCAGGTCCATCCTGCCCGGGTAAAGAGTGCCCAGTATCTTGAAGTTTTCGGCCACCTTATAGGGGCTGTAATGGGGAAGCATGACTCCCCCTGAACCAATACGAATCCGATCTGTTTCAGCCCCCAGCCTTGCCAGCAATACTTCTGGAGAACAGCCGGCGAATCCCTGCGTGGCATGGTGTTCTGCCAGCCAGTAGCGATGATAACCCCAGCTGTCACACTGTTTCGCCAGTTCTATGGTTTCATTTAGCGCGTCGGCGGCCGTGCCACCTTTTCGAACAGGTGACTGGTCGAGAACGGATAGTGGAATATTTCGCATTTTTGGATTTCAGGGATGGGTTCGTGGGTTATAATCAGGCCTTTAATTCAAACATGTAACGACAAAATATGAAACTCTATTCACACCCTGGCTCCTGTTCATCAGCTATTCACATGACACTGCTCGAATCCGGGCTGGAATTTGACGTCGAGAAAGTGGATTTGTTTGGCGATCGCGTACTTGGAGATGGTCGCAACTTTAACGACATAAACCCCAAGGGCTCTGTTCCCGTTTTGGAACTGGACAGTGGCGAAACTCTAACCGAGGTTTGCGCAATTCTGCAATACATCGCGGATCAATGTCCCGATAAGTCACTGGCACCAGCCAATGGTTCACTTGAAAGAACACGACTGCACGAATGGTTATCCTATTTGAATTCTGAATTGCACATGACTCTTGGTGCTTTCTTCAACCCGGCACTTGAAGGCCCGATGCGCAAAGCGATGGAAGAACGGCTTGATGCGCGCTGGAAGTTCATCGATGGTCATCTAGCCAACAACGATTATCTACTTGGTAACGATTTCAGCGTCGCTGATGTTTACCTGTTTATCATGACAAACTGGCCCGGAATGGTCGGAATGGATATTTCTGCGTATAAAAATGTGGGCGCGTTTGCATCACGCATATCTGAACGCCAGAGCGCAAAAACCGTGCTTGAAATGTTAGCTCACTAGGCAGGCAAATGCCCGGCCTGCAGGCATGACACAATACGTGTCAGTGAAATAAAAAAAAACCCGCTATTGCGGGTTTTTTTTCAAACCATCACCGGGAAAAATCAGCTGGGGGTGACGTTTACAGCACTTGGTCCTTTGGGTCCCTGTTCCACTTCATAGGAAACCTGCTGACCTTCTGCCAGGCTTCGAAAACCTTCGGCCTGGATTGAAGTATGATGAACGAAAACATCACTGCTACCATCAGAAGGAGTAATAAAACCAAATCCCTTGCTGTCGTTAAACCACTTTACTGTACCTGTTGCCATACTGCTTTTCCTCTCTAGAAGTTAATTAAACAATGTATTAGCAAAAAAACCTTGTTGAATTTTCACGGTAGAACATGCTGCATACACTGCTACAATTAACTCCCGGAACTACTTCAATGTTCTGCTAATGTTGCGACCGTATACTATATGAAATCAATAATCCACTGTTTTTAGATTAATTTTTCCCGAACACTGACATCAATTTTTCATTTTTTTAATCTCGGGCATACCTGAGTTGATAATCAGGGCACTATTCCCGTGCATGAACTGTGTTAATACCTCCTCCAGTAACTCCTTGCGCCAACCAGCGGTGAGGAGGCAAGGTTTTTGCTTCAATATGAACTTCTCAAGTTCTTTTTGCGGTGCAAGAACTTTTGGATTGAGCTGATTTTGAATGGCTATGACACTAACTACAACGGACAGGGCATCTCTCAGTGTCTTTTCTTCAGCCGTGAGTGAGCGCTGCTCATGTTTCGCAGGTGAAGATTCCACCGGTTCAGCCTGTGCGGACCTGCACAATTGCAGGATGGATTCTGAGTGACGCCCAATGTCGCCACTTTTCAGTGCCTTTAAACTACCCAGGTCTGACTTTTCCCGGGGCGAAAGACTGGCGATATCAAGCAGCGCTTCATCCCGAAGTATCCAGTTCCTTGGTTTATTTTCGTCTCTCGCGACTTCCTCGCGCCAGCTAACCAGCTTTTTTAACAGGCTTCTTTTCGTGGAATTCAGTTTCCTGGTATTTTTAATTCGCTTTAAATACTGCTCCGGGTCTAGCTGATATAACGCCGGATCAGAGAGATTGTCCAGTTCTGCCCCCAGCCAGTCCTTTCTGCCGCAATTTTCAAGCGAGTCCCTGATCAGCGGGTATAGTTTTGCCAGGTAAATTACGTCGTCAGCTGCATACTGAAGCTGGTCTTTGCTCAGAGGCCGTTTTTTCCAGTTTGTTCGCGTATGGGCTTTTTCAAGGCTTACTCCAAGCATGTTCTGGACCAGCTTCCCATAGCCTGCCTGCTCATCGTATCCCAGCAGGGGCGCCGCGATTTGCGTATCAAAAATGTTCGTAGGAAGACTCCCCCACAGGAAATAGAATATTTCCAAATCCTGGCGTGCCGCGTGAAATATCTTGGTAATTGAAGCCTTGTAAAGTAACTCTTTCAGAGGTGACAGGTTATCGATGCTGATTGGATCTACAATAGCGACGTCCCTGCCGTCTGACAGTTGCACCAGGCAAAGTTCCGGGAAATAGGTTTTCTCCCTTTCAAATTCCGTATCCACCGCCAGCCATTCGGAGTCCCTTAGCGTATTACAAAGATCAGCAAGGCCCTGGTCGTCGTTAACCAGGGAATAATTTGCCTGTTTTTTTTGTTGAGTCATTACAGCGTTCAGGTGGAGAGACAATTACGTCCCTTGTTCTTTGCCCTGTATAGAGCCTTATCGGCCTGTTTCATCACTTCTTCTGCGCTCCTGAAATTTTCGTCAGGTTCCGCCATACCGATACTAATTGTGACAGAGACGATTTTTTCATTATTCCTGCTGGCACGTCTTCCCCTGCGCTGTTTAGCTTCTTTCCTGCTTGTCGCGCGTTGTGTCTTATCACGTACTTTCATCTGGTATTCTTCGATGGATAGACGTACATCTTCAAGATAATCCTCGCAGTATTCGATATCCTTACCGTTAAACACAATACAAAATTCCTCGCCGCCATATCGGTAGGCTATACCACCGCCTCCCACCATCGAAATTTGAGTAGCGACCATCTTCAACACCTCGTCACCTATATCGTGTCCATGAGTATCATTGAATTTCTTGAAATGATCGACGTCCATCATGGCGATCACGTAGCGCCCCGCCAGTCCCTTCATCTTGTCATTCAGGGCCCGACGACCCAGCAAACCTGTCAATTCATCGCGATATGCCATGTTGTAGGATGTGCCAAGCATGGTGACTATGAGGCTGATAGCCATGCCAATGAACAGCACGACCGAAATATGCGCCAGGTCAAATTTGGCCAGTGTTATGACGCTGAAAAGTGCGATAGTGAAAATAAATAGTGCAAAGTCATCATCCTTTTTATAAACCCTGTTAACTGCGACAGCGCACACTACCAGGTAAAACATGAGCACCAGGGTTGAAACAATTACCCCTGGGAATGGGCGTAGTGAAAACCAGCGCAGCAGTAATTCGTTCAATGGATCTGGATAAAGCTTTATTACCAGCAAACCAGAAACAAATATCACCACAAAGCCGGAAACAAGCAATAGTCCGTATCTATTGAGCAATCCCCTGTCAGGCATGTACATTAGTTGCACCAGGAATACCGGTTGCAGGATGCCCAGCATCGAAAAAACGGCAAGCGCCTGCGGGTTGCCAAGCGACACCTGTAGTTGGCTTTGAATCAGGTAGTAAACAAGAAAAAGTGAAAGGCAGGCGACAAACAGTCGG
>CAZXDV010000194.1:0-6258 GCA_964639535.1 uncultured Enterobacteriaceae bacterium | reverse complement strand
GTGGGCCTTGCCCATAGCCAAATCGCTCTGCAGTCATGTATCAAGGGACTGGCTAAGTTACAGGTGAACACGAAAGCTATCTCAGCAGATCTTGATAATTCCTGGGAGGTTATCGCGGAACCGCTGCAGACGGTCATGCGCAAGCATGGTATCGAGCAGTCTTACGAAAAACTAAAATCACTTACACGCGGCGAATCTATCCAGCAATCTGACATTCATAATTTCGTTAATGAACTTGATATTGACGAAAAGTCCCGGGAGCAATTGCTGGCACTCACACCATCCAGCTATGTTGGAAATGCAAGTGCCCAGGCACTTGAGATCCTGGCGAGATTAAAGGGAGTCTCGTAATTATCTTCAACTAGTCATTGTGACTCCATTCACTCCTCTTTCATCACCGCATTTTGATACACAGGAGTTCCTGCAGGAGTACTGGCAGAAACGTCCCGCCCTTTTCCGCAAGGTAATCCCGGGATTTCAGAATTTCGCGCCAGTAGAAACCATCTTCAGCATTGCCAAAAGCGAAACGGCTGATTCCAGGCTGGTTCTTGAGAAAGACGGGGATTATCCATGGCAGGTCTTACATGGGCCTTTCGAATCGGATGACCTTGAAACACTGCCGCGCAATCACTGGAGCCTGCTTGTACAAAACCTGGAGCTTCATATCGCCGAGGCCGCAGATTTCCTGTCCCTTTTTAACTTTCTGCCCAATTGGCGTATCGATGATCTCATGGTGAGCTATGCCACGGACAAGGGCAGTGTCGGCCCTCACCTGGATAATTATGATGTATTCCTGTTCCAGGCCGAGGGCACTCGCAGCTGGAGCATTAACTATCGGGACTATGACGAAACAAACTTTATTAAAGACCTCGACTTAAAAATTATTGATAAATTTGTTGCGAACGAATGCTGGGAACTTGAACCCGGTGACATGTTATATCTTCCTCCCGGGATAGCACATCATGGTGTTGCACAGGAAAAATCGATCACCCTCTCTGTAGGATTTCGCGCGCCGGGTAGAAATGAAATACTGGCTGGGCTGCTTGATTCCCTTATCGAAAACAGTACCGATGTTCGCTTTTTCGACCCTCAAAGGAAATTGCAAAAGCATCCGGGTGAAATCGAAACTGACGACCTCGACAGCATTCATCGGATTTTGAATAGCGCATTTTCGAACCGCTCGCTGTTACTGGATTGCCTGGGTAAATCCTGTACTGAACTTCCGGAAAATTTCTTCGCCGACGAACCCGACAGCTTGCTTGATAGAACCGGGTTTATTACCAGGTTTAAGAACGAACAATTTCTCAGGAAGCATGCGGTCAAAAGTGTTTTTTACCGTCTCGAGGATGGGCCGATACTTTTCGTAAACGGCGACCGCCTGGTATTTCCAGCTGAATTGCAATCTTTCGTGGAGGAATTCAGCGCCAGTCCCGAGTTTTCCAATCCCCTTGGAAACCAGCAGTCATGTCCGGAGAAACTGGTGGATTTTTTGCTGGAGCTTTATAACGCCGGCCATCTAAAGGCTCCTGGTAGATAAAAATGTGAGGTATATCGGGGTATTACACATTGTCCACCCCAATTTACTCGACTATCATTCTGAGAAGTTAAATTCACTGGTTAATTTCGCAGAGCATGCACGCTTTTGAAGAACACAGGTTGGGCATTGATGACGACGAAGTCGATATCGACACGGCTGAGGAACAGCATTCGGCTGCCTGCTTAATGACCCAGCAGGCCGGTCGCAGCATCGATATTATCAGCAGGGAACTGGATCCGACCGTTTATAACTTACCCGGGTACGCTGAAATTCTTAAAAATATGCTGCTTGCAAATCGTCGTGCAAGGGTCAGGATAATCGTTTTTGAATCCCAGTTAATTGCACGACGCGGGCATCTTCTACTTGAGCTTGGCGGGAATCTTCCCAGTTTTATTGAATTTCGAACCCCGGGGCGGGAATACCAGCAGTTTAACGAATCGCTGTTTGTTGCTGATGCTACCGGCTTTATTTATCGCACCAGTGCTACCCGGTATGAAGGCAACCTAAACTTTAATGACAAGAGGAAGTCCAAGACTTTTATGGATGTCTTTGAAGAAATGTGGGCGCGTTCGGCCCCCGACTCAAACCTGAGGAAGCTATCGCTATGAGAAAGTGCCTCATAGTCGTGTTCGTAACTTCGATCCTGCTACAGCCATTACACAGCCTGGCTGCGGGCATGAAGCTGGAGATGATCAAGCTGAATTACCGCACCGCCGAGGAAATTATTCCAATCCTGCGTCCTATGGTGAATGAAGGAGGAAGTGTCTCGGGCGTGCGCGACCAGCTTATTGTTAAAACAACCCCGACGAACCTTTCCGAAATACGACAAATCCTGGCGAGCATCGACAGGGCCCCACGCCGACTTATGATAACTGTAAAACAGGACATCGAAGGCCAGGTAAACCGCAGCAGGCAGGATATTTCTGGTGAGTACAGTACTGGAAATGTGGGTGTAAGCGCAGGTAGAAGAACGGGCAACGACAGGGGTATCTCGATAACCGCCGAGGATGATGAAGGAAACAACGTTCGTTATCGCAATTTAAGTACACGTTCGGACCTTGACGACAACAATACATACCAGGTGCAAACACTCGATGGTGAGGCGGCGTTTGTCCAGTCGGGTCAACAGGTCCCAATTGCCAATCGCAATGCCTACGTGGTTAATGGCAATATCGTGGTGCAGGATACCATTGATTATCACGACGTCAGTTCAGGGTTCTACGTGTTACCCCGGGTTAGTGGGGATGTTGTCACACTCCAGGTCTCACCTCAGCTATCCAGGGTCCAACCCAACCAGGCAGCGATTTTTGACGTCCAGAATGCCAACACAACGATCAGAGGTAAATTGGGGCAATGGCTTCAAATTGGCGGCATAGTGCAGCAATTTAATACGTCTGACCGGGAAATTCTCGGCAGCAGCCGCCGCCAGGGACAACAGGAAAGAAGCATCTTCGTCAAAGTCGAAGAGATCCACTGAACCACCATTTAAGCCTGCACCCCGCGCCTGTTCAGGTATCTTGTGACTGCAGCAGTTATCGCCATCTGCTAGAATCGCTCCCTATAGATTCGATCACAGCTTAACAACACTTTTTAATTTCTCGATGCCGTCATGACTTCAAAGATGTTAGTGCTTCGCGGCTGCCTTTCACTCTCAGATTTCAGACTTTCCAGGAAGCTTTCCGAACTACAGTCCGTTTGCGCTGCCGTTTGTGCGCTGCGCAGCGAATTCGTTCATTTTATCTTGACGAGTTCGAGTCCGGATCAGCAACAGCTGAAGCGACTTGAAGAACTCCTCGAATATGGCGTTCCCACAGACATCATCACGGCGGATGCCGGCGTTTCAATGATAGTAATACCCAGGCAGGGTACGATATCCCCCTGGTCAAGTAAGGCGACTGATATAGCCAGGAACTGTGGGCTTGATTTTGTCGAACGAATTGAACGGGGAACCTGCTGGTACCTGCAGGTGAATCCGGGAGAAGAAATCTCTCCAGGTCAAATGGCTGACATCAGGGGGCTAATCCATGATCGAATGACCGAGTCTGTACTTGATGGTATCGCCGATGTGGAAACTACTTTCAAAGCAGGCAAACGACGTGAACTTTCCTCGGTAGCCTTGATGGACCAGGGAGTAGCTGCCCTCGAAAGCGCCAACAGAGACATGGGTCTTGCACTGTCAAGTGATGAAATTGATTACCTGGCTGATGCATTTAACGAATTGGGGCGTGATCCACATGACGTTGAACTGATGATGTTTGCCCAGGCAAACTCGGAACATTGCCGACACAAGATTTTCAATGCTGGTTGGACAATTGACGGCAAAAAGCATTCTTCGTCATTGTTCGGAATGATCAAGAAGACACATTCTGCAAATCCCGGCAGGGTATTGTCTGCCTACCACGATAATGCTGCTGTAACCCGTGGTTACGCCGCGTCCAGGTTCTTTCCCGATCCCGCGACAGGAAGCTACTCCCATCACCAGGAAGATGTACACCTGTTGATGAAAGTCGAAACCCATAATCATCCAACCGCGATCTCGCCTTTTCCGGGTGCGGCTACCGGCGCGGGGGGAGAAATCAGGGATGAAGCTGCCACGGGAAGAGGAGGAAAACCCAGGGCGGGTATGTGCGGCTTTAGCGTGTCCAACCTGCATATCCCCAGCCTGCCCCAGCCATGGGAGGAGTCGAATGGGAAACCACAAAGGATCGTTTCCGCTCTTGAGATCATGATTGAAGGCCCAATTGGGGCTGCCGCCTACAACAATGAATTCGGTCGTCCCGCTCTGTGTGGATATTTCAGGAGTTTTGAACAGGGCAGCGATGATAGCGGGGTGATAACCGGCTATCACAAGCCAATTATGCTCGCCGGTGGCTACGGCAATGTACGCCCGCAGCACGTGGACAAGCAGGAGATCCCGCCCGGGGCAAAACTTGTCGTATTGGGCGGACCCGCAATGCTGATTGGTCTCGGTGGTGGGGCGGCATCGTCCGTCGACTCGGGTGTGAGCCACGCAGAGCTCGATTTTGCCTCGGTGCAAAGAGACAATCCCGAAATTCAACGACGATGCCAGGAGGTCATTGATCGCTGCTGGGCCATGGCCCGGGACAATCCGATTATTTCCATCCATGACGTTGGAGCTGGCGGACTCTCAAACGCATTACCGGAACTGGTCAATGATAGCGGAAGAGGCGCGACTTTCCGCTTGCGCGAGATTCCCGTTGCCGAACCAGATTTATCTCCCCTGGAAATCTGGTGTAACGAGTCCCAGGAAAGATATGTGCTTGCCCTGGAGGAAGAATCAATTTCATTATTTGAAGAGCTGTGTGAAAGGGAACGGGCACCTTTTGCGATTGTCGGCACTGCCAACGACAGCGGCCAGCTACTGCTGGAAGATGACCACTTCAGCAATCAGCCCATCGATATGCCGCTCAAGACACTGCTTGGCAAACCGCCAAAGATGGAGCGATCAATAACGCGGGGGAAAAAACAAACCAGCCCGCTTGATCTCGACGGTATTGAACTGGAAACTGCCATTGAACGGGTCCTCGGCATTCCGGCTGTATCCGACAAGAGCTTTCTCGTGACAATCGGAGATCGAAGTGTCTCCGGACTTGTCGTGCGTGACCAGATGGTAGGGCCCTGGCAAACCCCCGTCGCTGATTGCGCAGTCACGGCTTCCGGGTTTGACTCTTATACGGGTGAGTCAATGGCCACAGGAGAACGAAGCCCCGTGGCCGTCTACGATGCACCCGCCTCGGGCAGGTTGGCCATCGCTGAAGCAATCACAAATATTTGTGCTTCGCGTATTCAACGTGTCGAGGATATCTCGCTTTCTGCCAACTGGATGGCTGCCTGCGGCCAGGGTAATGAGGACGAAGCCCTGTTTGATACGGTTTCCGCTGTTTCGGAATTTTGCCAGGAGCTGGGAATTGCCATCCCCGTCGGCAAGGATTCCCTTTCCATGAATACCATGTGGAACGAAGGAAAAAGCAAGAAACAGGTGACGTCTCCGCTTTCGGTTTGTATTACTGCGTTTTCTCCGGTGGTAGATGTACGCCAGTCGCTCACACCGCAGCTACAAGATTGTGATGAAACGCTATTACTCCTTATCGAGCTTGGTGACCGCGATCGATCTCTTGGAGGCTCTGCACTGGCCCAGGCCTTTAACCTGAAAGGTGGTGACACAGCTGATATCAGCAACCCAGGTAAACTTGCAGCATGTTTCAGGGCGATTCAGCTCCTTAATGAGACAGGCGACATACTTGCCTATCATGACCGTTCAGATGGCGGGGTCATAACAACTCTTTGCGAAATGTCATTTTGCAGTCGTATTGGTATAGACATCACTCTGCCCGGGGATGAAAGTAATGTCCTGCAATTTCTCTTCAACGAGGAACCGGGTGTCGTAATCCAGATCCGCAATGAACGCAAAAACGAGGTCATGGCTTGCCTGGTGGAATCAGGACTTCTGAAAAATGACATCTGCACGCTGGGAACAATCAACCAGGCACAAAATATTTCCTTGAAGCATGGTGCAGACACACTACTTAGCAAAAACCTGCTGGCATTGCACAGGACCTGGTCTGCCACCAGCTACCAGCTGCAGGCACTGCGGGACAACCCTCGTTGTGCCCTGGAGGAACATGAACGACTTGAAGATGTCGACGACCCGGGACTTAAGCTACAGGTCAATTTTTCCCTGCTTCAATCGCGGGGAGTCA
>CAZXDV010000193.1:0-6289 GCA_964639535.1 uncultured Enterobacteriaceae bacterium | reverse complement strand
AGTCCAAGATAATTAACAGGTCCCGCCTGCCATTTATCTTTCAGTGTTTGTCCCCCACGTCCAAGGATATCCATCTGCAAAAGTGCACCCGTCATGGCGTCGTAGCCGGTGGCCAGTACGACGACGTCAAACTCGTACTCCTTACCTCCTGCAAGGAGACCCTTTTCTGTATAGCCTTCGATGGGTGTTGAGCTAATATCTACCAGTTCAACATTTTCACGGTTAAAGGTCTCGTAGTAGCCAGTATCTGTAACTACTCTTTTGCACCCAAAGATTGTGGCGGGAAGAAGTTTCTCCGCGGTTGCGGAATCCTTCACAATCTCGCGGATCTTTTTCCTGACAAAGTTTGCGGCAATGTCATTGGCCTCTTTATCGAGCAGGAAATCAGCGAAAACACCATACCACTTCAAACCACCCAGTTCCCAGCGATGTTCCAGCTCCTGCTGGATCTCTTCTTCGCTCATTTCTCCTGCACAGCGTTCATTGGGTTCAAACTCCATGTTTCCAAACTGGCTTCGCGCAGAAGCACGCAAGTCGTCGTAGTGAGCTTTTATTTCTTCCTGCTCTCCTTCATGGAAGGGGCGATTGTGAGAGGGCACGCTGAAGGCAGGTGTACGTTGAAAAACAGTCAGCTCTTTCGCCTGCTTCGCAATAGCGGTAATACTCTGAATACCGGACGAGCCGGTTCCAATGACAGCAACCTTTTGCCCGGAGAAATCGACTTCTTCATGGGGCCACTCCCCGGTATGGTAGATGGCACCCTCAAAAGCCGATTCGTTTTCAAACACAGGCCTGGATGCGTTTGACAGGCAGCCCGTGGCGAAGATACAAAACTTTGCAGAAAATTGTTCACCCTCTGTGGAAAGCAGTTTCCATGAGCAATGATCTTCGTCATAGGCAGCGGACGCAATTCGTGTGTTGAGCTGTATGCCATCGGCAAGATTGAAGCGTTCCACCACGTGTTCCATGTAGGAAAGGATCTCGGCCTGGCTTGAATATTTTTCAGACCAGGTCCAGTCCTGTTGTAACTGCTTATCGAACTGGTAGGAATATTCCATGCTGGGTGCATCGCAGCGAGCACCGGGGTAGCGGTTCCAGAACCAGGTGCCACCGATCCCGCTGCCGGCTTCGACGACTTTTGCGGAGAACCCCGCTTCGCGGGCACAGTGCAGCATGTATATGCCGGAAAACCCTGCACCGACAATAATGATATCCAGGCCCTGGTTTTTTTTAGCAGTTGTCACTTGGTAGTTCCCCTCAGACTACATTCCAACATTAACATCACGCGCCCGGTTTTACGACAGACATCTCACAACCCGCTTGAAAAGGGGAGCTAGTTGGCAGCTTTATTTGTTAACCACAGGGTTTGGTATGGCGCGAGGCTGATGGTCGCCTGTTGATCCTCGAAGCTTGTTCCACTGACCAGGTCGGTCCACTCATCGGTCACGATCAGGTTGACGTCCATCAGTCTCAGAGCCTGCTCCTGGTGCGTGATATTGTGAAGGCAGAATATGCTCTGGTCCCGTTCGAGGCTTTGTCTCCAGAAGGCAAATATTGCATCTCCCAGGTGCATGGTGAACTGCGTAGCGTTTGGATGGAAAGCAGCCTGCTTACGACGAACCTGTACCAGGTGTTTCAGCCGCCTGAATACCTGCGCATGGTGAGTGGATCCTGACAGCTGATTTTCCAGATCTTCCAGATCCCATACATGGCGGTTAATTGCACGATTATTGCCGGTATGCTCGCGACGTTGATGATCATTTTCTGTTGCCACGAGACTGTGCAGGTAGAAAGCAGGAATACCTTCGAGTCCAAGCATGATGGCATGGGCGCATACGAAACGCTCCAACTGCCACTCATCGGCACTGCCTGCAAGCGTACCTTTCAATGCGTCAAACAGCGCAATATTGATTTCGTAGGGCTTTTTCTCACTGTCATTGAGTGCGCGCCATGACACGTGTCCACCGAAGTCCTGCATCGTCTGTATCAGGGCATCGAGGTCATCATCATCAAGTATTCCCTCGACCGGTCTAAGACCTATACCATCATGTGACGCAATAAAGTTGAAATATGTTGTTCCCACCTGTGCCGGTGGCATGCTCATCATCCAGTTCTTGAGATGATGACAATTCCCGGATAGCAATGTGTAAAGCAGAAGCGGGGGTAAAGAGAAGTTATAAATCATGTGAGCTTCGTTGGCGTTACCAAAGTAGCTCAGGTTTTCACGGTTGGGAATATTGGTTTCCGTAATAATGAGGCTGCCCGGCGTATGTGCTTCAGTGATGCTGCGAAACAGCCTGACGATCTCATGGGTTTCCGGTAAGTTCAGGCAATTAGTTCCTGGTTCTTTCCAGAGGAATGCAACGGCATCGAGCCGAAATATTTTCACGCCTTTCTCAAGATAAAACCTGACAATCTCGACAAACTCGATTAATACATCGGGGTTTGAAAAGTCCAGGTCGACCTGGTCTGCGCTGAAGGTGCACCAGACATGGCGCTCTCCATCTGGCGTATTTATCGCCTTTAGCAGCTCATTCGTTCTCGGTCGGACAACCATTGACAGGTCCTTATCAGGGTCGCACGTATAAAAATAATTTTTTCCCGGTGACTCACCACGCCTGAATTGTTCGAACCAGCGACTCCTGCCGGAGCAGTGATTAATTACGAGATCCGACATCAGCTTGTAATGCCCGGCGAGCTTTTCTATATCCTCCCAGTCGCCCAGTGAGTCATTGACCTGCAGGTACTCCATCACGGCAAACCCGTCGTCGGAACTGTAAGGAAAAAATGGCAGCAAATGAACGATGGAAATGCTGTCCGCCAGGTGGCTGTCAAGAAAATGCTGCAATGAGGCAAGCGGGTGCCTGCCTTCCTGTTCAAGGGTATTCCCGTAGGTAATTACTGCGATGTCTGACTCATTCCAGAGCGTCGTATTATCAACGCTCGATTCGCAACTACTGTCTAACCCGGCAGCCTCCAGCACACGCGTGGCGATACTATCAACATCGTGCCCGGGATATATACGGCGAACATGGTTTACTATACGAGCGAGTAGCTCGTCGGTTTCAAATTCTACTGGCACGGTTTCTTATCCCGGCGAGAATTCTTTCATGTCTTCGTCCACCGCCGAGAGAAACTCTGCAGTAACCGTTGGGATTGCACTGGTAATCCGGGTCCAACTGGGAATAAAGGGCGTTTCCATGGGGTGGTCAAGAAAGTGGAGCCCGGCTTTCATAATATTCTCCGCAAATAATTCCACGGCTTTTTCCTCGGCATGAATGTCCAGGCCAAGCCCATTAATCGCAGCATCATTGTTGTACGTTTCAATGAAGTCCAATGCAATTCTAAAGTAGGTGGCCTTTATTGTTCGAAAGGTTTCAGTATTAAATACCACACCTGTCGTCGCCAGTTTTCTGAAAATTGCCTTGCTGATATCTATAGACATCTTTGAAAGCCCCCTGGATTCATCATCAAAGGATAAAACCTGGTGCTTGTGATCATATTGATCTGCAATATCCACCTGGCACAGTCGATTGTTCGCATAATTACGATTCATTTCTGAAAGAACGCCAATTTCAAGACCCCAGTCACTGGGGATTCGAATGTCATTAATGACGTCCGTTCGTAATGAAAACTCGCCGGCAAGCGGGTACCGGAAACTATCAAGGAATTCAATGTAGCTATCCAGGCCGAAAATCTTCTTCAGGGAGCGCAACAGGGGTGTGACCAGCAGGCGGCATACGCGGCCATTGATAGAGCCTTCTGCCACACGCGGGTAGAAACCTTTGCAAAAAACGTAGTTAAAGTTCGGGTTGGCTACAGGATAGATGAGGCGGGCCAGCATTTGCCTGTCATAAGTCACTATATCGCAGTCATGTAGTGCGACTGACTCGGCAATATTTGCAGCATTCACGTAGCCGAGGCAATACCATACATTGCGTCCCTTACCCAGTTCTCGAGGCTGCAGGTTATGTCCTTTCAGTTTCTCATCGATTGCCTGCAAGCGAGGGCCATCATTCCAAAGTACCCTGTGGTTACCCGGCAATTTTGAAAAAAATGCCAGTGCGTGGCGATATTGTTTCTCGTCGGCTCGATCGAGACCGATAACAATTTGTGACAGGTAAGGTACCTTGCAAAGTTCATTAACTATCGTGGTTAATGCCGGGCCTTCCAGTTCCGAATAGAGACAGGGAAGCACAAGAGCCATGGGGCGGGACGCGGAAAAACTGACCAGTTCCTGCTCGATTTCATCCAGTGGTCGATGAGTCAGGTTGTGTAGAGTCGTTACAATTCCGTTCTGGTGAAAATCACCCATTAGTTTGGTCCTCTTTGCTTTCGTATTTGTGTAGCAGGTTTAAGATTGCGTCGTTCCAGCCCTCGGGCCCGCTTCGTTCTGTCAGCACGAGTCTATCATGGCTCAAACGTGGTGGAGGATGCGCCGGGGAACGAACCAGGACCGCCTCGTCAGCGGCTTCCAGCATGCGTGCATCATTCTCGCTATCTCCCAGTGCAATGATCCACGGCATCGTTGAGCACTTTTCATGATAGTAATTTCGAAGCCATGCCAGCGCGTCGGACTTGTCATATTCTCCCATGACATGAACAAAGCGTCCGCCACGTTGCGTTTGTAAATGATTTAATGACAGGCGTTTACAAAAATCGTCCAGTTGTGAATCTGACTGCTGCCATAGCAAGGGTTCACTGAAATCGCGCTTCATGGCATTTATTGCAGCCTCTTTTTCCAGGCCGGTCGATGACTGGATTTCCTCAACCGTCATATCTGCGAAACCGCGAAAGGCATACTGATGCTGTGTCCTGAGCCGGTGAATAATCTCCAGTATTTCCTCGCGTTTTTGCGCAAATGTGACTTCCGGGGTGGATGTCTCGGAAAGGTAAACCGCAGCACCGTTTTCTACGACAAACGGGTCTTTCAGACCCAGCTGTCTTCGAAGGGCAATGATCTCCGTCGCGGTCTTACTGCTATTGAGGATCAGCGGAACCTGGCGTGTCTTCAGTGCATCAATAGCCGGCAGTGCCGCATCGTAAGTGTAGGTGTGATGGTCCAGCAAGGTACCGTCCAGGTCAGTGATAACCACGATTGAAGATGTGCCTGTCACAGGTTAATCAGCTTTGAATCTCGATGTGCAGTGAAGATGAAATTATACCGATTATCGCGGCCCGGGGAGGGTATTTTGATTTCCGTGTAATTCGCCCCAAACCTGTGAAATTGCATCATTTTGGGGCATGTTCCAGGCTGCCATTGAGATTGTTCTCGAAACATAGATAATCATGGACGGGGTTATGAATGCCTCCCTGACACGTACCTGTACCTTTATATAACGGAGAAAACATCACTATGAAATTGCCAGCGGTCAATCTCACCATCTTTCTCACTATTTTTTCTCAACAGCTAGTAGCACACCCATTTCACGACAGTTTATTTCATCCCCATTATCTTTCGTGGGTCGCCAGCAGCGTAGTGTTTTGTGTCATCATTTACTTCGGTGCAAGGTATGTAAAAAACACGATGCAGCAGAAAAAAGCCAGGCAAAGAAATTTCCGGGACAGCTAAAAACGTGAACCTTCCTGCTTTATCTTCGAGTGCTGCAGAAGAAGATAATGAATCCCAACAGGCAGTCAGACGCTGGCCGGCACAGCTCAGCCTGGGCTTTGAGCGAAACAACGGCGGTACAAAGCTGGCAAGGCGCCGTCACTTTGGCCCGCTTTGCGTTCAGAAACCGTTTTACCCGGAAGGCCCAGGGGTGTGCCACACCTATGTCCTGCATCCGCCGGCCGGAATCGCTGGAGGGGATGCGCTTAATATTGATGTTGAAGTGGATCGTGAAAGTGAAGCCCTGGTGACAACGCCTGCGGCAACCAAGTTCTACCGCGCAAATCCCTACCCGGCGAAGTTGACTCAGCATATCAGCGTTGAAAGTGAAGCCAGTATTGAATGGCTGCCCCAGGGAAATATCTTTTTCGATGGCGCTGAAGTCCTGGTAAGGACAATCATGAAACTAAAACAGGATTCGCGTTTAATTGCATGGGATAGCCAGTGCCTGGGACGACCCGCTTGCAGGGAAATTTATAGCACTGGAACTTACCAGCAAAGGTTTGAAGTGTGGGTGGAAGAGCAGCCGCTGCTAATTGACAGCCTGGGCCTGTCTGCAGGTTCGACGATGCAAGCGTCGCGCTGGGGGCTTTCTGCGAAGGCGGTAAACGCCATCCTCGTTGCCTACCCGGCTGACAAGGGCCTGCTCGAAAGCGTAAATATACATATTGAAAGGGA
>CAZXDV010000192.1:5219-6291 GCA_964639535.1 uncultured Enterobacteriaceae bacterium | reverse complement strand
CTGCGAGCCTCAACGCGCAAGGCACGCATACAAAGCTGCGCACCCAGTCCTACCAGCGGGCCGACCCCGGCGATAATTGCTGTTTTCATTTACTCTTTATTTTCCTCTTTTATTTCGAGCGGCGGTCTTTCTTCCAGCTTCGGTTTCTCCAATGCCATTAATGCTTTTACTCGTAAATTCACACGATTAAACTCTCGCCTGTAGGGGACACAGCGTATTTTCCTGCCCGTGTTTTGTACATTCAGCAGTGGCATTACCTGTCTTTCGAATTCTTCAAGTAGTTCACAATCGCCGTCGTCAAGGTAACGACTTGAAACGCCGGACACCTTTACCACCCGCCATTCAGCAGGGAATACTTCAGCAGAAATATCCGCCATCTCCCTCGGTACCGGTAAGGCAAATGCCATGTTTACACGCTGAAAACTCTCCACGCGACTGAACGAAGAACACCTGGCCTCGACCCGCATGTCATCCCTGGCGCCTATTAACCTCAACAGTCTTTTCAGGGTGTTTTCCATACCCTGGCAGGTGTAATGAGAAGACATGCCGGTATATCGAAACCTCACCTGGTAAACTTCCCACTGTGCTTCCACCGGTGACCCCTGCGCCTGCAGCGAAGCAGGCGAGAGCATTGCACCCAAAAAGATCGATAAGATCATCGCCTTAATTGTTACCGGCCTTGGAAGACCGCGTAGAATAGATGTCATCACCTTATTACCTGTCGATCTTCTTCGTTTACCGGGATCAGTGCATGCATTTTTGACCTGAGCCTTGAAGCTGTACGCTGTACCGCAAAACACTCCATGGCTCCGCTCTTATTCCTCACTTTCAGGAAAGGTAAAACTTGATCAATAAACGTCCTGACCAGTTCGCAATCACCACCATTCAGATACCTGGCCTGGGTGCCGCTGATTCGAGCATCCTGCCAGCGCGCAGGAAACACCTCCCGGGACAGATCTTCCTCATCTGCCGGAACGGGTAAAGCAAAGGCCAACCGGACAAAATGGAATCGCTGGCCCAGTGGTGAAATTCTTCCACGAACCATGTTATTCAAACACTCTGTCTCGACTCG
>CAZXDV010000192.1:0-5119 GCA_964639535.1 uncultured Enterobacteriaceae bacterium | reverse complement strand
TGCTTGTTGCTGCCAACTTTTATCGCTGAAGCTTAACATCAAGCGGACATACACCCTGCCTGTCGTCTCCACTTGAGCAACACGACTTATGCCAGAGACAAAGTGACTTTGCAGAGTCACCATTGGTGCATTCCCACATAATTTTTATACCCCTGTCGTAGATTTCCTCGGCACTTTGAAATAGCACTTCCAGGCTACGATCAATATCCTTGTTATAGGCTTCCATGTACCAGCGCCTGATACGCTTGAGGTTTTTCAGCTGTCTTGGATCTGTTTCGCTGAAATTTCGCTTGTAAAGCCAGCTCATCATGTCGTAGGAGTTAGCAACACTCTTCCAGTTTCCACTGGCTGTATTACTCTCAATCATCCTGTCCAGAATGGGCAACTGTTGCGTGCTGTACAGGCCGTTATTGGCACGAACAATATAAAGTGCCCGCTCGTAGTTTTGCGCGGCCTGGGTGTGATTACTATTCTCCTGGGCCAGGGCACCCATGCTGATTAGCGTGGGCACGAGCCGAGGGCTGTAGACCCCGTCATCGGATTCAATGCTATTTACCTCGGACTGGAGTTCCGCCTCGCTGGCCACCGTGGAGGCAAACCATGAATCCGGAACAAATTCCTGGTGAGTGAACTGTTCAGCTGAATCAAGAGAACAGGCGTCCATACTCCAGTCTTTTTCCATGGCCTGTACCTTGGAAAACAGGATAATGGAAACCAACCCAATGATTTTCAAACCACACTTGTAACTACTCAACAGGGTTTCCTCTTCTACTTTATAAAACATTATTCACCACCTGCTCCACGGTTAATCAAGCGGACACTTTCTGAAAACTGCGCTTCCCACAGATCTGAAAATTGTCCTGCCGTATTCATCTTCCAGTCACTATCAGCCTGGGCATCGAGCTCCACAAGCAGTGACTGTTCTTCTCTTTCCTGGTGATGTTCACAGAGACCTTTAAAACTCTTTTCCCTGTCCATCAGCTGGATGATACCGCGTCTCAATGGAGAGCCTTCCAGCCCCCTGTCTATCAGTGTAGTAATTGCGCTTCGCACTGTCTCGTAAAGATCCTTAATTTTTTGATGTTCCTTGTTGTATAAAGTTGCATCCCAGCGTCCCGGCTCGGGTAAATCCCGGTAAACGGGGAATATTTCGGCATCTTCAAAGTCGGAATGAAGTGAATGGCAGGACCAGTAAATTTCAAGCAAAAACAGGGCCTCGGTGAGTTCCCCCTGGAGCAGTGCTTCCTGGTGTAGCAGGAATAACTCGTCCAGCTGTGAATGGCACTGCTTAAAGAGATGTTGAAGAGATGACAACGAATTCACTTCCTGCACCTTTTCCATAGTTTCTCAGCCATGCGAAGAGATAAACCCGGGTGCGTGAGGAGAATTAGCTTTCCTGCCTGGCCCTGGACTTTATTGCCATTTTCCTTCCCACGTTCTCAGGTAGCGGCAATTTATCATGGGCGTTGGAAATTTCAGCCAGCTTCTCGATGATGTTCGCGGGCATGGGTGCTACCCTGCGCACGGCCATATCCATGTGCAGGCTCATTACCTCGTTGCTGGCCGAAAGCCATCCTTCGCCCTTGTGGTACATCTGGTGAAAGTAGTGGAAACGCTTCTCGTCATAGCCGAGCAATTGGGTAGTTACTTCCACCTCGTCACCTTCCCGGACTTCGCGTAAATAATTGACGTGAAGTTCTGCCGCAAAAGTGGAGGACTGGTGTTGCGTGCGGTGGCTATCGGTGAGACCGATATAATCAAGAAAAGCGTCGGTGGCGTGGTCAAATACAAGGACATAGTAAGCCACGTTCATGTGGCCGTTGTAATCTATCCAGCCAGGGAGAATGGTTTCCGAATGGAGTTTCAGTGGCGCATCAATCGTCACAGGCCCAGCACATCCTGCATATCGAACAGGCCGGAGTCCTTCTGCATGATCCACTTCGCAGCGCGCACGGCGCCGCTGGCAAAAGTCTTCCTGCTCGAAGCCTTGTGGGTAATCTCGACCCTTTCGCCGGCCGAGGCAAACATCACGGTATGGTCCCCCACGATATCGCCAGCTCGAATAGTCTCAAAGCCGATGGTCTTGCGATCCCGAACATCGCCGATACCTTCCCTGCCGTAGACCGCGCAATCCTTCAAATCACGGCCCAGCGCTTCGGCGACAATTTCACCCATTTTTACCGCGGTGCCGGAAGGTGCATCTTTTTTCTGGTTATGGTGGGCTTCAATAATCTCTATATCGGTATCTTCACCGATTATCTGCGCGGCAAGTTCAATTAATTTAAAACACAGGTTCACACCGATACTCATATTCGGAGCAAAGACTACTGCGCAGTCCTTTGCTGCACTTGCGATCTCGTCCTGCTGCGCCTGGTCCAGTCCAGTTGTGCCTATGACCATGCGCTTGCCGAGCGCGCGGCATTTAAGTAGATTTCCAATGGTTGCGTCGGCAAACGTAAAGTCAATCAGGACATCAAAGTCATCAGCAACCGTATCGATGTCGGCAACGATCTTGACACCACATTCACCTGTCCCGGCAAGCAGCCCGGCATCCTGGCCGAGGGCCGGCGAGTCAGGGTGCTCAATTGCTGCACCCAGCCTGGCGCCGTCACTGGCGTCACACACTTCAATAATGGTTTTCCCCATTCGGCCAGCGGCGCCGCAAACCCCTACTCTTACCATTTCTGTTCTCTACCTGTATGGAATACGACCCAAAGACTAATGCGATTTTTGCCAGTATGCCAGCCCAGCCTAGTTTACTGGGTCATATTGTCAAAAAAACTCTTCACTCCATCGAGCCAGGAACTGGCCTGCGGACGGTGCTCCTTGCTGTCTTCATCCATTGCCTGTTCAAATTGACGCAGCAGTTCCTTTTGCTTCTTGTTCAGGTTGACCGGTGTTTCTACCACGATGCGACAAAGCAGGTCTCCCTTGCTGGAAGCTCGAACGGATTTCACGCCCTTACCCCGCAGTCGAAATAGCTTGCCTGTCTGGCTCTCCGGTGGGATTTTCAGCTTGACCCGGCCGTCCAGGGTCGGCACTTCAAATTCCCCGCCCAGGGTTGCCGTAGCAAAGCTAATGGGAACATCGCAATGCAGGTTTGAACCGTCTCTTACAAAGATTGGATGGTCCTTGACCGCGACATCAACATAAAGATCTCCCGAAGGACCGCGGTTTTGCCCGGCTTCACCTTCACCGGAAAGACGAATGCGATCCCCGGTGTCTACTCCCGGTGGTACTTTTACCGATATGGTCTTGTTATCCCGAACTCTTCCCTCGCCCCTGCAGGTTGTACAGGGATCGCTGATCATTTTTCCCGTACCCTTGCACTGTGGACAGGTTTGCTGGACCGAGAAGAAACCCTGCTGCATGCGCACCTGGCCGATGCCGTTGCAGGTCGTACAGTTTACAGGTTCGGTGCCTTTCTTTGCGCCGCTACCTTCACAGGTACCACACTCCACGTGCTTTGGAACCCGGATTTTAACCGTCGTTCCGGCAACCGCCTCCTCCAGGGTCAG
Organism: uncultured Enterobacteriaceae bacterium; assembly: GCA_964639535.1. Classification (GTDB taxonomy): domain Bacteria; phylum Pseudomonadota; class Gammaproteobacteria; order Eutrophobiales; family Eutrophobiaceae; genus WLWS01. Next base: position 1,601 of record CAZXDV010000192.1, on the reverse strand, counting down.
TCCGAGTTCATAACGCAGGTCCGCACCGCGATAAACTCTTTCGCCACCGCGCGCGCCGCCGCCAAAAATATCACCAAAAACACTGTCAAAGATGTCGCCGAAACCAGCGGCGCCGGCGCCACCCCCCATACCACCCATGCCACCTTCCACACCCGCATGGCCAAACTGGTCATAGGCAGCTCGCTTCTGCGAATCGGACAGTATGTCGTGCGCTTCCTTGGCTTCCTTAAACTTCTCTTCGGCGCCCTTGTCATCCGGGTTGCGATCAGGATGATACTTCATCGCAAGGCGACGATAAGCCTTTTTCAATTCATCGTCAGTGGCGTTCTTGGAAACACCAAGGACCTCGTAATAGTCTTTTTTTGCCATGCTTATTTCACTTCTCCAGTCGCAAACAAGCCTGGCAGGGGTTCAGCCGGCCAGGCCATGAAGATACTTCGCCACGGGTTCTCTCACACAGGTGGCGATAAAATCAACTGGAACTGCTTGATGAAAAGCAGTTCCAGTATCAGTTACTTCTTATCGTCATCAACCTCCTCAAACTCGGCATCAACGACATTGTCATCAGCGGGGGCATCACCGGCTTCCGCAGCCGCCTCGGGACCGGCAGCACCCTGCTGCTCGTTCGCCTGGGCATAGGCTCGCTCTGCCAGCTTACCAGCCACTTCAGTGAGGGCTTTTGTTTTTTCCTCGATGGCTTCCTTGTCATCGCCTTTTACAGCTTCTTCAAGCTCGGCGATGGCCGCCTCGATATCCTTTTTCTCCTGCTCTTCAACCTGGTCACCAAGGTCTTCCAGTGACTTGTTGGTCGCATGGATCATCTGCTCTGCCATGTTACGGGTTTCCACCATCTCCCTGGCCTTGCGATCCTCTTCAGCATGAGCCTCGGCATCCTTCACCATCTTGTCGATTTCTTCATCGGATAGACCACTGGAGGCCTTGATGACAATGGACTGCTCCTTGCCTGTCGCCTTATCTGTGGCAGACACGTTAAGAATACCGTTGGCGTCGATATCAAAAGCAACCTCGATCTGGGGCACACCTCTCGGAGCCGGCGGTATATCAGCCAGGTCAAAACGTCCCAGTGACTTGTTTCCTTCGGCCATTTCACGCTCACCCTGCAGCACGTGAACCGTGACGGCAGTTTGTCCATCGTCAGCGGTGGAAAATACCTGCTGCGCCTTTGTCGGGATCGTGGTGTTCTTCTCAATGAGCTTGGTCATCACGCCACCGAGGGTTTCAATACCCAGTGACAATGGTGTCACATCAAGCAGCAGAACGTCTTTTACATCACCACCGAGCACGCCGGCCTGGATAGCGGCACCTGAGGCAACAGCCTCGTCAGGGTTAACGTCCTTGCGGGGTTCCTTGCCAAACAACTTTTCCACGGTTTCCTGTACCTTGGGCATACGTGTCTGTCCACCCACCAGGATCACGTCAGTGATGTCCGACTTGGATAGTCCGGCATCATTCAACGCCGTTTCACAGGGAGCGACAGTTCGCTCTACCAGATCTTCGACCAGGGATTCCAGCTTGGCACGGCTCAACTTTATATTCAGATGCTTTGGACCGCTTGCATCTGCTGTTACATAAGGCAGGTT
>CAZXDV010000191.1:0-6295 GCA_964639535.1 uncultured Enterobacteriaceae bacterium | reverse complement strand
CGCACGGCAGGAGCCACCAACACCCTGCTGGTGGTGTTCCTTGTACCGGTCACCGCCATCCTGCTTGGCATCATATTTCTTGGCGAAAGCATAAACGCACGCATGATGTGCGCAGTGCTCGTGGTATTCAGTGGACTTGCAGTGGTGGATGGTCGCCTGGTCAGGCGCCTGCTGGGCCGGGACTAGCTAGCCTTCTTTCTCGTCCAGCTTTTTCTTTAGATCGCCCATCTCCCGGTCCACCTTGGTCATGTGATCGAGCATGGTATCCAGCGCCTTTTGTATCGGGTCAGGCATATCCTGGCTGGCACCGTAGGCTTCAAAGCCAATCTTTCGCGCCATCTCCTCGCGCTGTGCCTCGAGATCCTGCACTTCCTCACGCTTGGCAACGATATGACCCGGTATACCCACCACGGTAGCACCATCCGGAATGTCTTTAACCACGACAGCATTGGAGCCAACGCGAGCGCAGTCACCCAGCGTGATGGGGCCGAGAATCTTTGCCCCGGCACCGATGACAACATTGTTTTGCAGGGTAGGGTGACGCTTGCCCTTGTTCCAGGTCGTACCACCCAGTGTCACACCGTGGTAGATAGAGCAGTCATCGCCAATCTCGGCGGTTTCGCCGATAACCACGCCCATGCCGTGGTCTATAAAGAAACGACGACCAATTTTTGCACCGGGATGTATTTCCACGCCGGTGAGAAATCGCGCAAGGTGAGCCATGAGGCGGGCGAGCAGGTACAGGCGCCTGTTCCACAACCAGTGGTTCATGCGATGAAACAGGATGGCGTGCAAACCGGGGCAGGATGTCAGCGTCTCGATGCTGCTGCGCGCCGCCGGGTCACGGTCGAACACGACCTGTATATCTTCTTTTACTGTTTCAAACATGGGTGACTCATCTAGTTCACTTTAACTGTATTGTAGCAGGCTCGAAATTCGCTGGCCCGTCCAGGCAAGTCGCTGAAAGATTTGAGTATTGCCTGGGCTAGCTATTGCCAGCCATCTTTTCAATTCGCTGGTACTGCGCCTGCAGCTTGTCGATGGCCTCGCTCAGTTCAAGCAGTCGTTCCCTGTCCTTGTTCACCACCGCTTCCGGCGCCTTGTCTACGAAGTTGGGGTTAGCCAGCTTCTTTTCAATGCCTTCTTTGGCAGATTGCAGCTTGCCAAGTTCCTTTTCCAGTTTTGCCAGCTCCACTGCCGGGTCAATCAGGCCAGCCAGGGGAACGATGATGGTGGTGTCACCGGCGAGAGCGATGACTGCGTCCTCGGGTTCGTCCTCGGTGAGCGTGATGGATTCAATACGGCCGAGGTCCTGCACCTGGGCCTGGTTGCTGCTGAGCCAGCCCTGCTCGTCGGCGCTGCCGCCCTTGACCTGGATGGCCAGCTTTTTACCCGGGGAAATATCCCTTTCACCACGAATACGACGTACGCCGAGGATGAAAGACTTGATCCACTCAATCTCAACCAGCGATTTCTCATCAGTTTCAAGTTCGTCAGCGGCGGGGTAGCTTGCCAGCATGACGGATTCACCCTCGCGACCGATAACCGGTGCAACCCGCTGCCATAGTTCTTCACTGATAAAAGGGGTAAAGGGATGCATCAGGCGCAGCAGTGTCTCCAGCACGTTGACCAGGGTAAACAGCGTGCCGCGCTTTTGTGCGACGGGGACACTGTCGTCATTCAGCGTGGTCTTGGACAATTCCAGGTACCAGTCACAGTATTCATCCCAGGTAAACTCATACATGGCCTGCGCGGCAAGATCAAAACGGTAATCCGTCATACCCCGCGTCACCGTGTCGATGGTGCCGGCAAGCCGCGTGTTGATCCAGCGCTCGGCGAGGCCAGGCTCCATGTCCCCACTCTTGATATCCAGGGCCTGTTGCTCGACATTCATCATCACGTAGCGCGTAGCATTCCAGAGCTTGTTACAAAAATTGCGGTACCCCTGGATACGGCCCACGTCAAAATTAATCCCTCGCCCCTGGGTGGCAAGGGCGGCAAAGGTAAAACGCAGCGAGTCGGTGCCATAGGATTCGATGCCATCCGGAAAATGCTTGCGCGTGGCTTTCTCTATCCTTGGCGCGAGCTGCGGTTGCATCAGGCCCGTCTTCTGCTTCTCGATCAATTCTTCTATACCGATGCCATCAATAAGGTCGATGGGGTCGAGGATGTTACCCTTGGACTTTGACATTTTCTGACCTTCACTATCGCGCACCAGGCCAGTTATATAAACTTCCCGAAAAGGCACATCGCCCATGAACTTGATCCCCATCATGATCATGCGCGCAACCCAGAAAAATATGATGTCAAAGCCGGTCACCAGGACATCACCCGGATAGTAGCGTGCAAGCTCCGGTGTTTTCTCGGGCCAGCCAAGGGTAGAGAAAGGCCAGAGTGCCGAGGAAAACCAGGTGTCGAGCACATCCTCGTCCTGCCTCAGGTGAAGGTCCGCGGCCAGTCCATGTTTTTGCCTGACTTCTTCTTCACTTCTACCGACATACATACCACCGTCATCGTCATACCAGGCGGGTATGCGGTGCCCCCACCATAATTGCCGGGAGATGCACCAGTCTTCGATGTTATACATCCATTCGAAATAGGTCTTTGACCAGTTCTCCGGGATGAACTTTATGTCACCCTTTTCAACGGCGGCGATAGCAGGATCCGCCAGCGGCTGTATTTTTACGTACCACTGGTCTGTCAGGTAGGGTTCCACCACGGCGTTTGAGCGGTCACCCCTTGGCACCATCAGCTTGTGGTCTTCAACCTTTTCCAGGTAACCCTGTGCCTCGAGATCCTTGACCACCTGTTTCCTGGCTTCGTAGCGATCCATGCCCTGGTAGGCGGCAGGCGCGTTCTCGTTTACCGCGGCATCGATAGTAAAAATGTTGATGAGCGGCAGGTCGTGACGCTTGCCGACCGCGTAGTCGTTAAAGTCATGGGCCGGGGTAATCTTCACACAACCCGTACCAAACTCCGGGTCAACGTAGTCGTCGGCGATAACCGGAATGCGACGGCCGGTCAGCGGCAGCTCAACTTCCGCACCAACCAGGTCCCGGTAACGTTCGTCTTCCGGGTGCACTGCCACAGCACTGTCGCCCAGCATGGTTTCCGGCCTGGTGGTCGCAACGACCAGGTGCTCAACACCTGCACTATCACCGATGACCGGGTAACGCATGTGCCACATGTGCCCGTCTTCCTCCTCGGAGACAACCTCGAGATCGGAAATCGCGGTGTGCAGTACCGGGTCCCAGTTCACAAGGCGCTTGCCGCGGTAGATGAGACCTTCATCATAAAGCTGGATAAAGACCTCCATTACAGCCTCGGACAGGCCTTCGTCCATGGTAAAGCGCTCCCGGGTCCAGTCCATGGAGGTGCCGAGACGACGCGACTGCCGCGTGATGGTGTTTCCGGATGTTTCCTTCCAGTCCCACACGGCCTCGGTGAACTTCTCCCGGCCCAGTTCATGACGGTCCTGCCCTTTTGACTCGAGCTGTCTTTCGACCACCATCTGCGTGGCAATACCGGCGTGGTCCGTGCCGCACTGCCACAGCGTGCTGTCCCCTTTCATGCGATGGTAACGGATCAGGATATCCATCAGGGTTTGTTGAAAGGCATGACCCATGTGCAGGCTACCCGTCACGTTTGGCGGTGGCAGCATGATGCAGTAGTTGGTATCGGCTTCCCGGGGAGAAAAATAGCCTTTCTCTTCCCATTGCAGGTACCAGTTATTCTCAATGGCGTGTGGTTCGTAGGTTTTATCCATGCTCGCGGGTCAATGTTTTACAAATTTGAATGACGCTATTATGCACTCAGCGGAAGGTGTATCAATAGCGCCTCGAAAGAAGGGTTATATCAGTGCTTATCGTCGTCCTGTGCGGTGAAATTCGAGGCAGGCTCAACCCGGGCCGGATCGTCATGGCTGAGATCGTCCTGGTTCAGATCGTCCTGGCCAGCTTGCTCAAGGTTCGCCTGCTGGCGCAGTTCCTCGATTATGCTGTTTTTCATGTTGCTTTTAAGCAGGTTGACCAGCTGGTCCAGTTCACCTGAGAACTTGTCCTCGAGTTTTTCGGCCAGCTCCACGATCTGCTCCTCGATTTCCTCGACATTGTTCTCGTCGGCGTGCTCGACAAAATCCGACTCGTCCACCAGCTCATCAAGCACGGGAACTTCGATACGGTTTGGCTCAGTGCCGTTATCTTCCTTGTCGATGAGGGATTCCAGCTCTTCCAGTTTTTCCTTCAGGGGGTCGCGGGGCTTGTTTTGGCCAGGACTATCCATGTTCCTTGCTCATATCATGGTTATGCATGTCAAAGCCGGCATCGCGATAGAGCTTGTAGCGATTACGCCCTTCCTGTCGGTTACTGTCTTCAACGATTTCCACGACACGTTCATAAGCCTCGGCTTGAGCGGGTATGTTCTTCCCGAGATTGATCATGACCGAGTCACCGGAGGCAACCGGGTCTTCCCAGCCAATAATAATGGAATCCCGTTCTGATTGCTCGCCGGCCATGGCATGGGGCAGGAAGCTGATGTCCCGGTAGGTCCACAGCAGGTCATCCAGCGACTGCGCCTCTTCACGGGACGCGGCGTGGATGTAAATACCCCTGTCCTGCTTTCTTATCTTTCCTGCCAGCTCGCAGCAGAATCGTTCTTTCGTCTGCTCTGTACCGAGTATGTAGAAATCAACCCGAGGCACGTTAGCGATCAGGACTCTGCGCGGTCCAGCAGGTAGCGCGTCAGCAGCGGCACGGGTCGCCCGGTGGCGCACTTGTTCTTGCCACTGTTCCAGGCAGTACCGGCGATATCAAGATGGGCCCAGTTAAACTTCCTGGCAAAGCGCGAAAGGAAACAACCAGCGGTAATAGTACCGGCTTCGCGGCCACCGATGTTTGCCATGTCAGCAAAGGGGCTGTCGATCTGCTTCTGGTAATCATCCCACAACGGTAATTGCCAGGCGCGGTCGCAGGCGGTTTCCCCTGCGTGAAGAAGATCCTTGACCAGCGGATTGTGATTGCTCAGCAGGCCAGTTGCATGACTGCCCAGGGCAACCACGCAGGCACCTGTGAGGGTGGCGATATCGATCACCACCTCCGGATTAAATCTCTCGGAGTAAGTCATTGCATCGCAAAGAATCAGTCTTCCCTCGGCATCGGTGTTGAGGACTTCCACGGTCTGGCCTGACATGCTGGTGTAAATATCGCCGGGCCTCGTGGCCGTGCTGCTTGGCATGTTCTCTACCGCGGGAACAACACCGACTACGTTCAGGGGCAGGTCCATGTCTGCTACTGCGCACATGGTACCGAGTACCGATGCCGCGCCACACATGTCGTATTTCATCTCGTCCATGGCCGGAGAAGGCTTGATGGATATGCCGCCGGTGTCAAAGGTGACGCCCTTGCCAACCAGCACTACCGGCTTGGCGTTCTTCTTTCCGCCGTTGTGTTCAATGGTAATCAGCTTTGCTGGCTGTGCGCTGCCCTGGCTGACCGACAGCATGACATTCATTTCCAGTTTTTTCAGTGCAGCCTCGTCAAGCACCTTTACCTTTAGCGATTTGTAGGTTTTACCAAGCTGCTGGGCCTGTTGCGCAAGATGGGTCGGCGTACAGACATTGGCGGGGCGGTTACCCAGGTCACGGGTTAACTTCACGCCCTTTGCAACCGAGCTTGCGGTTTTTGCGGCCTGGTCGGCTGATGATAGCTCGCGTCTTGATGGCACGGTGAGGGTGATTTTCTTCAGGGTTTTCTTGACGCGCTTGTTCTTTTTCTTGAATTCCTTGAATTCATACAGGCTGTGATCAATGGTTTCCACGGCACGGGAGATTTTCCAGTCGAGATCCCTGCCCTTGACGTTCAGCTCAGATAGGTATGACACGGCATCGCTGGACCCGGTGGTGTTCAGTTGCTTGATGCTGTTTTCGATAATGCGACAATACTGGCGCTCGTCGATATCCCTTTCACGGCCACAGCCAATTAGCAGTACGCGATCGCACAGCATGCCGGGTACATTGTGTAACAACAGGGACTGGCCAAGCTTGCCATCAATGTCGCCGCGGCGAATCATGTTGGAGATATATTTCTTGCTGGCCGCATCGATTGCACGTGCTGCCGGGCCGAGCTTGCGTGGCTCGTTGATGCCTACTATGACGCAGGCGGTACGCTGCTTTTCGGGGCTACCACTTTTAATGCTGAATTCCATAATATTCTGTACTATGTCTTAGGTGAAAATTGAATGACGCCGATTCTAGCATGTAAATACTTGAAGCGAGTAGCAGCGTGAAGGGACACCCGGG